>JAAYKB010000107.1 GCA_012522615.1 Clostridiales bacterium
ACGGCAAAAGCGTCCATCGACAGTCCGACCGCGATTAACAACAGGGTTAAAAATCCCATAATGTTCAATCCTTTCATGGGAAAGAAGGGTGAGGGTTCATTATATCTAAATATATACCGTCGTGTCAAATATTAGCACAGACTTTTCTGGCCCGCGCCCGTGTTGCTTCGGTGTGTATATTGCGGACAATAGTATAACTATATATTAAAGGACCGCATTTGTCGACATGCTCATAGAGTCAGGAAATGGCAAAACCCGCTTGACAACGATGTTAAATAATGTATACTGTTATTGCAACTCGTTCTTATTAAGAGAAGAGGTCGGTTTACCGAATGACGGCTTCGTATAAAAAAAGACTGGCTATGGTCTTTGCGGTTATGGTGCTGCTGGCGCTTGCGGCGGCTGCAATTACGGCGCTGACGGGCGGGTTTAACAAAAACAGCGCCCGCCTTAATATCGTCGCCTCGTTTTTGCCGGTATACGGCGCGGCGCTGCAGGTGACCGACGGGGTTGGCGGGGTAGAGGTGGAAAACCTTGTCCCGCCTCAGACCGGATGTATGCACGACTACCAGATGACCCCCGATAATGCCGTCACCCTCTCAAAAGCCGATGTTCTTGTGATTAACGGAGCGGGGGCGGAAGGCTTTCTCGGAAACGTTAAAAAGCAGTACCCCAAGCTTAATATAATAGATACCTCAAACGGAATTGCCCTTAAAAGGGCAGACCATCACCATGACGAACACGACGAACACAATGAGCACGACGGAACATACAACGAGCATATCTGGACAAGCCCGTCCTTTTACAAAAAGCAGGTGGAAAACCTGCGCGACGGGCTTATCGGGATTGACCCCGAACACGCCGACCGATACAGAGAAAACGCCGAAAGATATATATCCAAGATAGAGTCGCTGAGGGCAGAGCTGCTGGCCGCGACAGCTGCTCTGCCGACAAAAAACTGCATCCTGTTCCACGATTCCCTGGCCTATCTTGCGGACGAGCTTGGACTGAATGTAATTGCCTTGCTGTCAGCCGGAGAGACCGCGCTCTCGGCCGCCGAGCTCGCAAAAGCGGCAAATGCCGCCGAGCAGGCCGGAAGCGTGCTCTTGCTGTACGACAGCCAATACGATTCGGAATATAACTCGGTTGCCGAAAAGGCATCTTTCAGCCGGCAGCTCAGTCTGGACACGGCGGTGACCGGCGACGGCGGCGACGTCTGGCTTGACGCAATGCGCGGCAATCTCGAGCAGTTAAAACAGGTAAAGTAGCCTGCAAGAAGTTTGGTTTTATGCCGCCTTGGCATGAAATCCGGAAAGGACATGGTGCATATATGGCCTGCGGTCTGCACTGTCTGAAGATACAGCATATATCGGTTGCGTTCGGGGACAACCTCCTGATTCGCGACGTAAATATGCACGCCCACTGCGGCGAGCTTACCGCAATTATCGGCAGAAACGGCTCCGGCAAAACAACCCTGTTAAAAGCCATTCTGGGTGAGGTAAAGCATACCGGGAACATACTGTTCAGCGGCCATGACGATACTCCGGTGAAAGGACTGCGTATCGGCTATGTGCCCCAGTCCCTGCAGATTGACGGCGGCTCGCCCGCCACTGTTTACGATATGCTGGCGTCGCTGACCTCGAGATACCCGGTTTTCCTGCCCCGCCGCCTCAAAACGGTAAAAAAGCTGCGGGAGCATCTTGCCGCCTTCAACGCCGAGGGGCTGCTCGATAAAAAGCTGGGTCAGCTTTCGGGCGGGGAGCTCCAGAGGGCGCTTCTTGCCGCCGCTACCCTGCCCAAACCCGACCTTCTGATTCTGGACGAGCCTGTTTCGGGGGTTGACCGGGCGGGGCTCCGGATTTTCTATCGTATTCTGAACGGTCTTAAGGAAACCAGCGATATGGTTATCATAATGGTTTCCCACGACCTTGAATTTGTTCGCAGCTATGCCGACCATGTGCTGCTTCTCGACCGCGGGACGGTGAAAACCGGTACCCCCGACGAGGTTTTCGGAAGCGACGATTTTAAAAGGGTGTTTCCCAACCCTCCACTTGCGGCGGAAGGAAAATAACCGCCTAAGTGTTCTAAGAAAGGTATGGCGAATTATGAGCGAGCTTTTGTTCGGCTGGTGGGAATATGAATTCATGCGGAACGCCTTCTTTGCGGTCGTTCTGATAATGCCCTTGTTCGCAATGCTGGGAACACTGGTCGTCAACAACGGCATGGCCTTTTTCTCGGACGCGCTGGGTCACTCCGCCCTGACAGGTGTCGGTGTCGGGGTCATACTCGGCATGTCCGACTATAAGCCCGCCATGATTGTCTTTGCCCTGCTGTTCGCCCTGATTATGAACCGGATACGGCACTCCCGCCTTTCGTCCACCGACACCGTGATAGGGGTGTTTTCGTCCTGCGGGGTGGCGCTGGGGCTTGTCCTGCTCTCGCGCGGCGGCAGCTTTTCGAGATACCAAAGCCTGCTGATAGGGGACATTTTAAGCATAACCGGGGACGAAATCATAATCCTCGCGGCAACCTTAGCGGCTGTCGCCGTCTTATGGCTTTTTTGCTTTAACAGGTTTCAGGCAATCAGCATAAGTCCCTCGCTGTCAAAGACCAAGGGCATTCCGGTACGCCTGCTGGACAACCTTTTTGTTGTGGTTGTGGCGGCGGTTGTCATGCTGGCGATACACTGGGTCGGACTGCTGCTTATCAACGCCATGCTGATACTGCCTGCCGCGGCCGCCCGCCATGTCGCGAGAAACACCCGGAGCTACCTGCTCATCACCCTGATTTTCGGACTGTTTTCCGGTCTGCTCGGGCTTTGGTTTTCATATCAGAATTCGTTCGCCGCGACAGGCCCCATGATAGTGCTTATAGCGGGTATTCTATATTTCGCCACCTATGCCCTGCGCGACAGCAGGCAATAGAACGGGTTAATCAGCCCCAATCGGCATAAAGCAGAAATTTCCTTAATATGTTTTATTATTTAGGAAAAAATAAGCACAAAACCGAAGAAATGGGGCAATCTGTATGAATGCAAAACGCAGGCTGGGTCGCCGCGCCCTCGTGCGTATAATCAGCTACACCGTTGCGCTGGTCGCGGCGCTGACAGCCACATCCATCACCTCCTATGCCTTGGCGAGGGACTACCGCACCTCGGTCGAATATTCATTCCAGCGGGCGCTAAACGAGTTGTCCGAATATCTGAGCGACCTGAGCACCACCCTTGATAAGGGACAATACGCGACAACCCCGAAACAGCTTGAGGGGCTCTCATCCAAGCTCTGTACCGACGCGGACAACGCCAAATCCGCGCTGGCGCGCCTGCCCGTGACCGGCGAGCAGATAACCTCAACCAGCAAGTTTCTCTCCCAGGTGGGCAACTTCTGTTCGTCGCTCTCCGACCGGGTGGCGGCGGGCGGCTCGATTACCGAGGAGGAGCTTAAAACGCTGGACAGGCTTTCGGATTACGCCGAAACCGTTTCGCGCCAGATTGACGGGATGATAAGCGATCTCGAAAGCGGCAGGCTCAGGCTGGGCGAGGTCAAATCGACGGTTAAAAAGCAGAAGGACGTCGACAGCCCGAATGTCGAGAGCGGATTCAAGGAGATTGAGGACGGTTTTACAGACTATCCGACCATGATTTACGACGGGCCGTTTTCCGACCATATCCTGCAGCAAAAGCCCAAATATATAAAAGACATGAAGGATGTTTCGGTCGATAGGGCCCTGCAGGCGGCAAAGGAGGCCTCCAAGGTTGACGGTCTCAAGCACACCGGAGATACGGCGGGCAGGGTGCCGACCTATGATTTCACCTCGGGCAGCATGACTGTCTCGGTCACAAAGGCGGGCGCGATTGTCGACCATTTTCTCGATTCGCGCAATGTCGGCGAGCCGACCATCTCAACCGACGAGGCCGTAAAGCTGGCGCAAAAGGCATTGACCGACCGGGGGCTGACCGGATTCAAATACCGCTACTACGCAGTAAACAACGGGGTGCTGACCGTCAACTTTGCCGCCACCCAAAACGGCGTTATATTATACCCCGATTTGATTAAGGTGGGCGTCGCGCTTGACAACGGCAGGGTGGTCTCCTATGATGCCAAGGGGTATATAATGAACCATACCGACCGGAACCTCCCCGCCGTTAAGATAACCGAACAGCAGGCGCGGGATATACTGAGCGAGCGTCTTAGGGTGGAATCGCATGAACTGGCGCTGATACCGTCCGAGGGTTTGAGCGAAATACTCTGCCATGAATTTTTCTGCCGCGGACAAAACGACGAGCACGTGCTGGTTTATATCAATGCCCAGACCGGCATGGAGGAGCAGATTCTTATTGTAATCGAGAATGAAACCGGAGTACTGGCAAAATAATAAATATTATTACCAGAGATTCCCGAAGACATGGTTCTTCGGGAATCTTTATGCGCTCAACTTGTATAATCCTCGATAAGCGAAGCGAAGGTCTGCTCGTCATAGATTTCAATACCCTCCCTCAGCCTTTGCTGCTGGTCCTCGGGCAGGGACGACAGATAGACGTCGTAAATCCTGTCGGGGGCGTCGTCGGGCGGAACAAAGACGGCAAGCCTGTCCTCCCACGCGCCTATTATATACAACGGCTTGGCGCTTGTCGTCGCGGTGGTGGTCGCCGCCTCGGTTATGGCGGGAGCTTGGGTGGTTATGGTTGGAGAAGGCTCCGAAGTCACAGGCCGGTCTGTCTTGCGGAGCAACGCCCATATTCCGACAGCGAGAACCAAAACCCCTGCGGCCGAAAGGGCTGCGATCGCGCGCCTGTTCATAAACTCACCTTCCGTTTCCTTTATTACTTAAAATTAGTATTACCCTATTATTTCCTGAATATTTAAGCGTTAATCAGGATAAGCGCATTTCCCGCTTTCCTATTGGACAGTATTACAAAATTGACATTTGACAATTGGTTGTTTGTGCTATAAGATAATCTTGCGTTTTTATAATATGGGGCGATGCTTATCACCCCGGAATCTATCATAAAAAGGAGGCGGGTGGCTTTATGAGAAGTACCCGAACCAAGGCATCCGCAAACGGCGCATTTAAAAAGATATTCAATAAAAAAACCGGAAATATCGCCCTCAAGGCGTTAAAGGTATGCCTGAAGGGCATTTTGACCATATTTCTTATCGGAACGCTTACCGCCAGCATCGCTGGATGTGTTATGTTTGCCTATGTAATCACAAACTTTGACGGCTCGGAAGGAATTCCGGATTTAAAGGTCATCAACCAGAACCAAAGCAGCATCATCAAGGTGCTGAAGAAGAACGGGAACCCGAACAACGACAACGATTTTGTCGAGGAACAGCGGGTACAGGGCGCCAACAGAATATGGAAGAGTTTTCACGAGATTCCCGTCGATATGCAAAACGCCGTGATTGCCATCGAGGATGAGCGCTTCAAGGAGCATTACGGGGTGGACTGGAAAAGAACGGTTTCGGCCTTCGCCAACCTTATCTTTCGTTTCAGGGATAACGAGTACGGAGGCTCTACTATAACCCAGCAGCTTATCAAAAACCTGACCAAGGACAACGAAACCTCGATAACCCGCAAGGTGCGCGAGATATTCCGCGCCATAAAGATGGAAAGGCACTATTCCACAAAGGAGGATATCCTCGAGGCATATCTCAATATTCTTCCCCTCGGCAGGGTTTCGGGTGTGGGCGCCGCCGCCAACTATTTCTTTGCCAAGGAGGTCGAGGACCTCAATGTCGCCGAATGCGCTCTGATTGCGGGCATCACCCAAAACCCATCGAAATACAACCCGTATCTCCATCCCGACAACGCCATCCAGCGGCAGCGTGTAGTTCTTTACAAGATGTACGAAGAGGGCTATCTCAACGCCGAGGAATACAAACAGGCGTACAATCAGGAGCTTTTCTTCAAAAGCAGCATGAAGGTTATTGATGTCCAGGATTACTACAACGACATGATTACAGACGAAGTGATTAACGGCCTGGTGGAGACCTACGGCTACTCCGAGGATTATGCCGAGCAGATGTTTTACTACGGCGGCCTGACAATCTATTCGGCCAAGAACCCCGAGCAGCAGGCTGCGGTACAGCAGGTTTTTGAAAACGAAAAGAACTACCCGGCGCACAGAAAAGGGGATGAAGAGGAGCCGCAGGCGGCAATCGCGATTATCGATTATGACGGGCGTATTGTCGCAACCGTCGGGGGCAGGGGAGAGAAGACGGCAAACCGGGTGCTTAACCGCTCGATAGCCTCGACAAGACAGCCGGGTTCGGCCATAAAGCCGATCGCCACCTATGCGCCCGCGATAAAATACGGTCTGATTACCTACTCGACCATTTTTACCAACGACAAGATAACCCTGTCAAACGGGAAAAAATGGCCCGACAACTATCATAAAAACATCAAATACTCGCCCATGCCGGTTGAGGAAGCCCTCCAGCGCTCCCTAAACACCATCCCCGCCCAGATAATGACCAAGCTGACCCCCCAGCGCTCGTTTGATTTTCTCACCAAGGAGCTGCATTTTACGACCCTTGTGAAATCCGCCCGTCTGGCCGACGGAATACACACCGACATCGACTATTCGCCGATGACCCTCGGAGGGTTTACCTACGGCGTCAAATGCATCGAAATGGCGGCGGCATATCAGATTTTCGGCAACGGCGGGGTTTACAACAAGCCATATTCGTTTTACCGCGTCAAGCGCAACGACGAGGTCATTCTCGAACACAGGCCGAAGTCCAATCAGCCGATTGACGAGGACACGGCATATATTATGAACCGCCTTCTCCAGCGGGTTATCAACGGCAGCCCCGGGGTTGCGACCGCCAGAGGGCAGGAGATCGGCAGCTTTGAAACCTTTGGCAAGACCGGTACCACCAACGATAACAAGGACTTTTACTTCACGGGCGGCACACCCTATTTTGTGGGGGCTTGCTGGTTCGGCTACGACAACAACGATATTATGAGCGAATACCAAAGCGCTGCCGCAAAAAATCTTTGGAAAAAAGCCATGACCGCTATCCACTCGGGGCTCCCAAAAAAGGGCTTTGACAAAAAGGGCAATACGGTAGAGACCAAATACTGCTACAAAACCGGAAAACTTGCCACGGCCGTCTGCCCCAAGACATCCGTCGGGGTGTACAAACCGGAATTTCTCCCCGAATACTGCACCGAACATGGTTAATACCGCCGCAGAATGCCGGTTTTTAAACAGAACACAAACAAATCCCCCCTCCGGTATCGGAAGGGGTTTGTTTGAGTAGAAACGAATTCATTCAGATTTTAACCTCAAACATGAGGTTATCTTTGATCCAACGACCGGTCTTTACGATTAAACCTATCAGATGAAGAATCCTAAAACATTCCCGAAACATCATCAACCAGATTGCCGACATTGCGAAGCGCCTTGCCAACATTCTTTTTGATGCTTTTTTTGTTGGCACGCATATACATGGAGCCCACGGCGCCGACTGCGATACCGACCATGGCGCCCATACTTATGCCTTTCATAAAATTGTTGAAGCCTCTGGCCATATTTCTCCCCCCAGTATGACGATTGATTAATATATATAGTATCGGACGGGCAAAACCCTCCGTAATTATTGTTTCAAGTATAGGCTTTTTAAAACCGGGTAATTAGTGGAAACCCACAAGGAAGGACTGAATTATCGTGCCCGTCCTCAACATCGTGCTTGTAGAACCCCAGATACCGCAGAATACCGGAAACATCGCCCGCACCTGCGCCGCGACCGCCGCGCGGCTTCATATCGTGGAGCCGATGGGCTTTCGGATTGAGGACAGCCGGCTGAAACGGGCCGGTCTCGACTACTGGCATCTTCTCGACATCACGTACTATAAGGACATGGATGATTTTTTAAGCCGGAACGGCGGCCCGTTTTTCTATTTCACGACAAAGGGCAAAAAGGTGTATTCCGATATAACCTATCCCGACGGATGCTACCTGGTCTTCGGCAAGGAGACTGCCGGACTTCCCGAGGAACTGCTTGCGCGGCATCCCGAAGCCTGTGTCCGCCTGCCCATGCTGAATGACGATGCCGCCCGCTCCCTCAACCTGTCAAACACGGTCGCTATCGGGGTATATGAGGTCCTCCGACAGTGGGACTTTCCCGGACTCCGCCGCGAGGGCAGACTTACGAAATATTAGAATGCAAAACTCCCGCCCCCATTTTTTATGATGGGCGGCGGGAGTAAGCTTATTCCTCCATCTGCTTGCCTAAAAATGCGGCTGCAACCTGGGCCAGCTTGACATCGCCCTCGTTGGGTACCGCCCCGCTCTCGGGAAGAAGCAGTATCACCGCGCCGATAACGTCGCCCGACGACATAATCGGGGAAATAACTCCGGCATAACGGTCAACCCCCTCGACCGGCTGGATCCGCTTGGTTTCTCCGGCGACAGCCACCTTGGTGCGGCGCTGTTCGATTATCTCTTCAAGCTGGGCGGAAATCCGGCGCTCCATAAACTCCTTGCGCGAGACCCCCGCGGCGGCAACCACATGATCGCGATCACAAATGATAACCGGCATGCCGCATGCGCGCGACATAACGTCGGCATATGGCATGGTGAACGGGGACATCTCCCCGACCGGCGAATATTTCTTAAAAACCACCTCTCCGTTATTGTCTGTGAATATTTCGAGCGGGTCACCCTCGCGTATACGCATGGTTCTCCGGATTTCCTTGGGTATAACCACCCGACCGAGATCGTCAATTCTTCTAACTATACCTGTGGCCTTCATCAGAAATTCCTCCATATTATTCGGTTCGGATATTCGTGCGTAGGGCGCAATCGGTACGATCATCCGGTATATAACGGGCGAACAACGTCATTTGCGCCCACATTTCACGGTAATTTTTACGCTAATATTATCTGTTTTCTGCCTGCGATTATACTGAATTTACAATGAAAATTTTGGGTTGCAAAGAACGAGCGCACGGCGGCAAAAGAGATGTTGACCCCGCCTGCCGCAGATGCGCGGCCTAGAAAAACCATACTGCAAGCCTTGTCCGGATTTTCACTTTAAGATTTTATAAAAGCTTGAAAAAGCTGCTCGGAGGGTTCATACTATTAAAATATTACAAAAAAACGAACGCCAAAAACCCCAAACATTATTTAGGTATAAAGTTTGAAAAATAAATTTTTCAAACGGCCACCCGAAAGGAATGGTCATGAAAAGGTAAATTGAAAGGCGCCTTTTTCTGCCTCCTCTTGTTTTTTATATAAAGATAATATATAGTGTGTCGTGGAACATATTGGGCATCAGTATAGAACAATGCAGAAAAATCGGAGGTTTTATACTTAAATGATTGTTTTTGGAGCGTCGGATACGTTGTCATATATTTGAAAGCAGAAACAATTATTGTTTATTCGGCAGTTTCTGCTTTTATATTTTGTGTGGGATAACTCTATATAGCAAGAGTTATGGCATGAAGAGGAGAAAAAAGGAATGAAGCTTCTTTACATTGACCCCGGCACCGGCAGCATGCTTTTTGCCATACTAATCGGCATTATCGGTGCATTAAGCTACCTGTTAAAAGGTTGGATAATCAAACTGCGCTTTTTACTCAACGGCGGAAAGAAAACCGAAATCAATACCGGGAAAATACCCTTTGTCATATTTTCGGATGATAAGCGCTATTGGAATGTTTTTGAACCGGTCTGCCGGGAATTAGATAAAAGAGGTGTAGATGTCGTCTATATGACCGCATCCCCCGATGACCCGGCACTTACAAATCCCTATCAGCACATTAAGGGAGAGTTTATCGGAAAGGGCAACAAAGCCTTTTCTAAGTTAAACTTTTTAAATGCGACTATTCTTCTTTCAACAACGCCGGGCTTGGATGTATATCAATGGAAAAGATCTAAAAACGTCGATTTTTATGTTCATATATTGCACGCCTCAAATACGGTTACGGGCTATCGCATGTTCGGCCTTGATTATTATGACGCTATTTTAGTTTCAGGGGACTACCAAATCGATGATGTGCGCGCTCTGGAACAAATACGCAATCTGCCTGCAAAAGAACTGGTGAAAATAGGCATACCCTATATGGACGAAATGGTCAAAAGATTGCAAGCGGACAGCACCGTGGAAGCATCCCGCGATACAACCGTTTTATTGGCCCCTTCTTGGGGAGAGAGCGCCATTTTCAAAAGATTCGGCAGAAAAATTATTCGGGTATTGCTGGATAGCGGTTATCATGTAATAGTCCGGCCCCATCCCCAATCTTTCAGCTCCGAAAAGGATTTGATCGACTCTTTGATGAATGAATTTCCCGATTCCGACAAATTGGAGTGGAACCGCGACAACGATAATTTCAACGTTTTGAAAAGGGCGGATATCCTTATTTCCGATTTCTCCGGAGTTATGTTTGACTTCTCTTTAGTTTTTGATAAACCTGTTATTTATGCCGACACCGAATTTGATAAAAGCCCATATGACAGTTGGTGGCTGGACACGCCCGTTTGGAATTTCACGGCGCTTCCCCGGATAGGTGAAAAACTGACCCTTGATAATTTCGACTCGTTGAAAGAAATGATTAACAATTGTCTAACGAATCCGAAATATACCGAAGGGCGCAAAGAAGTCCGCAGCGAAACCTGGGCTTATCCCGGCGAGGGCGCCACCAGAGCGGCCGATTATTTAATAAACAAATATCAAATACTGACAGCGAATAAAGAGGGAGGGGAGGAATAACCATGTCTTTCGGAGCAATCCTTTATTCCGTTCTGTTTAAGCCCCTTCTGCTGCTTTTTGAAGTAGTTTATGTCTTTGCTTACAAGATTATCGGCGACCCCGGATTGTCGATCATTGTATTGAGTACTGCAATAAATTTTCTGATTCTCCCGCTTTACAAACGTGCCGACGCTATTCAAGAAGAGCAGCGCAATTTGGAAGCAAAACTGCATAAGGGCGTTTCCCATATCAAAAAAACCTTCCGCGGCGATGAAAAAATGATGATTTTGCAAACATATTATCGCCAGAACGGTTATAAGCCCACCTATGTTTTGCGCGGCGCGATTTCTCTGCTTTTAGAAATTCCTTTCTTTATTGCCGCATATCGTTTTCTTTCCGGCCTTGAGCTGTTAAAGGGCGTGCCCTTTGGCCCTATCGCCGATTTGGGGGCGCAGGATCAATTAATCCGTATCGGCAGCCTCGGCATCAATATTTTGCCAATCATTATGACGGCCGTGAACCTGGCAACCTGTATCATCTTTACAAAGGGCGCTGCGCCCAAGACAAAAATCCAGCTGTATGCAATGGCGTTTTTCTTTCTGTTTTTCTTATATACCGCCCCGTCCGGTCTTGTGTTTTATTGGACGTTAAACAACCTGTTTTCACTGATTAAAACCATTTTTTATAAACTGAAAAATCCGGGAAGGGTTCTTGGCATCCTCTTTTCCTTTGCCGGTGTTATATTAGCCTTTGTTGCAATCTTCATTTATAAAAATCCTTCGGCAGTGAAAAAGCTGTTCGTCCTTTGCTGCGGCATTGCCTTTCAGATTCCGCTTGCATATCAAATCCTAAAAGGAAAGATTCGGTTTTCCCT
This sequence comes from Clostridiales bacterium, assembly GCA_012522615.1. Lineage (GTDB taxonomy): Bacteria > Bacillota > Clostridia > Oscillospirales > Acutalibacteraceae > Avimonas. The sequence goes on from JAAYKB010000107.1 coordinate 11,575, forward strand.
TAAGGATAAGCAATACAGTTATAACAGCAAAATCTTTTTCGCCGGCGGCGTCTTCCTTTCCGTATTAACCGGCATTACCATCCCTTCATCGGTAATCAAGTCTTCCGCCCAAGAATTTGTAAATATCAATAATTACCAAAATCCCATTTGGTTTATTGTAGGCAGTTTTTGTGTCGCTTTCGGAGCTTTTGTGGTTTGGTTCGGCGTCTTTTATCGGTTAGCCAAGCCCGCCGCAAAGGCGTTATTCGACAAAGGCATCTGGATAATCTCCGGTATCGCAGTGGAAAACTTCATGCTCTTCGGCAAAAAATTAGGTACCCTTTCCTCTGTATTGAGTTTTGAAACAGGGGTTAATTTCAGCGGCAAGGAAATTCTTCTAAATTCGCTTGTTGTGATAATTTTAATTGTTTCATTATACCTTATATTCAGATTCTTACATAAGCATATATTCAAAGCATTATTAGTTGTTATTCTCGCCCTTTCGGTCATGGCGCCTATCGATATCATCAGCATCAATTCTCAGGTTAAGGATGTTAAGGAAACGGCTGAAGCTAACAGAGAAGCGCCCCGGTTTATCATGCATAAAAACGGTAAAAACGTTATCGTTTTAATGCTTGACAGGGCGATGGGCGAATATCTGCCTTATATCTTTAACGAAAAGCCGGAGTTAAAAGAAAAGTTCGCCGGTTTTACAGTATATACAAACGTAATATCATTTGGGGGCTATACAAATTTCGGGGTGCCGGCATTATTTGGCGGTTATGAATATACTCCGTTAGAGATGAATAAGCGGTCCGACGAATTATTGGTATCAAAGCATAATGAAGCGCTAAAGGTCATGCCGGTACTCTTTAATCAGAATAAATTCGATGTAACCGTTTTTGACCCTCCCTATGCGAATTATAAATGGATTCCCGACCTTTCCATATATGACGAATATCCTGATATTAATAAATATATCACCAACGGCAAGTTTAATTCCAAAGATACTTATCATCAATGGTACAATAATAATATGCGCAATTTCTTCTGTTACAGCATCATGAAAATATCTCCGGTTGTTTTCCAAAAATATATTTATAATAAAGGAAATTACTACAGCAGTAATATACAATCAGGCAGCAAACAATCAGATAAGAAGACGAACGTGCAAGTCATAGATGGTTTAAGCAAAGCTAAGGGATTGTTTTCTGGTTTTATGGATAGCTATAACGTTCTTGATAATATGTCGAATATTACAAGAATTGATGATTCTTCGGAAAATTCATTTCTGTTAAAGGCAAATAAATTGACGCACGACCCTATGATGCTGCAACTGCCTGATTATATACCTTCCGAAAATGTCGACAATACAGAATATGATGCAAAACACAAAGACCGCTTTGTGGTAAACGGACGCACACTTGCAATGGAAACCGAACTGCAGGTAATTCATTATCATACCAATATGGCAGCCTACCTGAAGCTCGCCGAATGGTTTGATTATCTGCGTGAAAATGATGTATATGATAATACCAGGATTATTTTGGTTGCAGATCACGGTAGAAATCTGAAACATAATAAGGACTTTATTTTACCCGATGGTACAAACAGAGAGTTATTCTATCCTATGTTGATGGTGAAGGATTTCGGAGATACGGAGTTTAAATTTTCAGATGAATTTATGACCAATGCCGACGTGCCTACATTGGCAACCGAAGGTATTATTAATAATCCCAAGAATCCCTTCACAGGTAAAGAGATTAATAGTTTTAGCAAGTCCCGTCCGCAGTATATCCTCACCTCCTCGAAATGGAATGTAAACGAGAATAATGGGAAAACCTATTTGCCGGGGAATTGGTATCGTGTCAGCAACGGTAACATGCACGATATCAATAATTGGACTAAGGTCGGAACCAAAACCACCCTACCCGATATGAATTAAGCTGTTTTAAACGATAATTTTATACGAATAAAGAGGCTGACGCACGATTTTCCATTGTGCGTCGGCCTCTTTTTCTTTTGGCCTGCCCTGCATGGGCGGTAACTTGGCGTCAATATATAACTGAAACAACCGCTCGAATCTTACCTTGTCTGTTTGAATCACCTGTATTTTGATAAGTTTAATGCAATTACCGGCAAAGCCAAGGACAGTATTTAAGCTAATAATTAAACAAAAAAGTATTAATATATAAAAATTTGGAAAAAAGATGTTGACAATTGGAAGAAATAGTATATAATTAAGATTAACTGGCAAATATACATTATTTATTAAATAATTGGAAGAAAGGTTGGAATTTAAAAATAAAAAAATGTTCAAGCGGTACATATCCTTCGTCATATCGTTTTTGGTAATTATTGAAAGCCTTTGCGTATTCAATTTTGCTTCCGCAAGCACAAGCGTGAATACCCTTGCGGTCAAAGAAATTGTTTCAAAGGATGGCGCTTCCTTTGCGTTGATGGAAGATGACACTGTCAAGACTTGGGGATTCAATCATTATGGCCAGCTCGGCATAGGAAATACAACAAATCAATATTCGCCGGTCACCATCCCAAATCTTTCGGGTGTGGAACAAATAGTGGCCAATAGTGGTAGCACCTTAGCGGTCATGTCTGACGGGACGGTCAAGACTTGGGGATACAATGATTATGGCCAGCTTAGCATAGCAAACACAACAAATCAATATTCGCCAGTAACCATCCCGGGCCTTTCGGGAGTAGAACAATTAGTATCCGGTGATTATTGCGCCTCTGCGGTGCTGTCGGACGGAACTGTCAAGGCATGGGGCAGAAATTATTATGGTTAGCT
>JAAYKB010000108.1 GCA_012522615.1 Clostridiales bacterium
GAACCTTGTCGCGCTGACTGTAAATCAGCTCGCGCTGGCGGTTCATAACATCGTCAAACTGGAGAACATCGCGCCTGATGGCAAAGTTGCGCTCCTCCACCTTCTTCTGAGCGTTCTCGATAGAGTTGGTCAGAATACGGTTTTCAATCGGTGTGTCCTCGTCAATACCGAGGGTGTCCATCAGGGAGTTTATCCGCTCGCCGCCGAATAGGCGCATCAAATCGTCCTCAAGCGATAGGTAAAAGCTGGATTCGCCGGGGTCACCCTGACGGCCGGAACGTCCGCGAAGCTGGTTGTCTATACGGCGCGATTCGTGCCGTTCGGTGCCGAGTATGAACAGTCCGCCGGCCTGACATACCGCGTCGGCTTCGGATTTAATCTCCTGCTTGTATTTATCCTCCAGCTCGCGGAAGGTTTGGCGGGCAGAAAGAACCTCCTGCTCGGTGGTGTCGCTGTAGTCGGTCGACCGGGTGATAATTTCCTCGGGTATCCCCATCTTTCGCATTTCGGCCTTGGCGAGATATTCGGCGTTGCCGCCAAGCTTGATGTCGGTTCCGCGCCCCGCCATGTTGGTGGCAATGGTGACCGCCCCGCGCTTACCCGCCTGGGCAACAATTTCGGCTTCCTTGTCATGGTGCTTGGCGTTCAGAACCTCATGCTTGATGCCGCGCTTTGCCAGCATCTTTGACAGTATCTCGGACTTTTCAATCGAGATGGTGCCGACAAGCACGGGCTGCCCCTTTTCATGGCATTTTTCTATCTGGTCGATGACGGCACGGAATTTGCCCTGCTCGGTCTTATAGACGCAGTCGGGGTTGTCGATGCGAATCATGGGACGGTTTGTCGGGATCTCGACAACATCCAGCTTGTATATCTGTTCGAACTCGCGCGCCTCGGTCATGGCGGTACCCGTCATACCGGCAAGCTTTCTGTAAAGCCGGAAATAGTTCTGGAAGGTGATGGTGGCAAGCGTCTTGCTTTCGCGCTCGACCTTGACCCCCTCCTTGGCCTCAATTGCCTGATGCAGCCCCTCGTTGTAGCGACGCCCGAACATAAGGCGGCCGGTGAATTCGTCGACAATTATAACCTCGCCGTCCTTGACGACGTAATCGACGTCGCGTTTCATAATGCCGCGTGCCTTGATTGCCTGATTTATATGGTGCAAAACTGTAATGTTATCGGGGTCCATCAGGTTTTCCAGATTAAAAAACGCCTCGGCTTTCTGAACACCCGAGCGGGTGAGGGTGGCAGTTCTGGCCTTTTCGTCGACGATATAGTCGGCGTCGACATTGTCCTGTTCCTCCTTAGCGTCCTGCTCGCGCACCCTGACGAGTTTCAGGGTTTTCGCAAACTTGTCGGCGCGGGTGTAAAGGTCGGTGGATTTGTCCCCCTGACCCGAGATGATAAGCGGGGTGCGCGCCTCATCGATGAGGATAGAGTCGACCTCATCGACTATTGCGTAGTTGTGGGGACGCTGTACCTTGTGGTCTTTATATATAACCATGTTGTCGCGAAGATAATCAAAGCCGAACTCGTTGTTTGTGCCGTAGGTAATATCGGCGTTGTATGCCGCCTTTCTGTCCTTCGATTCAAGGTCATGCACGATAAGTCCGACCGAAAGCCCGAGATAACGGTAGACCTTGCCCATCCATTCGCTGTCGCGGCGGGCGAGGTAATCGTTGACGGTAACGACATGGACACCCTTGCCGGTAAGTGCGTTGAGATAGGCCGGCAGGATAACCGTCTGGGTTTTACCTTCGCCGGTTTTCATCTCGGCGATACGGCCCTGATGCAGTATGATTCCGCCGAGAATCTGAACCGGAAAGTGGGGGGTTCCGAGCACCCGATCGGTCGCCTCGCGGCAGACTGCAAACGCGTCGGGTAGAATATCGTCCAGGGTTTCGCCCATTTCAAGCCGGTTCCTGAGCTTGGCGGTCTGCCCTTTGAGATCATCCTCGCTCATACTGCGGTATTTTTCGGATAGTTCGAGTACCTTGTCGCAGATAGGCTGGATACGCTTGATCTCCCTTTTGCTGTAATCGCCGAACAGCGCCTTGATAAGTCCCATATAAGAGCCTCCCGTAAATCTAAATGAAGCGGCAAAAAGCCGGGAATATTTGTTGCAATACTAACTAATATAACACAATTAGAGGATTCATACAACCAAATAATCTGTGAACAATACTGTTTGAAAAATTCGGAGAAAACCGTTTCACGGGTTTTTAGCCGACCTTTTTGACGTCATCCTCCTGCTTTGCGTTATATATATCAAGTCCGTATTTTTTAAGAATAGGGAGTATATGTTTTTCTGCATCCGTAAATTCAATTTTTTCGTATAAATCCAGCTTTGTACCGTCATTCATGAGAAGTATATAAGAAGGATAGTCAAGCCAATCTCCAAGGGCGTTATATCTTCCCTCGACATGCCATACCGAGTTAATCTGATTGATAGGGTAGCTGTTGCCCCGAAGAGAGAAGAATGCCGAATTATCCACAACTTCATAAGGATAGAATGCAATATCGGTATGTGCCGCCAGAGCGATGAAGATAAAGCCTCCGATAAGCATTATATATGCAAACCTGCTCATAAACCTTGAATCGCGTTTTGTATTCATGATAGCGTCATAATCCAGCATTTTTTGCAGCTTCTTACGGAAAAACAACCTGTAAATACGCTTGCGGGCGAAATAAGACAGAACGATGGCTGTAATCATTACAGGCAAAAGGGCATACATGGCGTTATAAAAAGCAAATCCGGTTGAGTATTCCGCTTTTCCGGAGCTGATGAATAAAAAGAGATAATATATCCCTATATATACGGGTAAAAGAAGAAGGGCAAGCAAAAGCCATGAAGCAAATAAAGCCGGCAGTTCCGATGCGCCGGTTTGAACCCTTAAGCCGTCCTTAAGGGTGTTGAGTCCCGACGGAACGGCCTCGTATTTTTGGCCGCTCGGCAGACTTTTCATGAATGATAGGAGCCTGTCCTCATAGGAAAGCCGGTTTTTATATTTTTCATATTTTTTAATTGATTTCGTATAATTTCCGTCAAGAAAGTCCGCGTAGCATTTTGATGAGAACCGCAGCCTAAGCCATTTGTAATATCGGCTGATGCTGTTTTCAAAAATAAATTCGGCAGTGTCTTCCTCCTTGGGGTCGTCTTCCGGATTGAACATGTTTTTGTCAAACAGGGTTTGGATATCGTTTCGGAAGGCTTTGTAGGCAAGCTCCGATAATTCCTTATTTACCGCAATCTCTGCGATTTTCGGGATGTACATACTTAAATCCCCGGTCAATACGTCAAAGCAGCGGTTCATTTTTTCGGGGTTTTCGATAAAGGGGAAGAAATAGCACTTGAAATTGCTTTGGTCAATTAAAAACATCAAGTCATATAAAGAAAAATGCATATATTTTTCGTTCTTATCCAACCAAATACGACATTCCAAAATACTTCTGGGCTCAATTGAACCTGAGCCGGGTATGTAAACAAAATCAAGATTAAAACAGTGAAAGTACAGCCTTGCCGTAATCTCCTCAAACCTTTTGCCCTTGTAGTTATCTATGAATTCGAAGGTTATCGGGTTTTGGGACTCCGCGAATTCCCGTGATTTTGAGCAGAAGGTCGATATAATCGGATTATTATCAAATTTATTCAAAATAAAACACCCCGTCTTTAACAAGGAATAAATAAAACATCATATACATAAAATTTCTAATATTATATCATAATGGAACAGATAACGAAAATATAAATCACCGACACAATCCGCATTTCCCACTTGCCGATGGGGCGCGGGCGTGGTACAATAATATCAGTAAAATGATGGAAGTTATTTCACTTTATAATACGAGGGAGGCATATGTATGCTTATTAAACAGCTTTCCATTTTTGTCGAGAATAAAGCCGGACGGCTGGCCCAGATTGCCGCTGTTATTGCCGAGGCGGGTATTGATATCCGCGCCTTGTCGATTGCCGACACCACAAATTTCGGAATCCTGCGGCTTATCGTTGACAAGCCGGACGAGGCGGAGCAGGCACTCAAGGACGCGGGCTTGACGGTATCTCTGACCAATGTTATCGCGATAGGGATTCCTGACCATCCCGGGGGCTTCGCTTCGGCCATGAAATGCCTCGCGGACGCGGGGATGGGGATTGAATATATGTATGCCTTTATCTCCCGCGACCAAGGGCGCGCCTGCGTGATTCTCCGGGTCGAGGATAACGAGAAGGCTATCGCCGCCCTGAAGCAGGGCGGGGTTGAAATACTGACAAGCGACCGCATTTATAAGATGTAACGGGTATGAAGACAAACAAAGCTCGTTTGTTTTTTCATATGATTCATTCGGCACAAAGAATCGTTTTTACAGCCTGCGCTTTCCGAACGGTGGTGCAGGTTGATTTGTTATAGAGTGCGGTTCCGGCAGTTGACAACAGTGTGCTGCATGGAGACAGGGTTAAATTCTTGAAATGATATATTAAATTATGATTGAATTTACTACATATTTATCATAAAATGTCTATTATATAAATATATGAAAACTCGAAATATATGAAAACTCGGGAGGGATTACCCATGAGCAATACTTTAATCTACGACGGTAAAAAGGATTTTATGGAAATTCTGCTGCACCCGGACGCCGGTGAGCAGGAAAAATATGCGGCAGACGAATTGCGGCGTTACCTGGAGCTGATAAGCGGAATACCCTTTGATGTTGTCACAGCCAAGGGGAAACGCAATGTTTTCGCTATCGGCAGGGCTTGTCAATTATTTATCCAGACCGAAAAGGACTTGGGGCACGACGGCTTTTGCTTAAAAAGTGTTGGCGACAATCTATGCATATATGGCGGCAAGCGCGGCGTGATTTATGCCGTTTATGAATTTCTTGAGAGGATAGGCTGCCGCTTTTTCACCCATGACTGCGAGAAGATTCCGACCTATGATATGCTTGCCCTGCCTCGCTTTGACGAAAAGCAGGTGCCGGTGCTTGAATATCGGGCGCACAATTATTGGATGTATAACGAACATACACGCTTTGCGGTTAAAAGCCGTCTGAACGCGCTGGCAAACATAAGGGAAAAGCATGGCGGACATATTGAATATGTCTGGTTTGTTCATTCCTTTGAAACCCTGTTACCGCCCGAGATTTATGCAAAGGAGCATCCCGAGTATTATGCTCTGGTGAGGGGTAAGCGGCCAACAAAAAGCGGGCGGTTTCAGCTTTGCTTAACTAACCCCGATGTTTTGCAGGTTTCCATAGACAGAGTGCGTGAAGCCCTCAGAGCTAACCCCGAAAAAACAATCATTTCAATCTCCCAAAATGATTGGAAAGGCAACTGTCAATGCTCCAGCTGCGCGGCGCTGGACAAAAAGGAGGGTTCGCCTGCCGGAGCGATGATATATTTTGTCAACGCCATTGCCGAGGCGCTTGAAGAAGAATTTCCCGAGGTTGTTTTCGATACCCTGGCCTATATGTACACCCGTCAGGTGCCTAAATACGCCCGTCCGAGACATAATGTCTGCGTGCGTTTATGCTCTATTGAGGCCTGCTTTTTACATTCTTTTGAAAGCTGTGATGACTACAGGCGAGCAATGGTAATGCCCAACGGCGATAAAAAGATGTTTATCGACGACCTGCGCGATTGGGGCAAGGTCTGCGGGCGTATGTATATTTGGGATTATACCACCTGCTTTGCCCATTACCCGACGCCCCACCCGAACTGGCGGGTTTTGCAGCCCAATATGCAGGCGTTTGTGCGAAACAATGTGAAGGGCGTGTTTGAGCAGGCATGCGGTGCGTCTAAGGGCAGCGTGGACCTTAACGAGCTCCGCGCTTACATAATAAGCAAGCTGCTCTGGAATGCCGACACCGACGTCGACAGACACATAAAAGAGTTTACCGATTATTATTATGGCGATGCAGGAGTTTATATACGACAGTATATTAATCTGCTTTGCGATAACGCCGAAAAAGCAAATTGCCATGTGGGCTTTAATGATAATCCCACGCACAGCTTTTTAAATAAGGACAAACTGGACGAGTATGAGGCTGTTTTTGACAAGGCTGAGGCGGCGGTACAGGGCGACGCGCTAAGGCTGTTCAGGGTCGCCAAGGCAAGGCTGGCCCTGCGGTATGTCCGTATGAAACGAAAAGCGATGTACAAGAAGATTTATGACCGGGATGAGATTAATAAGTTCTTTTCCGACTGGGTTGGCTTCGGCTTAACAAGGATTGACGAATGGGTGCGCTGGGAGACCACCCATAAGGCCTTGCTGCGCGATAAATGGCGCGGCATAGAGCTGTACGAGCATTGGTCTGATGAAGGTCCTGATGAATATTAGGTTTTGTTGTTAGATTACCTATCACTTGTATGGTATCGGCTGTTTTTTATATTCTTCAACAATAGCCCTGACACTTTGGTCGGCTTCTATATTTGAAGCAGAGTGCAGCTTACCGCTATATCTGATTAATTCCCAGGTTCCATTTAAAAACTCAAACTCTAAATCTAATTGTGCTAAATATTGAGCTTCGCCTCCGGCTTGCATAATCGGCCTGCCTTCAAATGTAAGAAAAGGATAAGGAGTCGCAGTATGCTCATGGCCGCTCAATATAGCACCGATACCCTTCATATTTCGCAATACGGACATATTGTCATGACCCAACACTATCTGAATGTCCGAAACCTTTTTAACTTCCGGTAGTATCTCAGCTAAAGCCAAATCGCTTGATCTGTATGTTCTTATGTCATCAGAATTATCCTTACATGCAAGTGCAATTATCCCGATTTTTAATCCACCGATGCTTTTCACGGTATAGGGCTCTAATCCTTCATCCGGTTTATTCGTCTCATGCAATGATATATTTGAGTTTAAAACGGGAAAGTTTGCCCAACGTATAATATTGCTTATTTGGTTTTTACTATTAGTATAATATGAACCCGGTATATCGGGAGGCACATCATATTCATTGTTGCCGGCCGCTACGGCGTCATAACCCATCTTGTTGAATATATCTATTTCGATTTTTCCTTGAAAGTTTTCATATGGGCCTTTCCTAAAAAAATCCCCCGCATCAACCAATAAAACATTTGATTTTTCCGCTCTTGCTTTATTAACAATGGTTGAGAACTTCGGCAAAGCATCAAGATTACCGTGGATGTCGTTGGTTGAAAAAACAGTTAAAGAATAATTGGGAATCGGGCTGGTTTCCGTAGTGCTCACTGCACTTGACCGGGTTGTTGCAACATTAGAATTTAAATCAGAGTTTAAATCGCCCGAGTTATCGGCTGCCGGACCACAGCTTATTAAAGTAAATAATAATGCGGTGATTATTAATACTGTCGTTAATCTTATTTTTATTGTTATCACACCTTTGATATTGTGTTATTATAATTATACCATCCTTTAGCATAATTTCAATTGTTTATTAATCGAGGAATTATATATCGACTACCTGAATCCGGACGTTTCGCTCGTCCGGATTCGGAGCACACAACCTAAAAGCTCGTACGAAAAAAGCAGGCCGGAAATTCCGGCCTGCTTTTGACTTTATGCAGTTTGTTCGCTGAAAACCGTTATGCTGTAACCGTCAAACCAACTCGATAATACACATCTCGGCGGCATCGCCGCGGCGGACGTCGGTCTTGATAATGCGGGTATAGCCGCCGTTGCGTTCCATATATTTAGGCGCAATCTCGTCAAAAAGCTTTTTGGATACGCTTTCTTTTGTGATAAACGAAAAAACCATGCGTTTATTTGCAAGGGTTGGATTTTTGGCGATGGTAATCATCTTTTCCGTCATTGCGCGGACTTCCTTTGCGCGAGTGACGGTTGTTTCTATGCGGCCCTTCTCAAGCAGGAAGGTAACCATAGCGCGGAGCATAGCGGTACGGTGGGCAGTAGGCCGACCGAGTTTTCTGGTTCCGGGCATATCAATTCACTCCTTTTCCTTAAGGTGAAAACAAGGGTATTCCTCATCAGTTTGCAGGCAAAACAGGATTTAGCCTGTCTGACTTAACCTGATTGTCTATTCGTCTTCCGAACGCAGGCTAAAGCCCAGGGATGCAAGCTTGTTGACAACCTCTTCAAGCGACTTGCGGCCGAGGTTTCTTACCTTCATCATTTCGTCTGCGGTCTTGCTGATAAGCTCCTCAACCGTATTGATTCCAGCACGCTTGAGGCAGTTGAAGGAGCGAACCGACAAATCGAGCTCTTCGATTGTCATTTCAAGCACCTTTTCCTTACCCTTATCGTCCTTTTCTACCATGATGGAATCTCCGGCATAGGCGTCGCCGGACAAATCCACAAACAGGTTAAGATGTTCGTTCAATACCTTAGCGCCGAGGGAAACCCCCTCTTTGGCGGATATGGTTCCGTTTGTCCAGATTTCGATTGTGAGTTTGTCATAATCGGTTATCTGTCCGACACGGGTATTCTCAACCGTATAGTTAACTTTAAGAACCGGCGTATATATCGAGTCAACCGGAATCACACCGATAACCGGCGCCATATTCTGCTTGTTGCGTTCGGCGGGAACATAGCCGCGGCCTTTATCCAGCGTGATTTCCATATAAAGACGTGCTCCGTCTTCAAGGGTGGCAATATGCATATCGGGGTTGAGTATCTCCACTTCGCTGTCGCATTTAATTGAGCCGGCGTTGACCTCTCCTGCGCCTTCGGCTTCTATATATACTACCTTGGGCCCGTCGCCCATAATCTTAGCTGTCAGCCCCTTGATGTTGAGAATAACTTCTGTGACATCTTCCTTGATGCCCTCGATGGTGGAGAACTCATGAAGAACGCCTTCGATTTTTACGGATGTTACTGCCACGCCGGGCAGGGAAGACAAAAGAACCCGGCGAAGGCTGTTGCCGAGCGTTGTACCGAAACCCCTCTCCAGAGGTTCAACCACAAACTTGCCGTAGGTTCCGTCCGGTGCGATATCCAACGCTTCGATTCTGGGCTTTTCAATTTCAATCATTCAAAACCCTCCTAATTAAGAGCGAGAGCCGCCGATAAAGCGGCGTTCCGCAAATATTTGGCCTTCCATCCGGCATATAAATGCGCCGTAGCCGCACAATATGCGGAAGATGAAAAGCGGCTTTCCTGTCATCCTGTCTTATTTCGAATACAACTCGACGATAAGCGTTTCCTCGATCGGGATGTCGATTTCCTCACGATTCGGGACTGCGACGATCTTTGCCTCGAGGGTGTCGCGATTCAGATCGAGCCATTTCGGAACGGGACGTGATGAATTGGCTTCGATAACAGATTTAATCTTGTCGTTCTGGCGGCTTGATTCCTTAACGGCAATCACCTGTCCGACCTTTGTCAAGAAGGAGGGGATGTTGACCTTGCGGCCGTTTACTGTAAAATGTCCGTGCAGCACAAACTGGCGCGCCTCAGCGCGGGAGTTTGCAAAGCCCAGACGATAAATAACGTTGTCCAGACGGGACTCAAGCAGGCGAAGCAGGTTTTCACCGGTTACGCCGGGCATTTTTGCCGCCATTTCAAAGTAATGACGGAACTGTCCCTCAAGAACACCGTAAAAGCGGCGTGCAAACTGCTTTGTACGCAGCTGTTTTCCGTATTCCGATACCTTTTTGCGTCCCTGACCATGCTGGCCGGGGGCATATGATCTGCGGTCTACCGAACACTTTTTGGTGTAGCAGCGTTCGCCCTTTAAAAAGAGTTTTGCTCCTTCGCGGCGGCAAAGTCTGCACACCGGCCCTGAATATCTTGCCATACTGGTTGCACCTCCTATAATTGATTATACGCGTCTTCTTTTGGGAGGACGGCATCCGTTGTGGGGGACAGGGGTCACATCTTTAATCATGCTGACCTCGAGTCCCGCAGCTTGCAGGGCGCGGATTGCAGCCTCACGGCCGGCACCGGGGCCCTTTACATAAACCTCGACCGACTTGAGACCGTGCTCCATAGCCGCCTTTGCTGCGGTTTCGGCCGCAGACTGCGCGGCAAACGGTGTGGATTTGCGCGAACCGCGGAATCCAAGCTCGCCAGCGCTGGCCCATGAAAGAGCATTGCCCTGCGTGTCGGTGATAGTGACGATGGTATTGTTAAACGTGGACTGGATATGGGCTAAGCCACGTTCAATATTTTTGCGTTCCTTGCGGCGTCGGGTTGTACCCTTGCGCGCACCGGTTTTAGCAGCAGCCATTCTTCTATCTCCTCCTTATTTCTTTTTGTTGGCAATGGTCTTTTTGGGACCCTTGCGGGTGCGGGCATTTGTTTTTGAACGCTGTCCGCGGACAGGCAATCCTTTGCGGTGACGAACACCGCGGTAACTGCCGATTTCAATCAGACGTTTAATATCAAACGCAATGTCACGGCGAAGGTCGCCCTCAACCGTGTAATTGTGGTCGATAACATCCCTCAGTTTAGAAATATCATCCTCGCTCAGATCACGCACGCGGGTATCGGGATCAACTCCGGCAGCCGCGAGAATATCGCTGGCTGATTTGCGTCCGATACCGAAAATATAGGTAAGACCGATTTCAATGCGTTTGTCTCTGGGCAGGTCTACACCAGCTATACGCGCCATAATGATTCCTTCCTTTCTGCCTGTGCCTCATAGGGCGGGGCCATTAAATAAGAGAAACAGTACCGATTACATTATCGGGACGTCGGGTCAATCAACCCTGACGCTGCTTATGCTTCGGGTTTTCGCAGATCACCATGATGCGGCCCTTGCGCTTAATGATCTTGCATTTCTCACAGATTTTCTTGACAGAAGGTCTGACTTTCATCTTTTGACCATCCTTTCTACGCTCAAGTGGGGGTACCGCCGGGTCAAGACCGCACGGCACCCGGTTCTGAAAAGCCTTCAGAACCTGCCGCTGTTTTACCGGAAAGGCCTTCTTTCCGGACTTTAGATGCCGTATCGGCTTATTTTGTTCTCCAGGTAATACGGCCTTTGGTCAGGTCATACGGAGACATCTCGACCGTGACCTTGTCGCCCGGCAATATGCGGATAAAGTTCATGCGCAGCTTGCCGGAAATGTGTGCCAAAATAACGTGCCCGTTTGCCAGCTCAACCTGAAATGTCGCGTTGGGAAGAGCTTCGACAACCGTTCCTTCCAATTCGATAACGTCCGCTTTGGACATTGAATAACCTCCCTCTTGTGATTCAGCCGAAGGCGGTGTTGCCTTGCGGTTAAAGGCCTTGTGCCCTGCCGAGTTCGGTAAGAGCACGGCGTAATTCACGGTTGGTCGCCATTGAAGTTTCGTCCACAATTGCGCCTGTGGGGGCCAGATGACGCGGGTTTTTGCGCTTTGGCCGCTCGATAGGGCGTTTTTGTCCGTCTGCCACCCATACTCCCTCGGGCGTTACGTCGAGAACGGCCATTGTCCGCTTGCCGTCGCGTCCGCGGAGCGAAACCACCACGCTGCCTCGTTTTAACAACCGTTACACCCCCCGTTTACGGAAGCGTCAATATGACCGGTCCGTCAGGGGTAATCGCGACCGTGTGTTCAAAATGGGCGGACAGCTCTCCGTCGGCCGTCACGGTGGTCCAGCCGTCTTCAAGAACTTTTACATTCGAAGTTCCGGCGTTAATCATGGGTTCAATGGCTAAGGTCATTCCCGGTAGCAGTCTGGGGCCGTGACCGGGAGTACCGTAATTGGGGACGCTGGGGTCTTCGTGCAGGTTCGCGCCTACTCCGTGGCCGACAAACTGCCGTACCACCGAGTAACCGCGCACCTCGACATACCTCTGTACTGCGGCGCCTATATCACCGATGCGGTTGCCCGCCTTGGCCTCGCGTATTCCCTCCGAGAGGCTTTGGCGTGTGGCGTCCATAAGCGCCTGGGCTTGGGGAGAAATCCTCCCCGCCGCAAAGGTGGCGGCGTTATCGCCGTGATAGCCGTTTAGATATACCCCGACATCAACACTGACGATATCGCCCTCTTTGATAAGGCGGCTTCCGGGTATGCCGTGGATGACCGTGTCGTTCACCGAAACACACGCGCTGCCGGGGAACCCGCCATAGCCGAGAAAGGAGGGCTTTGCGCCCTGACTCTCTATATACCGGCGAACCACATTGTCGATTTCGGCAGTGGTGATGCCGGGAGCTACGGCTTCGCCCGCCAGCTTTAAAGCCCGAGCCGCAATTACGCAGGCTTCCCGCATTAATTCCAACTCGCGGCTGTTTTTAACGCAAATCATAAATTCGCCTCGAGCGCCGCAAGGGTCAGCCGGGTTGTATCGGCGACGTCCTCCTGGCCTTCGACAACAAAGAGCTTGTTCTTTGCTGCGTAATAGTCTTTGAGCGGCTCGGTTTGTTCATGATATACGCGCAGTCTTTCGCGAACGGTTTCCGGCTGGTCATCCTTGCGCTGAACAAGGGTGTCTTTGCAATTGTCGCACACGCCTTCAACCTCGGGCAGCTTATACTCGAGGTGATAGGACGCCCCGCAGCCGGGGCAGACACGGCGGCCTGATACACGCCGGGCGATTACGTCATCGTCCACCTCAATGTCAATGACACGGTCGATGACAACGCCCATGCGGTCAAGCGCCTCGGCCTGCGGAATGGTACGTGGAAAGCCGTCGAGTATAAAGCCGTCTTTGCAATCCGGCTCGGCCAGACGCTCCTGGATAATTCCGATGACAACGTCATCCGGCACCAGCCGTCCGCTATCGATATACTCTTTTGCCTTTTGTCCCATTTCGCTGCCGCTTTTCAGCGCTTCACGGATAATATTACCCGTGGAAATGGTGGGGATTTGCAGGTGCTTGCTGATTATCTCAGCCTGGGTTCCTTTGCCGGCGCCGGGAGCGCCGAGTATAATAATCTTCATAAGAACACTTCCTCCCTGTGCCAAACGGGATGCAGATTATTCAAGGAAGCCCTTGTAATGACGCATCATCATCTGACTTTCAACCTGTTGCGAGGTCTCGAGCGCTACACCGACGACAATCATTATCGAGGTGCCGCCCAGCGCAAGTCCGCCGATTCCCGAAACAGCGCTGAAAATAATGGGGAAGGTGGCTATGACGCCGAGGCAGAGGGCGCCGGTCAAAGTGATCTTGTTAAGCACGCGGTTGATAAAGTCTACGGTGGGTTTGCCCGGACGGTATCCGGGGATAGCGCCCGAATTCTTACGAAGATTATTGGATATCTCCAACGGATTATACTGGATTTTAACATAGAAGAATGCAAATCCGATAATCAGCAGGAAGTACAACACCGCATAAACGGGATGCGAGGGCTTGAACACGGTGTAGATAAACAGCGCAATCTGTCCGAAGAATCCCTTGCCCTTGGGAGCGCCCGCAAAGTTAAAGATAACGCTGGGAACCGACACCATGGAAACCGCCAGAATGATGGGCATAACACCCGACATATTGACCTTTATCGGGATGTAGGTGTTCTGTCCGCCGTACATTTTGCGCCCGACAACCCTTTTTGCATACTGGACCGGGATACGGCGCTCGGCATCGGTAATAAGAACGATAAATGCGATTATCACAAAGAAGATTACGAGTATAACCGGAACAATAATCACATTTTTGAGTCCTCCGCCGGCGTTGAGCTGTGTAATACCCGCGTCATAGAATATACTCCACAGGTATATCGCCGCGCTTGGTAAGCGGGATATGATACCGGCAAACAGCAGTATCGAGATTCCGTTTCCGATACCGCGCTCGTTTATCTGCTCGCCCAGCCACATCATCATTGCAGAACCCGCCGTAAAGACGAGCACGATAACCGCGGCGGCAAACCAGAACCCGAAGCCTCTCTGGGCTTCGCTTACCAGAGCGTTGTAGTTGTTCTTAATCATCAGGAAGTATGCGATACCCAGCATAAGTCCGAGAACAACCGTTGTATAACGGGTAATCTGAGCCAGCTTTTTGCGGCCGGTCTCTCCCTCTTTTGCCAGTCTTTCCAGCGGCGGAATGGCTACCGTCAAAAGCTGGATAATAATGCTGGCGTTGATGTAGGGGGTGATGGAAAGGGCGAATATGCTCGCGTCCGAGAAGCCGCCGCCCGACAGCATGGACAGATAGCCTAAAAACTCTCCCTTGGCAGCCTCTGTAATCTTATCGACGTCGACAAACGGGACCGAGATTGCCGAACCAATGCGGAATATCAGGATGATAAACAGTGTAAACAGGATTTTACGTCTTAAATCGGGGATCTTCCATGCGTTGCGAAGAGTCTGAAACACGTCAGATCACCTCCGCCTTCCCGCCGGCCGCCTCGATTTTAGCCTTGGCTGTTTCGGAAAAAGCAGCCGCCTTGACGGTAAGGCTCTTTTTCACTTCACCGTTACCCAAAATCTTGACTCCATCATAGGTTCTTTTCACCAGACCGGCATCCTTCAGAGCCTGGGCGTCGACCACAGCTCCGTTGACAAACACGTCTAGCTCAGCAATGTTTACGGTTGCGTACCGTGTTTTATAAATATTTACAAATCCTCTTTTAGGAACACGTCTTTGCAGAGGCATCTGACCGCCCTCAAAACCGAGACGTGCGCCGCGTCCGGCGCGTGCCTTTTGACCCTTGTGTCCTTTACCTGCGGTCTTGCCCTGACCGGAACCGTGTCCTCTGCCGACCCTCTTGCTCTCCCTAACCGAACCGGGAGCCGGAGAAAGCTCATGCAGCTTCATATTGTTCGCACCTCCTTACTCGATTGCTTAGGCTTGGGTTACCTCGACGAGGTGGATAATCTTTGCCACCTTACCCTGTGTGGCGGCATTGTCGGGTTGGCTTGTGCTGTCACCGATCTTATGCAGTCCCAGAGATGTGGCTGTCGCAACCTGATCTTTTTTGCTGCCGATCAGGCTTTTAACCAGCGTAATCTTCAGGGTATCGCCTTTCGTCTTCTTTGCCATCTGAAATCATTCCTTTCTAGCAGTCGCCCGGTTTGAAAAACAGGTTTTCAAACCGCCCTCTCGGTTAACCCAGAATTTCCTTGGCGGCCTTTCCTCTGGTTGCGGCGACCTCTTCGACCGTGCGCAACTGTGAAAGCCCGCTCATGGTCGCACGGACGACATTGCAGGGATTGTTGGAGCGAAGCGCCTTTGTACGGATATCCTTGATACCCGCCGCTTCAACCACCGCACGAACCGGACCGCCGGCTATAACTCCGGTACCGGGGGCGGCCGGTTTCATCAGCACCCGTCCTGCGCCAAACTTGCCGATAACCTCATGGGGGATTGTGCTCCCCTTGAGAGAAATCTGAATCATCTTCTTCTTGGCGTCCTCAATGCCCTTACGGATTGCGTCCGGCACCTCTCTGGCCTTGCCTAAGCCGAAGCCGACCTTGCCGTTACCGTCGCCGACCACGACGAGTGCCGAGAATTTTATGTCACGACCGCCTTTAACCGTTTTGCTTACACGATTGATGGCGACAATGCGCTCATTAAATTCGCTGTTGTTTGCGTCATATCTGGCCAAAGTATTTCCTCCCTTTCTCGGTCGCGTATGCGCCTTAAAACTTCAGGCCGCCCTCGCGGGCGCCTTCGGCCAGCTCTTTGACGCGGCCGTGATAAATATAGCCGCCGCGGTCAAATACAACCTCGGTAATGCCCTTTTCGGCGGCGCGTTTGGCGATAAGCTGGCCGACCTTGCGGGCGGCTTCCTTGTTTCCACCGGCTGCGCCGAAATCCTTTTCAACGCTGGATGCGGTGGCGATTGTAGCTCCCGCGACATCATCAATCAGTTGGGCATAGATGTTGCTCAGGGAGCGATACACGTTGAGACGGGGACGCTGGGCCGTTCCGCATATCTTTCCGCGTACGCGGAGATGACGCTGCAGGCGGGCTTTGTTTCTGCTTGGTTTGCTCACCATGGTTTTTCACTCTCCTTATTACTTGCCCTTGCCGCCGGCCTTGCCTTCCTTGCGGCGAATTACTTCGTTCGAATACTTGATACCCTTGCCCTTATAAGGTTCGGGCGGACGTTTTTTGCGAATCTCTGCCGCAAACTGTCCGACCAGCTGTTTGTCGGGACCGGATATAATGATTTTATTGGGTGCCGGGGAATCAATTGTGATGCCGGGGATTTCGCTGACTGTAACCTGATGGCTGAAGCCGAGGGTCATAATAAGATCCTTGCCCTGCTTTTGCACACGATAGCCGACACCGTTGACATCAAGCTCTTTTTTAAAGCCGTTTGTCACACCCTCAACCATGTTGGCGATAAGTGAACGGGTCAGCCCGTGAAGCGAGCGGCTTTCCTTCTCGTCGTCGGGACGGGTTACAAGGATTTCGCCGTTTTCGACCGACACCGACATCAGCGGATGAATGGTCTGCGTCAGGGTGCCGTTTGCGCCCTTAACGGTGATAACGCCGTCGTTTATTTTAACATCGACACTCGCAGGAACGGGTATCGGTTTACGTCCGATTCTAGACATTTCTCCGTCCTCCTTACCATACAAAAGCCAGGACTTCGCCGCCCACATTCTCTTTGCGCGCCTGTTTGTCGGTCATGACGCCCTTCGAAGTGGAAACAATGGCTGTGCCGATGCCCTTCATAACCTTCGGCATGTCCTCACTGTTGGAATAGATGCGCAGGCCGGGCTTTGAAACGCGCCGCAGACCCATGAGAACCGGGGACTTGGACGGTCCCTGATACTTTAGGAAGACGCGGATTATTCCCTGCTTGCCATCCTGAATAAACTGATAATTTTTTATATATCCCTCGTCAACAAGAATCTGGGCAATAGCCTTCTTCATGTTGGAAGCGGGGATATCCACCGAATCATGCTTTGCGGAATTTGCATTTCGAATCCTTGTCAGCATATCGGCTATGGTATCGGTGATTTGCATTCCGTCAACCTCCTTTAGCTATTGCTTACCAGCTTGCCTTCCGCATACCGGGAATCTCGCCTCTGTAGGCGAGATCTCTGAAGCATATGCGGCAGATACCGTATTTGCGCAGATAGGCGTGGGGACGTCCGCAGATTTTGCAGCGGTTGTATCTGCGTGTGGAATACTTCGCCTCACGTTGCTGCCTGATTTTCAATGATGTTTTTGCCACGTTTGTCCCCTCCTTATCTCTGGAACGGAGCGCCCATTAATTCGAGCAGCTCGCGCGCTTCTTCGTCGGTTTTGGCAGTGGTTACAAAACAAATATCCATGCCGCGAACCTTGTCAATTTTATCGTAATCGATTTCAGGGAAAATAAGCTGTTCCTTAATGCCCATATTGTAGCTGCCGCGTCCGTCAAAGGAGTTCGGGCTGATTCCGCGGAAGTCGCGGACGCGGGGGAGAGCGACATTAAACAGACGGTCAAGGAATTCGTACATGCGCTCACCGCGCAGGGTCACCTTTGCGCCGATATTCATGCCCGCGCGAAGCTTGAAGTTTGCAACCGACTTCTTGGCTTTGCAGACAACGGGGCGCTGACCGGTTATTGCCGAAAGGTCGGCGACAATGGCGTCGATAATCTTTGAATTGTCACGCGCTTCGCCCGAGCTGACGTTAATGACTATCTTCTCGAGCTTTGGAATCTGCATGACGCTCTTATAGCCAAATTTCTTCATGAGCGCAGGAGCAACCTCCTGCTTGTAATAGTCCTTCATTCTGGCCATTCGCTATCAACCTCCTTACAGGGTTTCGCCGCAGCGCCTGCAAATGCGCGACTTTGTTCCATCGGCGAATTTTTTATGACCGACGCGGGTCGGCTTATTGCAGTGAGGGCAGATGACCATAACCTTGGAGGCATACATAGCGCCTGCCGACTCGATAATCCCGCCGGGATCGCCCATCTTGCGGGGCTTAACATGCTTTTTCACCATGTTGCGGCCCTCGACAATGACCTTGCCCTCTTTGGGACTCACCTCGAGCACCTTGCCTTTTTTGCCGCGGTCATCACCGCTGATAATCAGGACGGTATCGTCCTTTTTTACGTGTAGTTTTTTATTCATTTTAGGCACCTCCCATCAAAGCACTTCGGGGGCGAGGCTCAGGATTTTAAGATAATCCCTTTCGCGGAGCTCTCTTGCCACCGGGCCAAATATACGTGTGCCTCTGGGGTTCTTATCGTCACGAATAATAACCGCCGCATTTTCATCAAAACGTATATACGTTCCGTCCTCGCGGCGAACACCCCTGGCCGAACGAACAATAACGGCCTTAACTATCTCGCCTTTTTTCACAACGCCGCCGGGTGCCGCTTTTTTAACCGAAGCAACCACGACATCGCCGATATTTGCATACCTTCTGCCGGAACCTCCGAGAACGCGGATGCACATTAGCTCCTTCGCTCCGGTGTTGTCGGCAACTTTAAGGTAGGTCTGCTGTTGAATCACAGGTTGTTCCTCCTTTCAGTAAAGCCGACTTACTTGGCCTTTACAATGATTTTGGCAACGCGCCATCTCTTATCCTTTGAAAGAGGACGGGTTTCCATTACTTCAACACGATCGCCGATTTTGCACTCATTGTTTTCGTCATGAGCCTTCAGCTTAACGGTACGTTTAATAATTTTTTTGTAAAGCGGATGGCGGATATTGTCTTCGATAGCGACAACAACGGTTTTATCCATCTTATCGCTGACAACCAGACCAACCTGGGTTTTTCTGAGATTACGATCGCTCATTGTTACTCCTCCTTCCGTTACGCCCCGGCGCCGTTTTTGAGTTGATTCTCGCGAACAACGGTTTTGATGATCGCAATTTCTTTCTTTACGGCTTTCAGACGCATCGGGTTGTCAAGCTGATTGATCGCGTGCTGGAACCGCAGGTTGAACAGCTCTTCCTTGAGATCCTTAAGTCTTTTCTCAAGCTCGGCCTCGTTCATTTCGCGGATTTTTTCCATTTCATTCGCTTTCATGCCTGCTCACCATCCGTTTCTTCCTCGCTGGCTGCCTCGGCGGCAGGTGCGCTGTAGGCTTCGCCGGCCTTGCTCACAAACTTGCATTTGATGGGCAGTTTGTTGGCTGCAAGCCGCATTGCTTCGCGAGCCGTCTCTTCGGAAACTCCGCCAATCTCAAACATGACGCGTCCGGGCTTGACAACGGCCACCCAGTATTCGGGCGAGCCTTTGCCCGAACCCATTCGAGTTTCGGCGGGCTTTTCGGTAATCGGTTTATCCGGAAAAATCTTAATCCAAACCTGACCGCCGCGCTTGATATAACGCGTCATGGCGATACGGGCAGCCTCAATCTGGTTGGATGAAATCCACGCGGGCTCAAGGGCAACAAGACCGTAATCACCGTAGGTTACCTCGGTGCCGCGTGTCGCTTTACCCGTCATACGTCCGCGATGGACGCGACGGTATTTGACTCTCTTGGGTAACAGCATTTACTTGCTGCCTCCTTCCCTTTTGGGCTTGGCGGAAGCGCCCAGAACCTCGCCTCGGTATATCCACGTCTTAACGCCGATACGTCCGTAGGTTGTGTGGGCTTCGGCAAAGCCGTAGTCTATATCTGCACGAAGCGTCTGCAGCGGGATGGTGCCCTCATGGTACTGCTCGGTACGTGCAATTTCCGCGCCGTTCAGACGGCCCGAAACCTGTGTTTTAATACCCTTTACTCCCAGCTTCATGGCGCGTCCGATCGCCTGCTTCATGGCGCGGCGGAAGGATGTGCGCTTCTCGAGCTGGGCGGCAATATTTTCCGCAACCAGCTGTGCGTCGGTGTCTGGATTGCGCACCTCGACAATATTTATCAGGGTTTGCTTGCCGAGCATCTTCTGGCATTGCTGGCGAAGCTTTTCAATCTCTGCGCCGCCCTTGCCGATGACAATTCCGGGTTTTGCACAATGAATATTGATGCGCACGCGGGAAACGTCGCGCTCAATTTCAATGTTGGGCACGCCTGCGGCGTAAAGCGCCTTTTTGAGATATTCACGAATTTTATAATCCGATATCAGGGTATCGGCAAACTCGCCCTTCTTGACGAACCAGCGTGAATTCCAATCCTTGATAACACCGACTCTAAGACCGTGGGGATTGACTTTCTGTCCCATAATATTCCTCCTCGCTTATTCCTTTTCCTTGAGCACAAGGGTGATGTGTGAAGTCCTCTTGTTAATGCGGAACGCACGACCCTTGGCACTCGGACGGATACGCTTGAGAATAGGGCCGGGGCAGGCAAAGCACTCTGCAACATAGAGGTTGTTGCGGTCCATGTTGTGGTTTGTTTCTGCATTTGCCGCGGCCGACTGCAGCAGCTTCTCAAGATATTCGCTGGCCGCCTTTGGGGTGTTTCGTACGATTGCCAACGCGACATCAACCGGTTTGTTGCGGATGAGGTCGAGAACTATCTGTACTTTGCGTGGGGAAATACGGGCGTATTTGATTTGTGCCCTTGCTTCCATTGCGATTCTCTCCTTTCAGCCGCTTAACGAGTATTTGACGTCTTGGAACCGGCGTGGCCCCTGAAGGTGCGGGTGGGGGCGAACTCGCCCAGCTTGTGTCCAACCATATCTTCGGTAATATATACCGGAACATGCTTGCGGCCGTCGTGGACGGCAATTGTATGCCCGACAAAATCGGGGAATATTGTTGACGCCCGGCTCCAGGATTTTATGATTCGTTTCTCGCCGGCTTTGTTCATTTCCTGAATCCTTTTCAACAGCACTGGCTGTACGAAAGGACCCTTCTTTACGCTTCTACCCATAAATGATGAATCTCCTTTCGCTTACTTGCTGTTACGGCGCTTCACAATGAAACCATCCGAACGATTGTGATTTGAGCGTGTCTTGTAGCCGAGGGCGGGCTTGCCCCACGGGGTGACGGGTCCGGGACGGCCAATCGGGGATTTGCCTTCACCGCCACCGTGCGGGTGGTCATTCGGGTTCATGGCGGAACCGCGTACGGTGGGTCTCCAGCCCATATGGCGCTTGCGTCCGGCCTTGCCAATCTTGACGTTTTCATGCTCGACATTGCCGACCTGACCGACGGTGGCCATACAGTTGAGCGGGATATACCGCATTTCGCCCGAGGGCAGACGGACCATTGCCATGTTGGATTCCTTAGCCATAAGCTGCGCCATCGTGCCGGCGCTGCGGGCAAGCTGAGCTCCCTTGCCGGGATAAAGCTCGATATTGTGGATAAATGTACCGGTCGGGATGCTCGAAAGCGGCAGGGCATTGCCCGGCTTGATGTCTGCATGGACGCCCGATATGATGGTGTCGCCCACCTTGAGCTCCTGAGGAGCAACGATGTAACGCTTCTCGCCGTCCTCATACTGTACCAGCGCGATATGGGCGCTGCGATTGGGATCGTACTCGAGTGTAAGAACCTTTGCGGGGATATCGTTCTTGTTGCGCTTGAAGTCGATTATGCGATATTTACGGCGGTTTCCCCCTCCGCGGTGGCGGATGGTGATGCGACCGTAGCTGTTGCGGCCGGCAGCTTTAGCAATCGGCGCAAGCAGGCTTTTCTCCGGCTCCACCTTGGACAGAACGCTGTAGTCGGTAACCGACATGCCGCGCCGTCCGGGGGTGGTCGGCTTAAAGGTCTTTATTGCCATGTTTGATTCACTCTCCTAATTTTTGGCTTTGCGGGATGCCGGAGGCATTAGGCGCCGCCGTATCCCATACCATGCCTGACCTGTTGCGGTCAAATGTAATACGGTTTAAAAAACAACTTAGAACATGCCGTCAAAGAACTCGATGGTCTTGGAGTCTTTTGTAAGGGTGACGATTGCCTTTTTCCAGTCGGATGTGTAGCCCTCGTTGCGGCCCTGGCGGCGCAGGTGTCCTTTCATGCTGATGGTGTTGACCTTATCCACCTTCACGCCGAAAATCTCCTCGACGGCCTTGGCAATCTGAATTTTATTGGCCTTTTTCGCAACCCGGAAGGTGTACTTTTTATCGGCCAATGCGCTTACCGACTTTTCGGTTACGACAGGCGCCAGAATAATGTCACGTGCGGTTGTTGCATCCATTATTTGTACACCTCCTCAATCTGGGCGACGGCATCCTTAACAACGATAAACTTGTCGGCGTTCAGGATGTCGTAAACATTAAGGGTGTTTACCATAGCGGTCTAGACGCCGGGGATGTTGCGCGCCGATTTAATAACGGTTTCGTTCTTCTCGGGCAGAACCACAATCGCCTTGCGGTCGGCTCCCAGCGCGTTCAAGACGCTTACCATCGTCTTGGTTTTAATCTCCTCCATCTCCAGCTTGTCGAGGACGATCAGGTCGTTCGACGCAGCCTTTGCGGAAAGGGCGGATTTCATGGCAAGACGGCGCACCTTCTTGGGCAGTGCAAAGCGGAAGCTGCGGGGCTTGGGACCCAGCGCAATACCGCCGTGTGTCCACTGGGGAGAACGGGTTGATCCTTGACGCGCATGACCGGTGCCCTTCTGTCTCCACGGCTTTCTGCCGCCGCCTTTCACCTCTGCACGGGTCAGGGTCGACTGGGTGCCCTGGCGCTGGTTTGCCAGATAGTTTACCACCGCGCTGTGAAGCACGGTTTTATTCGGCTCGATGCCGAAGATTTCGTCGCTTAGCTTAATCTTACCGGTTTCTTTGCCGGTCATATCATAAACGGATACTGTAGGCATTTCGATTTCCTCCTTCCCTTACGCCTTCTTAACGGTTTCGGAGAGAACCACAATACTGCCGCGGGGACCGGGAACGGCTCCGCGAACGGCAATCAGATTGTTCTCTGCGTCAACCTTGACGACGTCAAGGTTCTGAACGGTGACACGTTCCGCGCCAAGATGTCCGGCGCCCTTTGTTCCTTTGAAAACGCGGGACGGGGATGAGTTCGCGCCCATGGAGCCCGAGTGACGGCCGACAGGACCTGTACCGTGGCTTTCCTTGAGACGGCCGAAATTCCAGCGCTTGATTACGCCGGCATAGCCTTTACCCTTGCTTGTTCCCACAACATCTACGCGGTCGCCGGGAGCAAACACGTCGGCCTTAACGATGTCGCCTACATTATAGGCGCTGCAATCGTCGAAACGGAATTCGCGCAGGGTTTTCTTGGGCGCGACGTCCGCCTTGTCAAAATGCCCTTTCATGGGCTTTGTGACCCTTTTTGCCGAAATATCGCCGAAGCCCATCTGAACTGCTGCGTAGCCGTCGTTCTCCGCGGTTTTCTTCTGAACCACGGTGCAGGGACCGGCCTCGATAACGGTCACCGGGACAACATTGCCTTTTTCGTCAAAAATCTGGGTCATGCCAATCTTTTTGCCGATAATTCCCTTTTGCATTGTCTATACCTCCTTGGTTATTGGTTGATTCGTCCTGGGACAAACCAACTTGACCTCGCCGTGAAATCTGACAAACCCTTTACTATATCCTTATTATAAAGAAGCGTGAAGTTTGGCTTTGCCAAACTTCCGATGCGAACTCGGTTCGCAGTTTAGAGTTTGATTTCGATATCGACGCCGGCGGGGAGTTCAAGGCCCATAAGAGCCTCTACCGTCTTGTTTGAGGGACGAAGTATGTCAACCAAGCGCTTATGTGTGCGCGTTTCAAACTGCTCGCGGGCATCCTTGTACTTGTGGACGGCGCGCAGTATGGTGACTACCTCCTTCTCGGTGGGCAGCGGCACGGGACCTGAAATGCGGGCGCCTGTACGGCGGGCTGTTTCAACAATCTTTTCTGCCGACTGGTCCACCAACTGGTGGTCATACCCCTTGATACGAATACGGATTTTTTCCTTGACTGCCACTTAAAAACGCCTCCTTAAAAATTCGTTGGCGGGCGACGCTGAATCTTCACACACCGCCGGGTGTTCCATGACCGGCGGTAAAAAAACCGGAAACCTAAGCTCAGGTGTCCGGGAACGAATCAGCGCCCTGTGGACAACGGCACACAAATCCCCGCAACCCAAACAGGGGACAGCGCATCCTTCACACAGTATTCCTTGTCGCCCGGTTTTAAAAATCGGACATACTCAGCGGAAAAACCGGCGATACCGATTTCCGGTATTCTAGCCGCAACCTCCCGCGTCATCGCATATCGTGCAGTCTGGTGAGCCGGAAAACAGGGCGCAAAACGCCCTTTTCGCAGTCACGCCCAATTATATTACACCATCCCTTTGATAAATGCAAGAGTTTTTTGAGGATTATTTTAA
>JAAYKB010000109.1 GCA_012522615.1 Clostridiales bacterium
CCACCTCGTATCCCTGCTCCTCGATTTCACGCCTGATGCTGTCGAGTGATACCTTTGACGCGTCATAGTCAACCGTTACGGTTTTGGCTTTTAAATCAACCGCCACATTCTCGACTCCGTCGAGCGCGCCCACCGCCCCTTTCACGGCATTTTCACAATGGGAACACGACATACCTTCGACAACAATAATCGATTTTTCCATCTTCATCACCACTTTCAAGTTTAGTATTAATGGTACGGCTTGAACCTTTTCAGCCTCAGCGCGTTTGTCAAGACCGACAGCGAGCTCAGCGACATGGCGGCCGCCGCAAACATCGGGTTGAGCAGGGGCCCGCCGAAGATATGCAGGACACCGGCGGCGATAGGGATGCCGGCGACGTTGTAGCCGAAAGCCCAGAAAAGATTCTGCTTAATATTGCGTATGGTGCTTTTGCTGAGATTTATCGCGGTCGGCACGTCCATGAGGTCGCTTCGCATCAGCACGATGTCGGCGGATTCCATTGCGACGTCGGTACCCGAACCAATCGCAATCCCGATATCGGCCTGTACCAGCGCGGGGGCGTCGTTTATGCCGTCTCCCACCATTGCGACCCTTCTGCCCTCGGCCTGAAGCTTCTTTACCTCGTCGGATTTGTCCTGCGGCAAAACCTCGGCGAACACCCTGTCGATTCCGACCTGCTTTGCGATGGCTCCGGCGGTTTTTTGGTTGTCGCCGGTTATCATGACAACCTCGACGCCCATCGACCGCAGCTTTTTTATCGCCTTTTCGCTGGTTTGCTTGACTATATCCGCCACCGCTATTATTCCCATCAGTCTGTTATCAGCCGCGATATACATCGGGGTTTTTCCCTCGGACGCCAGTCTGTCGGACTCGGATCCAAGCTCCTTCAGGTCAACCCCCTTTTCGTCCATCAGCTTTTTGTTTCCGATAAGGGTCTGAAGGCCGTCGACCTTAACCAGAATCCCCTGTCCGGGGAGGGC
Organism: Clostridiales bacterium; assembly: GCA_012522615.1. Classification (GTDB taxonomy): domain Bacteria; phylum Bacillota; class Clostridia; order Oscillospirales; family Acutalibacteraceae; genus Avimonas. Next base: position 982 of record JAAYKB010000109.1, read on the forward strand.
TTCAAAGCCGGAGATCGGAAGCAATGACAGCCCTTGGTTTTCCGCCCCCCTCACGATTGCCTGACCCAGCGGGTGCTCCGAACCCTTTTCGGCAGAGGCGGCAAGCTGTAAAAGCCGCTCCTCTGATATGCCAAAGGCTGTTATGATTTCGGTCATCTCGGGCTTGCCCTCGGTTATGGTTCCGGTCTTGTCGAGTATAACCGTATCGATCCTGTGTGCGGCTTCCAGCGCCTCCCCGCTCTTTATCAGTATGCCATGTTCGGCCCCCTTGCCCGTTCCCACCATTATGGCCGTCGGGGTGGCAAGCCCGAGGGCGCAGGGGCAGGCGATAACCAGCACGGAAATGAATATCGTGAGGGCAAACGCCAAAGACTCGCCGGCAATCAGCCATGCCCCAAAGGCCAGCAGGGCGATGGCCGCGACAACCGGCACAAAGTAACCGGATACAATGTCGGCCAGCTTGGCTATCGGGGCCTTGGAGCCCTGGGCGTCCTCCACCAGCTTTATTATCTGGGCAAGGGTTGTTTCGCTTCCCACCTTGGTCGCCCTGAATTTAATCGAGCCGTTTTTGTTGATGGTGGCGGCGAACACCTTGTCGCCCGCCTTCTTGTCGACCGGCATGCTTTCTCCGGTCAGCATGGATTCGTCTATGGCGGTGTTTCCCTCGGTCACCTCGCCGTCAACCGGAATCTTGTCGCCCGGCTTTACAAGGATGACGTCGCCAATCTCGACTTGGTCAATCGGGATTTCGATCTCTTTATTATCCCGAATAACCGTCGCGGTTTTGGGGGCAAGCCCCATCAGCTTTTTTATCGCCTCGGAGGTCCTGCCCTTTGACACCGCCTCCATGGATTTGCCGAGAAGTATCAGGGCTATGATAACCCCGGCCGATTCAAAATACAGTCCCTCGACCGCGTGGTGGTCGCCATTCCATATCCTGTAGGTGGAATACAGGCTGTAGACCACGGCGGCGGACGTGCCAATCGCAATCAGGGAATCCATGTTGGGACTGCGCCGTATCAAGGCCTTGAAGCCCACGGTGTAGAACCTGCGTCCGGCTATCAGTATCGGCAGGGTAAGGACAATCTGGGCCACGGCAAAGTTCAGGGGGTTTTCCATCATGTCCAGAAAATTCGGTATCGGGAAGGACGGCCAAGGTATCATCGAGCCCATGGCGAGGTACAGAAGCGGCAGGCCGAAGCCGGCGGCGACATAGAACCTGCGCCAGAGGGCGGCGACCTCCCTGTCCTTTCTTTTTTTGTGCTCGTCCGCCGCGTCTTTCTTTTCAAGGCGCACTACCTTGTATCCGGTCTTTTCTATCACCTGCCATATCTCGGCGAGTCTTATTCTTTGCGGGTCGTACTCGACGGTCGCCCTTTCGGTGGCGAGGTTTACAGACGCCTTGATTATACCGTCGGTTTTGTTCAGCACCCTTTCAACCCTGCCCGAGCATGCCGCGCAGGTCATTCCGCTTATCTGTATTGTCTCCTTTTTCATGACTTCATCCCCCTTTCCGGGTTTTTGCCGTCCACAAGCTACAGCATCCTGCCGATTGTCGTTATCAGTTCATCGACAATATCCCTGTCGTCGTTTTTTATTCCCTCCACAATGCAGCCGCGTATATGGTTTTCGAGTATAAGCCTGCTCAACGAGTTTATTGCGGCGCGTACCGCCGACACCTGATTGAGGATGTCGTCGCAGTATTCATCCCTTTCGACCATCCCCTTGATTCCGCGAACCTGCCCCTCAATCCTGTTAAGCCTTGTTATGAGCGAGGATTTAAGCTCACGCTCCCTTTTTGTAAGCCTGCCGCCGCATTCGCAGGAAACGGTCTTGCTGTTATTTGCATCCATATGACATCAATATCCTTTCCGGGTTTATCATGATTTATCGCATATACCCCCAGGGGGTATATTTATATTGTAGCCCGCAAGGTTATTATTGTCAACCCCTGTTTCCCCAAAAAGCCGTCAAAAGCATGTGAGCATAAGGTTTTAGGTTTCCCGTTTTTCATGCGCCCGCGCCCTTTGTTTCGCCTGCGATGCTATGATATCACACATTTGTTGCCTTGTCAATAACCTTTTTGAGAATTTTTTTAATTTTTCCCACGTTCTACCTTTTGCATAAGATTTTGTGGTGATATTTGGTAATTGTTTACAATGCTAGGCGTTAGGAATTAGGAGCTAGGAATCTAGGGGCTCGGATTGAGGGCATGGCGGGAGCAGGCGCGAATAAAAAAGATCTGCTCGGCGTTATGCGAAGAAAAAACGCGGCATAATAAAATTATATTGACTTTTTATTGACTTTTTATCGCCGGTAGGTATATAATAAAAACTCGCAGGGCGGCAAACGGATATTGTCTGCCTGTATGGTACGGTCTGCACCCAGACTGTGCGCAGACTGACCGAAGGGGGGATATGACGATGCTTCGTACCTATCAGCCGAAGAAAAGGCACCGTAAAAAGGAACACGGGTTCCGCAAGAGAATGGCGACTGCCAATGGCCGCAAGGTGCTCGCTCGCAGAAGAGCCAAAGGGAGAAAGCGTCTCACCTACTAAAAAGGGCCACCGTTGTGTGGCTTTTTTTGATATCTTTTGCAGTTAGGGAACGGTTGCCATGGCGCGTTTTGCTGTACTAAATAAAAACGGGGATTTTCGTGCCCTTTATTACCGCGGAAAGACTCAGGTGCACTCCGCTCTGGTTACCTATGCCAGGAAAAGCCGTCTCGGAATCGCCCGCGCGGGTATCACGGCCGGGAAAAAGGTCGGAGGCGCCGTCCAGAGAAACAGATGCCGCCGAATCATCCGCGAGGCGTACCGTTCGCTTCTCCCCCGAATCGAGGGGGGCTGGGATATTGTTTTTGTCGCCCGCCATCATACCGTCAAGATGAAAAGCACCCAGATAAAACGTATAATGGAAAAACAGCTGATTGACCTGGGTGTTATAAAAAAATGAAATGAAAAGAGTATTGATCTCGCTTATCCGGTTTTATCAGCGACATATTTCTTCAAAAACGCCTCCTTCCTGCCGCTTTTTGCCCACCTGTTCGGTCTATGCAATCGAGGCTATCGAGAGGTTCGGGGCTATTCGCGGGGGAGGTCTCGCCCTGTGGCGGATTCTTCGCTGTAATCCCTTGGGAAAGCCGGGATATGACCCGGTTCCCGAGAAAAAGCCAAAAAAAGAAAAAAACAAAAAGCTCTAGGATTATATTATTAAGGACGAACAACGGAGGAAAGATAGATGTTATTTGGGCTTGAAAAGATTCTTGCGATACCTCTCGGATATTTATTGTGGCTTATTTACCGACTTGTCGGGAATTATTTTGTCGCTATCTTTCTTCTTACCCTTTTGGTACGCGCGGCAACCTTTCCTCTTGCTCTCAAATCACAGAAAATGCAGGCGGATCGCGCCCGGCTCGCTCCCCGTCTTGAACGAATCCAGAAAAAATATGCGCAGGACAAGAAAAAGCTGCAGGAAAAGCAGATGGCTCTCTATGAAAAGGAGGGCGTCAGTCTGACCGGCGGATGTCTGCCGACGATCGTGCAGATGATCGTGCTTTTCGGTATTATCGCGGTTATTTACGCCCCGCTCACCCACCTTACCCGTCTGCCCAAAGAGGTGGTTTCCTCGAGTCTCAGCGCGGTGGCCCAGAAAACACAAATCGTAAACGAAAAAGAAGAGGAAATCAAGGAACCCAACAAGCTTTCAAAGACCGACAGGTCGGGCTATTATAAGGAGTTAAGACTTCTTATGGTCGCCAAGCACAATAAAAGCGAGATAGTGGCAAGCCTCAGCCAGCTTACCGACGAGGTTCGCAAGGGCGTATCCGCAGAGGAATATTACAGTAAAATAATCAGTGTTAGCGAGGACTTCAACTTCTTCGGCAAAACCCTGCTTGAAAATCCTTGGAATAAAAAGGGCTTTGCGGGAATTAATATATTATGGGTAATCCCTTTAATCTCATGGCTTACGGCCTTTGCGTCAAGCATGATTTCAATGAAGTTTATGAATATGGCGCAAAGCGTTCAGCCGGGACAGGGCTGTCAGAACAATTCGATGCTCATAGTAATGCCCCTGTTCTCGCTCTTTATCGCCTTTACGGTGCCCGGGGCCGTCGGCATCTACTGGATAAGCTCCAACCTGATAGCCGTCGTTCAGACCATTATTTTAAACAACATCTATAATCCGGTCAAGATACGCGCCCAGGCGGAAAAGGAATATGAGGAGAGACGCCGTCAAAAGCTGGAGGATAAAAAGCGGCTGGCGGCGGCGCGCGCCAGAGAAAACGCCGATTTAAACGCCGCCAACCAGAAAAGCGGCGGGAAGACAAAGGCAAAGAAGCCTTCCGCCAAAAAGCCGGTAAATAAAGAGCAGAATGAACAGAATGTAAATGCCGACAAGCAAAACGGCGAGCCGTCTAAAGAGGAACCGCCGGAGACAGGCGAGCCGGACAATGCTTAAAATATAAGACTTCTTGTACGCGGCTTTTGCCGCGGGGAATCAGATTGATTAGTTTTTGGTCTCGAAAGCGGGAGACCGGGGAGAGAAGTCGAGAACAGCCGCTAGTGAAAGGATGAAAGTGATTTGCTTAGGGAAGTAATCAGGGAAGCAGAAACAATCGAAGAGGCAAAGAGTCAGGCGGCAGCCGCTTTGGGTTTGCCCGCGGAGGAGCTGCAGTTTGAGATTTTACAGGTGCCACAGAAAAAGACGCTGGGGCTGTTCGGCGGCAGTCTCGCGCAGGTTCGGGCGTTTTATGAGGTTACACCCGCCCACAGTGCGGCGGAATATCTGAAGGAAGTACTGGGGAAAATGGGTGTGGCAGCTCCCGAGATTTCAATCAGGGAAGAGAACGACGGATGCGTTTTGAAGCTCGAGGGCGAGGATCTCGGCTTTATCATCGGAAGGCGCGGCGAAACCCTTGACGCCCTCCAGTATCGTGCCGGTCTGGTTGCCAACAGGGTTGACAACACATATTACCGCGTTACCCTTGATATCGGAAACTATCGCGAAAAACGCGAGCAGTCGCTGAACGGGCTTGCCCGTAAAATTGCGGGGCAGGCCGTCCGCACCGGCCGCAAGATTTATCTCGAGCCCATGAACCCTTATGAGCGCCGCATAATCCATACCGCGGTGCAGGAAATCAAGGGCGCAACCTCTTGGAGCGTCGGCAGCGATCCTAACCGGCATGTTATAATCGGGCCCTCCGACGACAATACGGCGGGGCGGCCGGGGCGCAGGAACAAAAGCAGCAAAAAGGCCGCTCAGAATTCCGAAAGACCCGAAAGGCCCGAAAGGCCCGAAAGACCGGAGCGTCCCGAGCGGACTATCAGGGAGTTTGTTCCCCGCAGCAATCCGCTGCCGACAGCCGACGGTTCCACCCCTCCGTCTAAAACCCTGTCGGAAAAGGAAGCTTCCTCCACGCTGTACGGGCGTATCGATCTGTAGCTTGCCTCTCCCCCATGTTGCATGGGGGATTTTTATTATAACCCAGGAGAAATTATTATGAGACAGCAAAACAAGGCGCTTCGCCGGCTGGCCGAGGGCGGACTTATTGCCGCCATGTATACCGCCCTGACCCTAGCCGTACCCGCGGCATCCTTCGGGCTTGCCCAGTTTCGTGTTTCCGAGATTCTGACCATACTTCCGGTTTTCACCCCCGCGGCCATTCCCGGGCTTGCGGCAGGATGCGCTATATCGAATTTCATCGGTCTTGCGATGGGCGCAAATCTCGCCGGCGGGTGGGATGTGCTGTTCGGCTCGCTCGCGACGCTGGCGGCGGCATGGATGACCTACAGCATGAGAAAGCTTCGCGTAAAGGGTCTGCCGTTTTTCTCAACCCTCCCCCCTGTTCTGGTAAACGCGCTGGTGATCGGGATTGAGCTTGCCCTGGTTCTGCTGGGCGGGCTTACATGGGTGAACTTTGTCACGGCGTTTTTATATGTCGCCGCCGGACAGTTTGCCGCATGTACGGTCTGCGGCCTGATTCTTTACGGCGCGCTTGAGAAAACCGGCGCGGCGAGGAGGATGTTTTAGGGAGAATATGACGATATGTCAAGGTCGTTTTTGATTTCTTAAAAAATCCTTGAAAATGCCCAAAATATTGCTTGCATTATTTTGTAAAGGGTGATATAATAACCCTTGCTTAATAGTCTAGTGTCGAAAGAGTGGGGTGACCCGCTCTTTTATGTTTGTTGTTCTGAATTATAAAAAACCCCGCTCGGGTAAGGATGGTGTTCCTGATGGCTAAAAAAGGCGGCTCAAAAAAAGGCGCCGGTTCGGGCAATACGGCCGCGGTATGCTACAGGCTGGCGGAGTCGGTGGCGGCCGAGCTGGGGTTCATGCTCTGGGACGTCCGCTTTGTCAGGGAGGGGCCGACATGGTATCTCCGCATCTATATCGACAAGGAGGACGGGGGCGTATCGATTGACGACTGCGTGGCCATGTCGCACAGGATGGATAAGCTTCTGGACGAGAAGGACCCTATCCCGCAGGCTTACTGTCTTGAGGTGTGCTCGCCGGGAATCGAGCGCGAGCTGACCCGACCCGAGCATTTCGAGCGGTTCATGGGCTGGCCGGTTGTTGTCAGGCTGTTTCATTCGGCCGAGGGCGACCGTGAAATCGCGGGCATACTTTCGGGATTTGACGATAATGAAATCGCTGTTATTACCGAAGAAGAAAAAGAGCTTCGCTTTACAAGGAAAGAAACGTCGTCGGTTCGTCTGCTTGAGGACTGGGACGAGGATGATTACGGAGGAGATTCGGAAAATGAGTAACGCAAACGCAGAATTTTTTGAGGCGCTTCGACTGCTTGAAAAGGAAAAGGGTATCCCTATCGACTACCTGATGGAAAAAATCCGCGCCGCCATTGTTATCGCCGTAAGACGCGATTTCGGAGGCAAGGACAATATTATGGTTGCCATGGATCCCGATAAAAACATTTTCAGCGTTTCGCTGATCAAGACTGTTGTCGAGCAGGTAAAGGATCCCGATACCGAGCTGACGCCGGACGAGGCGCGCCGCTATTCCAAAAAGGCGGTGCTCGGGGATTCGGTTGAGATTAAGCTTGAAACAAAGCAGTTCGGACGCATAGCCGCCCAGACCGCAAAGCATGTGATTCGTCAGGGAATACGCGAGGCCGAACGCGGTCAGCAGCTGCAGGAGTTCCAAAGGCGCAATCAGGAGCTGGTGACCGCCGTGGTAACCAGGGTTGACCCCAAAACGGGCGCCGCCACTGTTGAGTTCGGAAAGGCCGAGTCGGTTCTCCCCCTGAGCGAGCAGATAAGCGGCGAGGTCATCCGCGAGGGCGACCGCATCAAGGTCTTTGTTGTTGACGTCCGCGAGGGCGACAAGGGGCCGCGCGCCCTGATCTCGCGCACCCACCCCGGTCTTGTCAAGCGGCTGTTTGAAATGGAGGTTCCCGAAATCTTCAACGGTGTGGTTGAAATCAAGGCGATTTCGCGCGAGGCGGGTTCGCGGACCAAGCTGGCCGTATTTAGCCATGATGAAAACGTGGACGCTGTCGGGGCGTGTATCGGGGCACGCGGGGCGCGTGTCGCCAATATCGTGGAGGAGCTCGGCGGCGAAAAGATTGATATAATCGAGTACAGCGAGAAGCCGGAGGAATTTATAGCCGCCGCGCTTGCCCCCTCCAAGGTGGTCAGCGTTGAGGTTGACGAGGGCGGCGCCCACTCCTGCCGCGTGCGGGTGCCCGATTCCCAGCTTTCGCTTGCAATCGGCAACAAGGGCCAGAATGCCCGCCTTGCCGCCAAGCTGACCGGATGGAAGATAGATATCCGTCCCGAAAGCGGTTTCTACGGCGAAGAGACGGAAGAGCCCGAGGAGCCGGAGGAAGAATAGTATAAACCGGAATTGTTAAATCAATACCGTGTATTAACCGGGAAAGGACGGGGGGAATATGGCGTATGTTAAAAAAATACCGCTTCGCATGTGTACCGGCTGCGGCGAAATGAAGCCCAAAAAAGAGCTGGTCCGGATTGTAAAAAGCCCGGACGGCGACATTTCGCTGGATACCGGCGGGCGCAAGCCGGGGCGGGGAGCATATATCTGTCCCAAGCGGAAATGTCTTAAGGCCGCAAGAAAGGCCAAGCGGCTTGAAAAATCCTTTTCCGCTCAGATTCCCGCCGAAATATACGACCGTCTTGAGGAGGAACTGCCGACCGATGAATAACCAAGACGTCAGACGGCTGTTCGGTCTGCTCGGCATAGCGCGGCGCGGCGGCAAGCTTGCCGTCGGATTTGACGCGGTTGCGGCATTGATGGCCGAGGGAAAGGGAAGCGCCCTGCTGATAGCCGACGATCTGTCGGAAAAGACCGAAAAGGAGCTTCGGTTCAAGGCCGGAGAAAGGGAGTCCGAAATCGTACGTCTCCCGCTGGGTAAGGATGAAATCGGCAGCGCGCTCGGACTCGGCAAGCCGGTCGGGATTCTTGCGATTGACGATAAAGGTTTTGCAAAAACGGTTCTGATGCTGTGCAGCCACCATGAGGGTGATTAAGGAGGAAAGTCTTATGCTGATTAAATATCGTGTGAGTGAAGTTGCAAAGGATTTTGACAAGACGACAAAAGAGGTTATCAGTCTTCTTGCCAAATATATCGATACGCCGAAAAAGAGTATGACCGCGCTTGAGGAAGACGAGCTGGATTTAATTTTCGAGTATTTTACCCAGCAGAGTGAGGTCGAGAATTTCGACGCGTATTTTGCCACGGCCGAGCAAAGGGAGGAAAAGCCGGCGGAAAGCCCCAAGGCAGAGGAAGCTCCCGTCGCAGAAAAGCAGCAGGAAAAAGCAACGGCGGCCGTACCCGGCGCAAAGCCCGCCGCTCCGGCAGGGAAGCCGCAGAAGCAGCCTGCGCCCAAAAAGCCTCCTGCCGAGCGCCGCATGGTGGATACCCGCATGCCTCAGAACCTTACCATAAGCAAGTATGACGAGAAGTTTGATGTGTTGGCGCAGACCTCCAACCGTGTTCGCGGCGACGGAGGCGCAGTCAAAAAGCAGAAGCTCAACCTGCGTTCCCAGCAGTATAAAAAGCCCAGGGGACGGCACGAGACCGAGGCGGAGCGGCTGAAGCGCATACAGGCCGAGCGCAAGAGCAAGCCTATCACAATCACCGTGGGTGAAACCATCACGGTCGGCGAGCTCGCCAGTCGCCTTAAGGCGACTTCGGCCGAGGTTATCAAAAAGCTGATGGTTATGGGGGTCATGGCCACCGTCAATCAGGAGGTCGATTTCGACACCGCCTTTCTTGTAGCCGAGGAGTTTCACGCAAAGGTCGAGCGCGAGGTTGTGGTAACCATCGAGGAGAGGATTATCGACGACAGCGAGGACACCGATCAGGACCTCAAGCCGCGCGACCCCGTCGTTGTGGTTATGGGACACGTTGACCACGGCAAGACCTCGATTCTCGACGCCGTCCGCCGCACCAATGTAACCGAGGGTGAAGCCGGCGGCATAACCCAGCATATCGGCGCCTACCGCGTTGAGGCAAACGGTCATTCTATCACATTTCTCGATACCCCCGGTCACGCGGCGTTTACCTCGATGCGCGCCCGCGGCGCACAGGTCACCGATATTGCAATACTTGTCGTCGCCGCCGACGACGGCATTATGCCCCAGACCATAGAAGCCATTAACCATGCAAAGGCGGCAGGGATTGCCATCATTGTCGCTATTAATAAAATGGATAAGCCCGAAGCCAATCCCGACCGGATTATGCAGCAGCTTACCGAGCATGAGCTGGTTCCCGAGGAATGGGGCGGCGACACCATCTGCGTGCCTGTTTCCGCCCATACCGGAATGGGGCTTGACAGGCTTCTTGAAATGGTCCTGCTTGTCGCCGAGATGAAGGAGCTTCGCGCCAATCCCGACCGCGCCGCCAAGGGCACCGTGATTGAAGCCCGTCTTGACAAGGGACGCGGGCCTATCGCAACCGTTCTGGTTCAGAACGGAACCCTGCGTACCGGCGATGCCATTGTGGCCGGTCTGAGCGTCGGGCGTGTCCGCGCAATGACCGATGAAAACGGCAATAAGCTCCAAGAGGCCGGCCCCTCGGTTCCGGTCGAGATTATGGGACTTGACGAGGTGCCCGTCTCCGGAGATATTTTCAACGCCGTTTCGGACGAGCGTCTCGCGCGCGAGCTGGTTGAGCAGCGCAAAGCCGCCGCCAAGGAGGAGCAGTTCAGGCAGTATCAGAAGGTCACCCTTGACAACCTGTTTGACCAGATGCAGCAGGGCGAAATGAAGGAGCTCAACATCATCGTCAAGGCCGATGTGCAGGGCTCGGTTGAGGCTGTAAGCCAGTCGCTTGAAAAGCTGACCAACAACGAGGTTCGGGTTCGCGTCATCCACGGGGCTGTCGGGGCAGTCAGCGAAAGCGACGTCATGCTTGCCGACGCCTCCAACGCCATTATCGTCGGCTTTAATGTCCGTCCCGACCCGCTGGCGCAGACCGCCGCCGAGCAGGCTCATGTTGATATACGTCTGTATCGCATTATTTACGACTGCATTGAGGAAATCGAGTCGGCCATGAAGGGTATGCTCGCCCCCAAAACACGCGAGGTCATGCACGGCCGTATCGAGGTTCGTCAGGTTTATAAAATTTCCAATGTCGGCACAATCGCCGGATGTTATGTGCTGGACGGAAAGGTTTTTCGCGGCGATCTTATCAGGGTTGTGCGCGACGGCATTATTATCGCCGACGACAAGATGTCTTCTCTCAAACGCTTCAAGGACGACGTCAAGGAGGTAGCCCAGGGCTATGAATGCGGTATCGGTCTTGAGCGGTTCAACGATATCCATGAAGGCGATATTTATGAGACTTATATTATTGAGGAATACCGCGACTAACGGCTATACTAAGTATTAGGTAACGGTTTTAATCTAAGATGCAGGAAAGGCAGGATAAAACGATGGCCGGATACAGGATGGACCGAATAAACGAGGATATTATGCGGGAAATCACTGCGATTCTCCGGACGGTTAAGGACCCGCGCGTAACGGCGGGAATGCTTAGCGTTGTGCGGGTCGAGGTCACCAACGACATGTCCTATGCCAAGGTTTACGTAAGCGCCATGGAGGGAATCGAGACGGCGAAAAAGGCGGTTGAGGGGCTGGTTTCGGCACAGGGATATATCAGGCGGGAGCTTGGCCGCGCCCTGCATTTGCGCCATGTGCCCGAGCTTAGATTTGTCGCCGACGATTCGATGGAATACAGCGTTAATATAGCAAAAAAGCTGAGCGAGATTGAAAGGGGCGAGGGTAAACATGAGTGAACTCCTTTCGGTCGAACAAACTGCGGAACTGCTGAAAGCCGTTGACAAGATACTTATCCTGACCCATCAGTATCCGGACGGCGACACGCTCGGCTCGGGCTTTGCCCTCTGCCGCGCCCTTCACGCAATGGGCAAAGCCGCGAGGGTGGAATGCTCGGACGCCATTCCCGAAAAATACGGGTATTTATATGCCTCCATGCAGCAATCGGCCGATTTTGAACCCGAGTTTATCTGTGCGGTCGATACGGCGGACGCCCGTCTGCTGGGTGAGAGACTAAGCGTCTATGAACAGCGCGTCTCGCTTTGCATAGACCACCACGCCTCAAACACCCATTATGCTAAAAAGCTTCTGCTGATTCCCGAATATGCCGCCGCCGCAATAATTATCGCCGAGGTTATCCGCGCCCTCGGCGTTGAGATTGACCGCGATATGGCTGCCTGCATTTATACCGGCATCGCCACCGATACCGGCTGTTTCAAATATGCCAACACAACCTCGTATACCCTGAGGATGGCGGCCGATATGATGGATCTCGGGGCTGATTCCGAGACCATAAACCGCAATATGTTTGACATAAAATCCCGCGCAAGGATCGAGCTTGAGCGGCTGGCGCTCGATAACATGAGATTCTACCTCAACGACCGCTGCGCCATCATGTGTATCATGGCGGATATGATTGAAAAGAGCGGGGCCGGAGAGGCCGATATGGAGGGGCTCGCCCCCCTGCCGCGCCAGATTGAAGGGGTTCATGTAGGGGTGACCCTGCGTGAAAAAAGCGACGGAGACTTCAAGGTCAGCGTACGTACCGGAAACCACGCCGACGCTTCGTCGATATGCGCCCTGCTCGGAGGCGGAGGACATATGAGGGCGGCGGGCTGTATGGTTGCAGGCCCGGTCGAAGCCGCGGTTGAAACCATTTTGGGGGCTGTGAAGGCGGTTATCGGGGAATAGCCTAACAGACAACGATGCAGAAAGGAAGATTGCCTTTGTCGGTTGATACCGGTAATATTAACGGAATCATCTGTCTGGACAAGCCGCAAAACATGACTTCATTCGTCTGCTGCGCGATTTTCCGCCGTCTGCTTAACATAAAAAAGGCGGGTCACGCCGGCACCCTTGATCCCATGGCGACCGGGGTTCTTCCCCTGCTTTTTGGAAGGGCGACGCGTGCGCTTGAGCTGCTGCCCGTACAGGACAAACGCTATACCGCCACGCTGCGGTTCGGGTTTACAAGCGATACACAGGATATTTGGGGCAGCGTGACAGACAAGGACTGCGCGCTGCCCTCTTTGCGCGATATTGAGGCTGTCCTGCCGGCGTTCAGGGGAGATATTGAACAGGTTCCCCCGATGACGTCGGCGTTAAAGCAGGGCGGGGTCAGGCTTTATACCCTTGCAAGGCAGGGGATCGAGGTCGAACGCCCACCCCGGCCGGTAACCGTATACTCGCTTGAGATTCTTGATTACAATAAGGAGGCAAGCGAGCTTACCCTCGACTGCCACTGCTCCAAGGGTACTTATATCCGCACAATCTGCGCGGATTTGGGGGAGATGCTGGGCTGCGGCGCGGTGATGACCTCCCTGAGGAGAACCATGGCGGCCGGATTTACACTCGACCGGTGTATAACCCTTGAGGAGGCGCAAAGCCTTGCCGGACAGGGAGAGCTGGAGAGGCGGCTGATCCCCGTTGACAGTGTTTTCGAGAGGTATGACGGCGTCAGGGTTTCCGAAGCCCAGGCGGTGAGGTTTAAAAACGGCGGGGCGCTTGCCCTTGACCGTCTGAAAGGAAGTTTTAAGGGAGTCACCCGGGTCTATTCCCCGTCGGGTGAGTTTATCGGGCTTGGCAGACCGCAGGGCGACAGCTTAAATGTACTGAAACTGTTCTGATATGTAATCCTGAAAGGAAACGTCAAAATGGGTGATACATCATATGCCTTAACAACGTATATCTGGGACAGGGATCATCCCGACGCCGTCCCCAAGCATCCGCGCGCGGTTGCCCTGGGGATATTCGACGGGGTGCATCTCGGACACCGCGCGGTCATCCTGAAGGCCTGCGGGGTCGAACTGCCGGACGGCGGGCGCGCCGCTTCCGCCGTTTTTACGTTTTTGCAGCCGCCGTCCCTGATGCCCACAAAGGCGGCGTGCGAGCTGATGTCCGAGGAGCAGAAAAAGGCGGCCTTCAAGGGGCTGGGCGTCGATGAGTGGATACTCGCCGATTTTGAGGCTATACGCGACTATACCCCCGAACGGTTTGTAAAGGAATTTCTGCATGAACGGCTGGACGCCCGCCGCGTCTGCTGCGGCTTTAACTACCGGTTCGGCAAGGGCGGAACCGGAACGCCGGACATGCTGCGCACGCTGTGTGGGCCTCTCGGAATCGAGGTTGAGGTTGTCGAGCCGGTAATCGCAAACGGACAGCCGGTCAGCGCCAGCCGCATACGGAAATATATCGAAGACGGCGATATTGAGCAGGCGACCAAGCTGCTCGGGCATCCCTTTACGCTTGATATAACGGTTGTGGGGGGACAGCGGCTCGGGCATCTGCTCGGAACCCCCACCATCAACCAGCCCCTTCCGCCTGATTTTGTCCGCCCGAAATTCGGGGTGTACGCTTCGAGCGTGGAGGTCGACGGGCGGGTGACCCACGGGGTCACCAACATAGGAGTCCGCCCTACCGTCGGGGCAAAACAACCCCTTGCCGAAACATGGATAGCCGGATTTGACGGCGATCTTTACGGCAGAAAGGTTCCGGTCTCACTGATAAAATTTCTCCGCCCCGAGCAGAAGTTCAACACCATTGTCGAGCTGCAAAAGCAGATTCTGCGCGACTCGGAGCAGGCTCGTATTGCCGTTATGGGAAAGGGCGACGACAGGGTGCGGGCGGTACTGTTCGATTTTGACGACACCCTGCAAAACAGGCCGGCCGCATTTTTGCGGTACTGCGATTTCTTTTTTAAGAAATATTTCCCCGACATGCCAAAGGACGAGGTGGAAAAACGCAGTCGGGATATGCTGGTCCGGAACAACGGAGGGTATGTCAATTACATCGATTACTTTCTGACTCTTTTTGAGGATTGGGAATGGAAGGACGCCCCTCCGGTCGGTGAGGTTTACCGTGAGCTGCAGTTCAGATTTCCCGACTTTACCGAGCTGTTTCCCGATGCGGTCGAGGTCCTGAAAGAGCTCAAGCGTCGCGGACTGCTTGTGGGGGTCATCACAAACGGACCGTCGTTGATACAAAACCGCAAGCTGGACATCAGCGGGATAAGACCCCTGCTTGATATTGCGGTGGTGTCGGGCGACGAATTTGTGCATAAGCCCGATCCCGAGATATTCCGCCGCGCCGCCGCCCGTCTCGGGGTGTCATGTGAAAGCTGCATCTATGTCGGGGATCACCCGGTCAACGACATACAGGGCGCAAAGAGCGCGGGCATGAGGCCGGTTTACATCAACGCCTTCGGGAGCGACGTCCATCCGGAAGACGTGCCCGAAATCAGTAGTCTAAGCCAGCTGCTGGACATGGTATAAGCATTTTCGGATTGTCGGCTGAGGGGATAACGGGTTTACAATTATGTAATTGAAAGCGTTATAAATACGCTGTATAATAACATTGCACTGAAAGACGAAAGGATGTGGACGGCGTGAAAAGGCTGGCTGCGATTATGGCGGCTGCAGCGATATGCATGTTGATGTCGGGATGCAGTATCGGCATGGATGTCGAGGCGCTTTTGCGTCCTCCGCGTCCGACAGGCGAGCAGAAGAAGATTCAACAGGCGCTGGAAAGCCATATAAGAAAGCTGCACAAGGAATCGCCCGAGCTCCCGGGCGGGTATCTGCTCAAATACCCCAAATCGGGACCATACCGTTCGGCGTTCGTAATCAAGGACATGGACAACGACGGCAGGGACGAGGCCATTGTTCTTTACAGTCTGGGCAGCGAAAAAGGCATGGTGCGGCTGAACCTTCTGACCCAGAGCAAGGACGGCTGGACATCGGTCAGCGACGTCGAAGGAGCTAGCGCCGATATCGACCGCATCCAGTTCGGGGATCTCGACGGGGACGGCACAAACGAGATTTTGACCGGATGGAATATCGACAACCTGAGCTACCGCCAGCTTATCATGTATTCCCTCGCCGACGGGGTTCTGAACGAGCGGTACAAGGAGCTGTACAGCGAGTTTCTGGTCGGCAGGTTTACCGATTCGGGCAGGGACAGCCTGATGATTCTGCATATCAATCCGACGGACAAGGTCACCACCGCCAAGCTTTTGCAGACCAAGGCGGAAAAAAACACCCAGGTAGCCATACTTGCCGAGCTCGGCACCGCGCGTCTTGACGGGTATATCAGCAGCTTTGCAAACCCGGTCATGGTTCCGCTGTCGGACACCGTAAACGGGGTTTATGCGGACGGGATACGCAGCTCCGGCGGGATGGTCACCGAGCTTATTTACTGGGACGGCAGCCAGCTGCGCGCCCCGTTTTATGACCGCGAGCAAAACAAGAACGAGCTCACCTTCCGCGACGCCATGCTGCCGTCGAGGGATCTCAACGGGGACGGAACAATCGAATGGCCCAGAACCAAGCCTTTGGCAGGATACAAAAATTCCGCGGCGGATAAAATCTGGTATACCGTATGGAGCAGCTGGAATTTTGAAGCCGAAAAGGTCATAAACGAGTTTTCATGCGTATTCAATCTCACCGACGGATATTATTTTCTGACGGACGACGAATGGGAAGGGCAGTTTACGGCTTCGTACGACAAGCCCGCCCATACCCTGTCGCTTCATAAGATATCGGACGGAAAAATCAAAGATACCTTTTTTAAAATGAGGGCGCAATACAAAAAGACAATGGTAAACGAGCCGCAGGAATCCGGGAACGAGCAGGAGGTTTTTGAGGTGTTTGAGGACCTTCCGAATGTAAGATTTCTGGTGAAATATACCGACGAAAAGCCCTTTAACCTTAATTATGACCGGATCAGCTATCGGGTTACCTTTATTCCGTAAAACAATGCCGTATAACGGGAAAGGATGGTTTTGCAGTTGAAGAGGGTTTTGGTTTGTGAGGATGAGGCCTCGATCCGCGAGTTTGTTGTTATTAATCTCAAGCGGGCCGGTTACGAGGTCGTGGAAGCCGGGTCGGGCGAGGACGCTCTCCGGCTGTATGACGAGCAGCAGGGCGATTTTGAAGTTGCCCTTCTCGACATTATGCTCCCCGGGATGGACGGATTTGCTGTCTGCCGCGAGCTGCGGGAGCGCAACGAGAGTATAGGTATTATCATATTGACCGCGCGCACACAGGAGATGGAAAAGGTGGGCGGTCTGATGATGGGGGCGGACGATTATGTGACCAAGCCGTTCAGCCCGTCCGAACTTGTGGCGCGGGTTGACGCCCTCCACCGCCGCGTGATTGCGGCGCGGGAAAGGGAGGCGGT
The DNA here is from genome assembly GCA_012522615.1 of Clostridiales bacterium. Lineage (GTDB taxonomy): Bacteria > Bacillota > Clostridia > Oscillospirales > Acutalibacteraceae > Avimonas. The sequence goes on from JAAYKB010000109.1 coordinate 17,704, forward strand.
CAACTATCTTGAGAAGATTGTCAGCGGCGAATTTGTTCTCAACCTCCGCAACCGCACCCTGAAAAAGCAGGGACAGCTTGTTGAGCTGACCCAGGTCGAGTTTCAGATTATGGAATATTTCTTTGCAAATCAGGGCAAGGCGCTGAGCCGAACCGATATCCTCAACCGAGTCTGGGGGGAGGAGTATTTCGGCGAGGAAAAGATTGTGGATGTCAACATACGGAGACTCAGAATGAAAATCGAGAATGACCCTTCGGAGCCGAGACATATCCTGACCGTCTGGGGCTTGGGCTATAAATGGGTAGACTGACGGCATATCTGTAACAGGCGACACCGATTAAACGAGAGGAGGATACGGCATGGCGCGCACCAGTATTATGCGCCGCTGGATGATAAACAGCGTCGGGATTACCTTGGCGCTTTTGTGCGTTTTCGGCACCGCCTTTATCCTCTCGGTGCGCTCGTATTATCATAAAAGCGTGGAATACTCCCTGTCCTCCCGCATCAATTCGGTCGAATCGGTTTTAAACCAGATGATTTCCTCCAATTCCTCGGCCCTTAATTTCGACTCGCTGGCACGCGAGCTTGTCGAAAGCTTTGAGGACAAGGGAAAGCTCGAGATGCAGGTGCTGTCGAGCAGCGGGGTTGTGGTTGTGTCGTCCACCGGATTTGATTCCGAAAAAACCGTCGGCGACGATTATAATAAGGCTCAGCTTGCCGAGAATAACCGGGGAAGCTGGGTCGGCAGAAACGACGCGGGCGAGCATGTGATGTCAATGACGCTTGCCCTGCAGGGCCCGGACGGCACGGTTTTCGGCGGCATACGGTATATCGCCTCCCTTGCGCAGATAGACCGCCAAATCTGGGTGTTTTTCGGGATGGTGGCCGTGGTAGGCGTTGCGGTGCTGTTTTTTATGCTGATTGTCAACTCCTATCTGGTCAGCTCGATTGTGCAGCCCGTTTCGGAAATCAACCGCGCGGCGCGCCAGATTGCTTTGGGGGATTACGATTCGAGAATCGCCAAAAAAAGCGATGACGAGATGGGCGACCTGTGCGACACCATAAATTATATGGCAAGCGAAATTTCGGCGGCCGAGCGGATGAAGAGCGATTTTATCTCCTCGGTTTCCCATGAGCTTCGCACCCCGCTTACCGCAATCAAGGGCTGGGCAGAAACCATGAATCAGGCCGACGCCTCGGATACCGAGCTTATCGAAAAGGGGCTTGAGGTGATTGCGGGAGAGGTGGAACGCCTTTCCGGAATTGTCGAGGAGCTTCTCGACTTTTCGAGGATGCAGGGCGGACATCTTGTCATGAAGTTCGAGCGTATCGACGTTTCGGCCGAGCTCGGCGAGGCCGTCGTGCTGTTCCGCGACCGGGCGGTGCGCGAGTCTGTTTCCTTGCAGTATATCGAGCCCGAAAGCCTTCCTCCGGTTTTGGGCGACCACGACCGGCTAAAGCAGGTGTTTATAAATATTATCGAAAACGCCATAAAGTACTCAAACCCGGGCGGGCTTATACGGATTGAAACCGCCGATATGGGGAGCAGCGTCCAGATTGTAATCAGCGATACCGGAGTGGGCATTTCCAAAGAGGATCTGCCCAACATCAAAAAGAAGTTTTTTAAGGCAAATAGGAGCAGACCCGGCTCGGGGATAGGGCTGGCGCTTGCCGATGAGATTATAAGGCGGCATAAGGGACGGCTGGATATTGACAGCGAGGAGGGCGTCGGCACGACGGTTACAATTACCCTGCCCGTCGCCCCCGCCGAAAGCCGTACGTGATTCCCAAAACGAAAGGATATATTACTTATGAAACAGAAGGTTAAAAAGACTTCCATCGGCGGGCAGGCGCTTATTGAAGGGATTATGATGCGCGGTCCCGAAAAAACCGCCATGGCGGTGCGCGATCCCGAGGGCGAGATTGTTTTGGAAAGCTGGGCGACCTCCGGCAAAAAACGCCCCGCCGTGTTCAAGGCACCGTTTGTCAGGGGGACATTCAATTTTATCGATTCGATGATAATAGGTTACCGCTGTCTGATGCGTTCGGCCGAGCTGGCGGGTCTTGACGAGGATAATTCCAAGCCGCGCAAGAAGGGTGCGGCCGAGCTGTTGACGTCCGCGGGGGGCTGCGACGCACAGGACACCGCGGAGGAAAATCCGCCAAGTGCGCCTGAAACCGACGAAAAAAAAGAGAAATCCTCGGGGCTCGGCGGATTTTGGATGACGCTGATCCTAATACTGAGCATAGTCTTGGGAGTGGCAATCGCCATAGGACTGTTTATGACCCTGCCGATATTTCTATTCAACCTGCTGGGCAGACTGGTTCCCTCTGTGGAGGATAATCTGCTTTTGCGGGCGGTCTTTGAAGGGGTCGTGAAAATATTTTTGTTTGTTGGATATATTTCGGCGGTCTCTTTGATGAAGGATATCAAGCGGGTGTTTATGTACCACGGCGCCGAGCACAAGACCATCTTCTGCTATGAAAAGGGCGAGGAGCTTACGGTTGAGAATGTGCGCCGCCATTCCAGGTTTCATCCGAGGTGCGGGACGTCCTTTATGATTTTCATGCTGATAGTCGGTATCTTTATTTCAATATTTATTCCTGTCAAAACCCCGATTTTGAGGACCGGAATCAAGCTGCTCACCATTCCGGTGGTTGTGGGCATCGGCTATGAGCTTATCAAGCTTGCGGGCAGGAGCGACCACTGGCTTGTCCGCGCAATTTCGACGCCCGGCATATGGCTTCAGCGCATCACGACCAAGGAGCCGACCGACGACATGATCGAGGTGGCGATTAAGGCTTTCGGCGAGGTTGTCCCCGAGGACGGCTCGGATCAGATATAAAGGGATGTCAGCCGATGACATATCTTGAGTTGTACCGCAGGGCCGAAAAAATAATAGAGCGGGCGGGCTGCGGCAGTCCGGCGTTTGACGCAGGCTGTCTGCTCGGGGATATAACCGGAATCGAGCGCGGGATGCTGCCGATAAAAGGCGGAGAGACCGCGCCCGCCGCTTTATGCGAAAAAATGCTCGACGCGGCGCGGCAGCGGGCGGCGGGCAAACCGCTGCAGTATATCCTCGGAAGGTGGGATTTTTTATCCCTGACGCTGGAGGTCGGCGAGGGGGTGCTTATCCCCCGCCCCGATACCGAGGTTTTGTGCCAAACGGCGGCAGGTCTTCTCAAAGGCAAAAGGTCGCCGAAGGTGGTTGACCTCTGCGCGGGCAGCGGCTGCGTGGGACTTGGGGTGGCAAGCCTTTTACCCGACGTCGAGGTGACCGCGGTCGAGCTGTCCGGACGGGCGATGGATTATCTTGTCCGCAACTGCGCGCGATACCCGATGTTCAAGGTCAATCCCGTGCAGGCCGATGTTCTGAAGCCTGACGACAGGTTTGACCGCGAATATGACGCGGTTCTGGCAAACCCGCCGTATATCCCGACCGAAGAGCTGCCCTCGCTTATGCGGGAGGTAAAGCATGAGCCGGAAATGGCGCTTGACGGGGGCGATGGGCTGATTTTTTACCGCGCGATAGCAAAAATCTGGATACCAAAGCTTGTTGAGGGCGGAATCTGCGCGGTCGAGGTGGGAATCGGGCAGGCGGAGGAGGTCGCCGTCCTGTTTCGGGACGCGGGGCTTCGGGATATTCAAAAGATCCGTGATCTCGGCGGTATAGAGCGAGTGGTCGCCGGAATCAGGCAGACCTAACTCCAAACAGAGATTCTGTAATTGATATATGCAAAAAATACAGCTCCCGCTCCCATATTGCCTGTGGGGGCGGGAGTTTAATCTTGATTAATATATAATTTTTTCAGCCACTTGTTTTCGGCAGTATTTTCTTTTTTTATACATTTGGCCCGGGTATAATCGAAACGTTGATATTTACTAATTACTCCGCTCCGTCAGATTATCAACCAAAATGTATAAAGAGTTGATGATAACGATGTCGAAATTCAGAAAATATCTGCTGGTTCTTATTGATGCCGGGGTGCTTGGCCTTGCCTGCCTTACCGCATTTGTGATAACCGGACTGCTGACAGCGGATAACCCTGAGATTTTTGCTTCAAGCCCGATATTTTTGCTTTTTATTGTCTGCTGCATCCCGTCTATGGCTGCGCTCGGCGTTTACAGAACCATATGGAGATATGCCGTCGCGAAAGATTTTTTGAATCTTGCGGGCAGTCTGGCGGCGGGCGGCGCGGTCTGCGCCTTTATACTGATGATATTGAACAGACCGGTATCGGGGACTATGTTTCTTTTTACGTTCATGCTGGCATTCTTTCTTGTGCCGGGAAGCCGGATGGTCTACCAGCTTTACTGCTCGATGTATTTCAAAAGAAGGGCTTGCGAGACCGGACGGCGCGAGCCCACCATGATTGTGGGAGAGGTGCTGTCCTGCCGCGGACTGCTGATTGAAATGATGGCGGCCGACTGCCATTTCAAGCCGGTCTGCATAGTCAACGACAACCAGGAGAAGATAGGAAGATATATAAACGGGGTGGCGGTTTACGGTCCGGTTGAGGCGATTCCCGAGCTGTGTAAAAGGCTGTCGATAGAGAATATTATCTTTGCCGCCTCATCCTACGACCTTAACTATCGCAAAAGGGTAATAAGCATATGCTCCTCGACAAACTGCCGGGTCAAGATACTTCCCTGTCTTTACGATACCGTGATGGACAACGACCTTTTCGGAAGACGGGGGGACATAAATGTCGAGAACCTGCTCGGCAGAAAGACAATAGAGTTCGAAAGCTGCGACGTATACTCTTATATCCGCGATCAGGTATGCATGGTGACGGGCGGAGGCGGCTCGATAGGCTCGGAGCTGTGCAGACAGATTGCCAAATACAAGCCGCGCCGGCTGATTATAGTCGATTGCTATGAGAACAACGCATACGAGATACAGCAGGAGCTGACCGCAAAATACGGCAAAGCGCTCAATCTGTCGGTTCAGATTGCCTCGGTACGCGATTTTGTGAAGATGGACAAAATATTCAGGGCCTTTAAGCCTGCGGTTGTATTTCACGCCGCGGCGCATAAGCATGTGCCCCTCATGGAAAACAATCCCGAGGAGGCGGTCAAGAACAACATTCTCGGCACCTTTCAGCTTGCCAATATCGCCAACCTTTACAATGTCAAAAAGTTCGTTTTGGTATCGACCGACAAGGCGGTCAACCCCACCAGCGTGATGGGGGCGACCAAGCGCTGCTGCGAGATGATTATGCAGTATATGACGGAGCAGACCGAGGGCACCGATTTTATAACCGTAAGGTTCGGAAATGTTCTGGGCTCGAACGGCTCGGTTATCCCTCTGTTCAAAAAGCAGATTGAGTCGGGCGGGCCGGTCACTATAACCCATCCGGATATTATCCGCTATTTTATGACCATTCCCGAGGCGGTTTCGCTTATAATGCAGGCGGGGGCAATGGCGCACGGCGGGGAGATTTTTGTTTTGGATATGGGAGAACCGGTAAGGATTGTGGCACTTGCCGAAAACCTTATCAGGCAGTACGGAAAGGAGCCGTACCGCGACATTCCTATAGAGTTTACGGGGCTCAGACCGGGTGAAAAGCTGTTTGAAGAGCTTTTGATGAGCGAAGAGGGGCTTGAGTCGACAATGAACAATAAAATATTTATCGGCAGTCAGATTCCGGTTGACTGCGACGATTTTATCATGCGGCTTCAAGCCCTCAAGGAGGTTTTGGACAGCGGGGACAAATCGCTTATTATCCGGCGGCTGAAGGATATCGTGCCGACGTTCAGGCATGAAGCGCTAATCGACCCAGAGGTAAAGCCAAGCCAAAATACCGCGCCGCTTCCCGAAATCTTGGTCACACAAAAAACCTGCGCGGTGTAATTCCGGGCGTCAACTTAAAAAAGGCGGGGGCAATTACCCCTGCCTTTTTTGCGTTTACAGCGAGTTCTGGCTATAAACATTAAAAGACGTTAAAAAACATAATCCGGCGGTATTGATTTATTTAAAGCATATATGATAAAATAAAAGAATAGTTTTTCATTTTAGATTACATCGGGAGGCGGCGCGGATGATTGCCATTATTGATTACGGCGCGGGTAATCTCCGCAGCGTACAGCTCAGCCTTAACATAATCGGCGCAAAATTCGTGATCAGCGGGGACGCCGCGCGGATTGCGGAGGCTGACGGGGTTATTCTGCCGGGTGTCGGCGCGTTCGGCGCCGCCATGGCGGCGCTTGAAAAAAGCGGGCTGATTCCCGTGATTTTGGAATATGCGGCTTCGGGGCGCCCGCTCCTCGGCATTTGTCTGGGTATGCAGGCATTGCTGGACGGCAGCGAGGAGGGCGCAAACGTCAGGGGGCTTGGCCTTATTCCGGGCTTTGTACGCAGGCTTCCCGACCGCGGGCTGAAGATTCCCCATATCGGATGGAACAGTCTTAATATCCGCAAAGAAAGCCGGATTTTTAAGGGGCTGCCGGAGCGGCCGTACGCCTATTTCGTTCATTCGTTTGCCTGCGAGGCCGAGAGCGCCGACCATGTTCTGGCGGTAACCGAATACGGAGTCGGGTTTCACTCGGCTGTTGGGCGCGGAAATGTTATGGGATTACAGTTTCACCCCGAGAAGTCCGGGCGGGTGGGACAGGCAATATTGCAGAATTTTGCGGATATGTGCAGTGACGGAAAGGTGATTTGATGCATGCGAAACGGATAATACCATGTCTTGATATTAAAAACGGGCGGGTTGTCAAGGGAGTTAACTTTGTAAGCCTTCGCGACGCCGGCGACCCGGTCGAGACCGCGGCGGCGTATTCCGATTCCGGCGCCGACGAGGTGGTTTTTCTTGACATCACCGCCTCGCACGAACAGCGCGCTACCATGGTCGAGCTCGCATCCCGGGTTGCCGAACAGCTTTCGATACCCTTTACCGTGGGAGGCGGAATACGCAGGGTCGAGGATTTCCGCGAGGTTCTTTTGAGGGGAGCCGACAAGGTGTCGGTCAATACGGCGGCAATCGAACGACCCGAGCTGGTTTTTGAAGCCGCCGAAAAGTTCGGCAGCCAGTGCGTTGTGGTTGCGATTGACGCGCGAAAGAGGGATGACGGTTCGGGCTGGGACGTTTATAAAAACGGCGGCCGGATTAATACCGGACTTGATGTCCTTGAATGGGCAAAGCGGGTCGAGAAACTGGGCGCGGGCGAAATACTGCTGACCAGCATGGACCGCGACGGCACAAAGGCGGGCTATGATCTCGAGCTTACATCCGCCGTTTCGGAGCAGGCGGGCATCCCCGTGATTGCGTCGGGGGGCGCCGGAAACATGCAGCACTTTGCCGACGCCATTGTTATCGGCAAGGCGGACGCCGTGCTTGCGGCATCTCTTTTCCATTACCATGAGGTTGATATACCGGAGCTTAAACGGTTTCTTGCCGGGCAGGGAATCCCTGTGCGGCCGGTGGTATGAATATAATCAAAACGGCGGAAGACGAAAGGACGAGGGGTAAAATGGCAGCGAAATATGTATTTGTGACAGGCGGAGTGGTATCGGGTCTCGGAAAGGGTATTACCGCGGCGTCGCTCGGGCGGCTTCTAAAATGTCGGGGGCTCAGCGTATCGGTTAAAAAGCTGGATCCATACCTCAATATCGATCCGGGCACAATGAATCCAATCCAGCACGGCGAGGTGTTTGTCACCGACGACGGCGCCGAAACCGACCTTGATCTCGGGCATTATGAACGCTTTATTGACGTCAGCCTGAGCCAGAACAGCTCGGTCACCTCGGGCAAGGTATACTGGAACGTGCTGACAAGGGAGCGGCAGGGTGATTACGACGGCGGCACGGTTCAGGTTATTCCGCATATAACCGACGAGATTAAACGCCGTATCGCTCTGGACTCGGATAAATACGACGTCCATATCATCGAAATCGGAGGTACGGTCGGGGATATCGAAGGGCTTCCCTTCCTTGAAGCCATCCGGCAGTTCAGCATTCAGCACGGGCGTTCCAACTGCCTGTTCCTGCACGTAACTCTTGTCCCCTATATCGCCGCTTCACAGGAGATGAAGACCAAGCCCACGCAGCACTCGGTCAAGGAGCTGCTGTCGATCGGTATACAGCCGGATATTATTGTATGCCGCGCCGAACAGCCGATTACCCAGGAGCTTAAAGACAAGATTGCGCTTTTTTGCAATGTCCGCAAGGACTGCGTTATCGCCAACTGCGATGTACCCGTACTGTATGAAGCCCCGCTTTTACTTGAGAAAGAGGGGCTCGGACATATCGTCTGTCGTCATTTCGGGCTGGAGGAGCTCAATCTCGATTTGGCGGAATGGACAAGCATGGTTGAAACCCTGCGCCATCTCAAGGAAAGCGTGACAATCGCGCTGGTAGGCAAATATGTTGCGCTCCACGACGCCTATCTCAGCATTGTCGAAGCGCTCAAGCACGGAGGCATCACAAGCAATTCGGCCGTTAATATCAAGTGGGTAGACTCGGAGGAGTTGACAAGCAATAACGTGTTCGAGGAGTTAGGCGACGTCGACGGAATACTTGTTCCCGGAGGGTTCGGAAGCCGGGGAATCGAGGGAAAAATTATAGCGGCCAGGTATGCCCGCGAAAACAAGGTGCCCTATCTCGGAATCTGTCTCGGCATGCAGGTGGCGGTTATCGAATTTGCCCGCCATATTCTCGGGTTTGCAGACGCAAACACCAGTGAAATCGATCCCACAACCACCCACGCGGTTATCGACCTGATGCCGGACCAGCATAATGTGCGCCAGCGCGGCGGCACCATGCGGCTCGGGAAATATCCCTGCGTCCTTGATATTCATTCAAAAACATATCAGGTATACGGCGAGGAGCTTATCTATGAGCGCCACCGTCATCGCTATGAATTCAACAACGACTACCGCGAGGAGCTCGAGAGGGCCGGCATGATGCTTGCGGGGACTTCGCCCGATAAGCATATTGTCGAAATGGTCGAGCTTGTCGACCACCCGTGGTTTGTCGGATGCCAGTTCCATCCCGAGTTTAAATCCCGCCCCAACCGCCCCCATCCCCTGTTCCGCGGGCTTATTGCGGCTGCGCTCAATAAAAAGAAAGAGAAACAATAAAAAGAGCGCCTCCTGAATACAGGAGGCGCTGATGATATATGGATTATAGTCTTTTGAACGACAAGGCGCAGGCTTCTATGGTGTCAACAAGTCCGTGCTTGGGGGACATCACTGTAAAGGTTACTGTATAGCAGTTTTCCGGCGCGCCGATTACATACTGGTAAAAGGTGTTATTGGATCCCATTAGCTCGATTGAATAGGAAAGGAAAGTCGAATCGCACCCGTCAATGGTGATATGCTCGAATTCATGCATCTCCGGTTTCTTTCCCCATAATTGGATAAAACTCGTTTCATAATCGCTCCATCCATATGTTTTTATATTCCTGTCGGCGGGGGTTGTTACTATATTCATGTTGTTTCCAGAGCCGTCCGGGGCTTGAATCATGGGGATGCCGCTAGCATTTAGGACCGTCCAGCCCGAGGGGACCTTTATCTGAAATGTGTTATCGGTAGATGTAAAGATCCCTTTTACAATCTTCCCGGCGTTGCTTTCTGTTGCGGCGGTTGAACCTTTTGTGGTGTTCTCTGGGGTTTTTGAGTCGGAGTCTTCAGAAGCTGTTTCCGATGTGGTTGTGGACGCCTCTGCTAAAGTGGATTGGGTGGTTGCATTTGTGCTGCCGGTTATTTCGGTGGTTTTTGATGAAGAGGACACAAAGGTGTCGGGTTGTTTCCCGCATGATGAGAATATAGCCAGAACAACAACCGCTGAGAGCAGTGAAAGAATGGTTTTCATCTTGCAGACTTCCTTTATTATAGAAATTTTAACTATTATATCATAAATAACAGGTTTTAGGAAGATATGTTCAGTTTCAGTTTTTAACCGCAAGGGAAGGGAGATTCTTATGGCAAGGTTTTGCTTCGGGAATCACAGTATTGAGCTCGGGGTTCGGACGCGCATCATGGGCATCTTAAACGTGACCCCCGACAGCTTTTCGGACGGCGGGAAGTATGACCGGCCGTCGGACGCGGTCGGACGCGCCCTTGAGATGGAGCGCGAGGGCGCCGATATTATCGACATCGGGGCCCAGTCCACCCGCCCCGGGCACGTTCCGATCACCGCCGAGCAGGAGTGGGAACGGCTTGAGCCGGTGCTGGCGGCCCTCAAAGGCAGGCTGGGAGCGCCGATTTCGGTAGATACCTTTTATCCTGAGGTTGCCGCCGCCGCGGTTGCGGCCGGGGCTTCAATAATCAACGACGTTTCGGGCGGCATTGACAACGGCATGATCGAGGTTGCAATAAAGACCGGCGCCGGGATTGTCATGATGCACGGCGGAGGGGGGGCGGACGACGCCGGAAACTCCGACCCTTTTAATACCGTCAGGGCATATTTTGAGCGGGCGATCCGCCATGCGGAAAAGGCGGGGCTGCCGCTTGAAAGGGTATGTCTCGACCCCGGCATTGGATTCGGCAAGGACAGACAGGGGGATATTGCTCTTATCGCAAGGCTTCCCGCGCTGGTTCAGGGGTTACCCCGGACCGCCGTGCTGGTCGGCGCGTCCCGCAAGCGGGTGATTGCCTCCTGCTGTGAAACCGAGATACCTCCCGACAAGAGGCTTGCCGGCACCCTTGCCATCCACTCGATAGCCGCATGGAACGGCGCGGATATCCTGCGGGTTCACGATGTCGCCCAAGGGGTACAGGCGGCACGGGTAATCGATGCACTTCGTAAACATAAAGTATAACAAAATATAAATAATACTTTTCGGATAATAGAGAGGGGCGGGTTGCAGTGGACAAAATCGTTATCAAGGGGCTTCGGGTCTTCGCGTATCACGGGGTCAATCCCGAGGAGAAGGAGAACGGGCAGACCTTCGAGCTGGACATCACGCTTCACACCGATTTGTCAAGGGCGGGTATGACGGACGACCTGAACGACACAATCAATTATGCCTCGGTTGCAAAGCTTGCCTCCGCGGTAATGCTGCAGGAGAAAAACGATTTGATTGAGCGCGCCGCCGCCCGTGTCGCGGACGCGATACTTGAGAAATATCCGACCGAGGCGGTGACGGTGCTGCTGAAAAAGCCGGAAGCCCCCATGAAGGCGGATTTTGATTTTGTCGGGGTGGAGATTACCCGCACCCGGGAGGGGATGGCATGAGCCGCGCCGTTTTGTCGCTCGGCAGCAACCTCGGCGACCGCGAGGGCAACATCCGCTCGGCGCTGAAGTCGCTGGCGCTGCTGCCCGGCACCGCGGTTGTCAAAGCGTCGTCCCTTTACGAAACCGACCCAGTAGGCTGCACAGACCAGCCCGTGTTTTTAAATGCGGCCGTGCTAGTCGATACCGGCTTGTCGCCGCGGGCGCTGCTCGGGGCATGTCTCGGAATCGAGGCCGCTCTCGGGCGGGTAAGGCGGTTCAAAAACGGGCCGCGTACAATCGACATCGA
>JAAYKB010000110.1 GCA_012522615.1 Clostridiales bacterium
AATACAGACTATAAAAAGTATGCCGTTGAAAATAATGTAAGCGACGTACTGTTCTTATACAATCTTCCGAACTTTGCGACAGATAAAAGCATATCGAGGCTTTCCGGCTAGACGAAAAAATGCGGGGACCAAAGGTCGCCCGCATTTTTTAAGCCTATTTTAAATGTTCAACAAACCCTTTTCCAGCATGGACTGGGCCGCCATAAGCACCCCTATTTTTCCGGAATGATAGTTTAATCCGCCCTGCATATACGCTGCATAAGGTTCACGCAGCGGGGCATCCGCCGAAAGCTCAATAGACGCGCCCATGGTGAAAGCACCGGCCGCCATTATCACCTGGTTCTCATAACCGGGCATATCCCTGGGCTCGGGAATCACAAAGGAATCCACCGGAGCTCCACGCTGCATCCCCTGACAAAAGGCTACCATGGCTTCCGGCGAACCCAGCTTAACCGCCTGAATAATATCCGTGCGTATTTCATCCGGCGCCGGCGTCACCTCATAGCCTAGCATTGAGAATAACCAAGCGCAGTATACCGCGGTTTTAAGCGCCTCGCCTACAACATGCGGGGCGTTGAAAAGTCCCATGTACAGCGAGCGGTTATGCCCCAGCGAAGCCCCCACCTCGCGGCCGAGTCCTGGTGTGGTCATCCGATAGGCGCATTGCTCTACCAAATCCGCCCGCCCGCAGATATAACCGCCGTTCTCCGCAATCCCGCCGCCGGGATTTTTAACAAGGGAGCCGGCCATCAAATCGGCGCCAACCTGGGTCGGTTCCTGCCTTTCGACAAATTCGCCATAGCAGTTATCGACGAAAACAATGGTTTCGGGTGATTTCCGCCTCACCGCCTGCACTATCTTTTCAATATCCGCAACCGTGAGCGAGGGTCGAACGCTGTATCCGCGCGAACGCTGTATATGAACCGCCTTTGGCTTTACCTGCTCCACCCTATCCGCAATCAAACCGAGATTGGGTCGCCCGCTTTCATCCAGTTCCACCTGCTCGTATAGTATACCGTAATCGCGCAGGGAGCCGATATCGCTGTGCTGTCCGCGGCTGTCGTCCAAACCGATTACCTGTTCAAGGGTATCATACGGCGAGCCTGTGACAGCCAACAATATATCGCCCGGTCGCAGTATTCCGAAAAGGGCAATCGTAATGGCGTGGGTACCCGAAACAATGCTGTGGCGAACCAGCGCATCCTCTGTCCCCATGGACATTGCAAACACAGAATCAAGCACATCCCGCCCGCGGTCGCCGTAACCGTACCCCGTAGTCTTTACAAAGTGGCTTTCGCTTACCCTGTTTTCGATAAAGGCGGCCAGCACCTTTTGCTGGTTGTATTCGGTCGTTTTTTCTATGGCCTCAAAGGCTTTTTCCGCCGACTGCTGCGCACGCTCCGAAACTTCAATTAATCTTTTATCAATCTTAAAAAAAGGCATATCCATTGTTTTTATGTTCAAACCCTTTCGGTTATTTTTTCAGGTTTCCCCAGCCCGAGCACTCCCGAAACCCAATTTGTGAATAAAGCGCCCGTGCGGACTCATTTTTAGGTGACAGAAATACCCTCTTTCCCTCGCTCAAAAGCATGTCTGCAAGCGTCAGCACGTTTGAGGAGGCATACCCTCTCCCCCTCGCGCCCTCAAGCGTAGCTACCCCGCCGATAACCGCCGCTTCCTTACACTCCGAGGTTGTCATGGCGCACGAAACCGGAACACCTTCATGACGGAAACCAACAATCCTGCAGAATCCGTGCCTGATTCTGTGGGATACATCGGCATACCATGCTTCAAATTCCGGCATATCTTCAAAACAGGCTTTCAAGACGGGATAAACCTCCCTCGGGAAAAGCGGCTCCGGTTTTTTTGTCGGTTGCTCAGTATTCGCTCCGGTTGTCATAACGCTGCCATACTCCGCTTGCCATACGCCGCTTTTTGCTATCTCGCCTGCCGCAATCCGGGATGTGCGGACATTTACTATTTCGGGATGCATTGCGAAAAAAACCGCTATTTCCTCAAAATCAGCGTCGTTTTCCGCCGCAAGATTGGCGTTGTCGTCAATCAGCGATATAAAGGCTTTGTGTCCTTGATCGCACCAATAGCGGATAAAGGGACGGTCTGTCCCATATGAAGATACAAGCCCGCATATCCGGACAGCCGCTTCGGAATCGGGTTTTAGGCGCGCAAGATCATCGCCCCCAGCCTGTCGAATCAATCAGACTCCTCCCCGCCCGCAAACTCACCGACTAGTGCCTGCAACAGCTCCGAGGCCGTTTTCAAATCATTCTCGGAAAGCACACAGGAGGGTGAGTGTATATATCTGCAGGGAAGCGACACGGCTGCAACCCGAACACCTGTCCGCGAGAGCTGTATAGCACCCGCATCATTTCCGCCGGCCACCATGCTTTTTGTCTGTACCGGTATACCAATCTGCTCCGCCGTCCTGAAAACTCGGTCATACAGAGATTTATCATAAAGTGTGCGGTTATCCATAAAGGAAACCACCGGACCCTTGCCGACACGGCAAACCTGCTTGTCCGCATCTACGCCCGCCGTATCTGCGGCAGTGGTAGAATCCACCACCACAGCAATATCGGGAGCAACCCCGTATGCCGCGGTTTTTGCCCCCCTCAGCCCTACCTCCTCCTGAACCGTAAAGGCAAGCACAATATCATATTCGGGGGTATCGTTCACAAACTCGAGCAAAAGCGCACAGCCTGCGCGGTCGTCAAGCGCGCGCGCCTTGAAAAGACCACCGCCAAGACTTGCAAAATCGCTGTCAAACACCGCCATATCACCGGGACGGGCTATATTTTGCGCCTCCTCCCGGCTATCGGCCGCCACATCAATCAACAGCTTGTCAATCGCAACCGCGGTTTTCTTCTCGTCGTCCTTGCACTGATGCACAGCCTTTCCGCCGATTACTCCGAAATGTTCATTCACTTTAACGCGCTTGCCGAAAATTACGGAAGAATCCACACTGCCCACTGGGGAAAATCGCAGGTATCCCTCGTCGGTAACGCCGGTTATAATAAATCCCACCTCATCCATATGGGCGGCAAACAAAAGGGTGCTTGACGCGCGCTTTTTGCCTTCCACCCTTGCAATAACATTTCCGAGCGGGTCAACAGATACCGTCATCGGGGCAGGCGATGCCGCAAGCTCCTGCAATATATATCTGCGTACTGCGTCCTCCCGTCCGGATACGCCCTCAAGCGAGCATAAATGCTTCAATCTGGTCATCAAAGCTCAGCAACTCCCCTCTTTGCAAACAAGGACATCATATTGCCGACTGCGACAATATCGCGCAGATCGGCCAGCTCAACAGGCGTATGCATATAGCGAACGGGGATGGACAACAATGCTGTGCGCGTACCGCATCGGGCATCGGAAATGCTCTCGGCGTCGGTTCCGGTCGAACCGCCCATCACCTCGTTTTGATATTCAATACTATTTTCTTCCGCGATTTTTACAAGCTGCCGTGTCAGGCCGTCGTCCAAAGTCGGCGACCATCCGATCATCGGGCCTTTCCCGAGCTTGCCGCACTTGGCTGGGTCGGCATCCGGAGTCAACCCGAAGCTTACGTCATCCGCAATCGCAAAATCTGGTTTGATACGATAAGACGATACCGCAGCCCCCCTGCAGCCCAGCTCTTCCTGCACCGCAAAAACCGCCGCAATATCAAAATCAAGTGTTTCACTTTTAAGCGTATCAAGGCAGTAAAGAATCGCCGCCACGCCCGCCCGATTATCTAGCGACTTGCTGCAAACCCGGTTGTCGTTAAATATGCGGAAATTCGGTTTGAACGAGATAATATCCCCCTGCTGTATATGGGCGCGGGCGGTATCGGCATCCATGCCGACGTCAATACCCATGTCCTGAACTTCCGGCAGGGTATCCTTGTCCTCCTTCTTTTTCAGGTGCGGGGGAGTCGAGCAAAAAACACCCGCATACGGCTTGTCGCCGTGTACGACCACCTCGGCGGCGGCAAGCGCCCGTCTGTCTACCCCGCCGCAGGCAGCCGCACGGATAAAGCCGGAATCGTCTATGCCGGTTACAATCAGGCCGACCTCGTCTATATGTGCTTCCAGCATCAATACCGGGGCATTCTCCCTGCCGCATCTTCTGTAACCTATCACATTGCCGAGGGCGTCTGTTTGCACCCCGCCGCAGTATTCGCGCAGAAAGCCGGCAGCAACTTCGGAAGCCTTTGTTTCACTGCCGACCCCGACGGCGGTACATAATGATTCAAGACATGATTTCAAATCCATACTTTTACCAACCTTTAATTATTTCAGCTCCATTACCAAACGCTTGAAATGGTCGCCGCGTTCTTCAAAATCACTATATAAATCAAAGCTTGCGCTGGCGGGAGACATGAAAACAATATCTCCGTCACCAGCGATTTTTTGTGCGGTAACCACCGCCGATTCCATGGAATCCACACGATAAACAGGAATATCGGCAAAACTTGATATCGCTGACTCGATTGCATTTGCAGTTTCACCCATCAGGATTGCCGCCTTGACGGTCTCGGCGGCAACAGGGCCGAGTTCTTCGTACGAAACATGCTTGTCATACCCTCCCGCGATAAGAATAACCCTGCGGTCAAAAGACTTAAGGCCTGCTATCGTGCGGGAGGGACTTGTTCCGATAGAATCATTGTACCATTTGACCCCGCCAATCTCACCAACCAGCTCGCAGCGGTGCGGAAGTCCTCCGAAGCTTCGCGCATATCCGGCAATTACTTCGGGCGAAACGCTTCCCCATACTGCCGATATGGCGGCGAGGTAGTTTTCAACATTATGAATACCCGGTATGCATATTTCATCGGCAGGAATCACAGGAGTATCTTTTCCGTTTTCCGTAAATACCAGTATACCGTCGGATGAAAGCCACGCGCCAAAGTCAGGCTTTGATATACGTGAAAACATCCTTATATTGCCCCGAACCTCTGCGGAAAATGAGGCGGTATAATTATTGTCGGCATTAAGTACCGCTGTATCGCCGGCACCCTGCCATAGTATAATGTTCCTCTTTGCGTTTATGTATTCCTGCATATCGGTATGCCAGTCCAGATGGTTCGGAGCAATATTTGTGATTACCGCAGTTCGGGGGCTTTGCTTCATTCCGACAAGCTGGAAACTGGACAACTCGATTACAACCCTGTCCTCCGGCCTAATCTCACCGACAACAGGTAGCAGCGGACGTCCGATATTCCCTCCGAGATGGACTCGGTAGCCCGCCGTCCCAAGCAATACCGCTATTTTGGTGGCGGTGGTTGTCTTGCCATGCGAGGCTGTCACCGCCGTGATATGCGCGGGACAAAGCGATAAAAACAATTCCATTTCGGAGGTAACCGCAATCCCCTGTCTTCTCGCCTCTTCTAATTGAGGAAGATACGGCTTCATCCCCGGCGTCCTCAATATCATATCATATCCGGCCTTTAAAAGCGAATCCAGATAACCCTCGCCAAGACAAAGGGTTGCTCCCGCGTTTTCAAGTATGTCTGCGGTTTTCCCCAGCTCTTC
>JAAYKB010000111.1 GCA_012522615.1 Clostridiales bacterium
CACAAACCCCGTTTATGCCTAGGGTCGAAGAAAAAACCGGCATTCCGCGTGCAATTATAACGTCCCCGCGTTTTTCTGTGAATTTCTTATCGTGCGCCCTCTCGTGCAGAATTTTGCCTTCTACGGTCCTTAGGTTTTCAGCCCACTGGTTTTCAATATGAATAAGTGCCCATTGACGGCGACAGAAGGCAAAATGCTGTATGCCGGAAAGCATCAAAAAATCTTCCTGTTTATACTCCATTTGTGATTAAATCATCCGTATGCAGGACACGCCTTCAGGAATTGCCCCCGTGTTCACATTTACAACATAATCAGAATAATTCCTTGCCGGTTGGTTTTTATCTCTGCGCTCGACAGTCACAGTGTCAAACAGCTTGTACGACGGTGTGTTGCCCATTATGCTGTCGTGCTTAAATACTATCAATTCCCTTACGGCCATTTTTCCGCGTGCCGCCGAATGGTCATGTTCAAACATATTTATAATAGCCTCCCACAAAAGCTTAAGATCCTCTTCATTAAAGCCTGTGGTTTTTTGCGCGAGATTCGCCGAAATGAAACCTTCCACCCTGTAAAGGGCGTACGGGACTATATGTTTCCTCCCCATCTCAGTGCCCTTTTTCTCCGCGTCGGCCTCGGTTGTTATCGCAACACGGGTAATTGTAACCTCCTGTTGAACGATGGGGTCGACGCTTCGAGCGAATCCCAATTGGACCGGCCCACGAACCTGTCCGCAGTTAAGTGCAGCTTTGACAAATGTAGTCATTACGGCGCCAAATGCGCGTATATCAAAGAAATTGCTGCACATAAAATCACGGATTTTTCTGTCGATTTCGGGATCATTTCTTTTAGCTTCCGCTATATTATCTTCGTCCGTACCAACCGCTATGTAAGCTTCCTTATCACTGGTATTGAGCGGCACCTTTTCCTTGATGTAAATCCTGTAGCCTTCTTTGCCTTCGCGGACCGTCTCGACATAATTACGGATTTTACGTTTTAAGCATACATCTGTTACTATACCATGTCCGGTTTCGGGGTCAATGCGCGGCATGTTACCCGCATCGGGATCGCCGTTCGGGTTTCCGTTCTCCACTTCAAAAAGCACCACAAATTCATATCTGTTCTTGATTACCTCACTCATTTTTCATTTCCTCCTTATTTTTCTTTGTAAAATTAGCTTTTTTCTGATGATAATAGCCCAGTACGAATAAGCCTTGTTCATCCAGTGACAGGTGGGCGGGGAATGGGTTGTTTTTCACATCAAGCTTGTCCATCAATTCTGTAATCCGGTTTTCATCCGCGTATGCATAGTTTGTGTTGGTTTTCTTGATTGATGAGAGGTGGTGGTTAGACAAACGCAGCAAGGTCGGGAAAACAGAAGCCGGAGTTGCGCAAGCCGAAGTGAAATAACGGTCTTTAATCGTTGTGTTAATTCCGGGATTGGCTTCCAGCTGGACTTTCTCCAACACCGAAAAAAGCCGTCCCAGAATATACGCGCGGTTTTCACTTTGCTCATTAAGCGACACTTTTAATTCCTCCTTATATTTTTGATAGTTGTATTTTCTAAGCAAACAGGCCTTAATTATTGCGGCCTTCCCTCTGGTCACTTCGCGTTCCGCACGGATGCGGACCATAACATTATTAAACAAGGCTTGCGGATAAGGCTGCCCTGTGAAAATCGAGCGCAAAACGCTGCCGGTCAACAGCGGGGAAGCAGCCTTGTCCTTTGAATGGGGGGATACGGTTTCCTGCATCAGCTTCCAAAGCGGAAGGTATTCAAACTCGTCTGGAGAATGTTCAATATCCAGATCGCGGTAATGTGCAGCCTGGTTTTCCATTATATTTCCGAATGTGTTTTCAATAAAAAACCGTACGGACAATCTGGTGGAATTAGGGGACAAGCCTAGAATATAAAACCTTGTCTCGGGGTTAATCTCACCTTCAAAATCATCCAGCGGTTTGCCCTGCACAATCTTTTGGAACGCCGTGTGTATTATTGATTCCGTCTCTTTATCAGCCACAACCTCTTTGTCTGATTTTTCCTCCGTGACGGGATTGAGCGAATACAGGAATATGTCCCGATAAACCGGTTTGGGGCTGTTCGCCCAATAGACTATTGTGGTGTCCCCCAGTACCTGTTTGTTATTGTCGTCCGCCAGAAGATAGTTCAAGGCAGTGGTATATGCGAATGCCGCATATTCGCTTACAAGCGCATTTAACCCCTGTGCCTTATCGCAGCCATAAGATTCATATGCCCTTGCGTTAAATGATACCAGAGATGCCCCTGTAGGCTTGGCTCCTTTAACGCCCTTTATACTCGGATGAAGGCGCGCGACAGGCTGTCTTTCGCCCGTAACCAGACAGGGCATAACCGTCGAGGAAGAGTTGTTTTTGCAATATGTCTCCCATGCCCTTTTAACAGCGACATCCTCATGGGCATAGCCTATCCCGTCAACATAAAAGACCAGATTAGCCCCCGATACAATAGCTTCCAATTCGTTACGCAGAATCTCATTCGAGTCCGCCTGCTCCGGCTGCCACTTATCAAAAAATGAAAGGACGGCTTTTGCACATACACTGTCAACATCGTCTAAAATGGTATGATGGAGTTCCCGGCAGGCATTAAAGCATTGTTTGGTACGTTCGGGTTTCCCTTTCGAATCGATCCCTAACATGTAGCTGGAATTTTCACATAAGAAGTTTGATTTGATTCCGCTTGCTTTCTTTACCTGCTCGGGTACAATCATTGACTTTGGAACTTCGACCGTCTTTTTCCCTCGCTGCTCCTGCTCCTTTAAAGGTATTAACCCCAGCAGCTCCCCTTCCTTTGACAGGCGCAGGGCATATGATACGTTTGCCCTGCAGTACCCCAATCTTGCGATTTTCTCGGCGCCCGCTTCGGAATTTGAAAGTATCTCATAATATTTGACCAACGAACCGAGAATCATTCCACCACCTCACAGTCGGTTAAATCAATTATCCCGTTTTTCATAACGGCGCGGAAAAAATGCGGATGGATGTTTCGCAAATCTGTGTAATCAATGTCATAAAGCATGTAGCCCAGATCGCGCGTCTCGTTAATCGGCTCAACCTCTTCGCCATCCTCCAGCAGGCAAAACTGGGCGGGGAACTCCCGGCATCCGAAACAGGACTGATGGAAAAACTCCCCTTTTCTCAACCGGCGAAGCAGCATGTTGTAATGCTTTTCGGGGGTGTCGGTCTCCCCTGCCTTATCGGTCAGCTCAAAATGGGCCTCGATAACATAACAGACGTCACGCAACAGTAAGGAGGCGCGCTGTTGTATGTCCTGAGAAGTATAAATGGGGCTAAGTCTGGACTCACCGTTTAAGGCTGCCAGCGCATTGCTCGCGAGCAGTTTTGACTTGACCTCGTTTCTGCGCACATTGGTAAACTTAATCGGTTTGCACACATATATGCGGTCAATCACGTACCGTATAGCCGGTTTCCAGTAAATTGCTTCCAATATGCCCCGCGCCGCGGAAGGGGTAATCACATCATAGGACACCCGCTCGACCTTAAGCTCAGGACGCGAAAACAGCGCGTAATCCCCCCAGACCTTGACCCGTACGCCATACCCCAAAATAAACACTCCTTTCATCTTAATGACAATATTATACTATTACTATAATTGACCTTATTTATCACTAATTTCATTTTAATAGAATATCCCCACCCCGCTTTCTATGCTGCAGTCCAACCCGGTGTGCTTATCGTATCTCTTCTCGTCAACCAATTCAGCCAATCCCTCATCATCAATAATAAAAATCGCCCCCATACCCCGTAGTGCTTCATAATGCCTGTCATAGACATTTACCGCGTACTGCTGGATTTTCCTCATAAGGTCGCGGTTGCTTTCCCCTCTCTTTATTTGCAGTAAAAGATTCTTGGCGGTTTCGTCAGCCGGTATAATAACGGCCCTGGTCGCATCTTCTATCAGCTTAAAGTCCTCTGCAATCTGTGCAAACGGGAAGCTCATGCCCCTTTGTTCTCCCTCGTTGAACCTTTCCACTATCTTTTTACTGTCTAAGCCCTCTCCTTCAAATTCATAAAGCAGTTTAAAATACTCGTTTATCGCCTCGGGCGACGACGCGTCATCATAACGGTCTATTACGGACCTGGCAACGCTGAGAGGGCGTTTAAGCATTGCTGGCAGGGTTTTTCGATATTCTTCTACCGGCTTAAATATGTATACGGGACTTATGGCGTTCTTATTTTCGCGGTTGCAACGTCCCGCGGCTTGAATCATGGAATCCAGCCCGGCCTCGGCGCGGTAGACAACAGGGAAATCGACGTCCACTCCGGCTTCAATAAGGCTGGTCGATATAACCCGGCAGGGCTGTCCTTTTTTCAGACGCTGGCGTATTGAAGCTATTACCGACTTGCGGTGGCTTGGATACATTAGGGTCGATAGATGGAAACAACCGTCGCCTTTGAGCAGTTTAAACACCGACTGGGCCTGTTTTCGCGTACCCACGATACATAAAACCTGTCTGTGCCCGTTCATCCGTTCCGCTAATTCCTCATCACTAAGTTCGCCCAAATGTACAAACTCCGTGCGCTTAAAAAACTTATAAAAACGCTGGGTATCGCCGCAAATTTCCTTTATCGGGAGTTCTTTCGGGAACAAACCCTCAAGTGCGGGCTGTGTCGCGCTGCACAATACGGCCGTACTCCGGTAGTTTAGAACCAGCTCGGAAATGGCCTGCACGCACGGTTTTAAATACGGTATCGGTATCATCTGCGCTTCATCAAAAATAATTACGCTGTTGGCTATATTATGTAGCTTTCTGCAATGTGAAGAGCGGTTTGAAAACAGCGATTCGAAAAACTGGACGGTCGTCGTGACAATTACGGGCATGTCCCAGTTTTCTGTCGCCAGCCTTTGCTTGTGCAGGATTTCGTCCTTGTCGTCAAAAATAAAGTTCGAGTGGTGTTCAAGTACGTTTTCGGCACCGAGAATCTTCCGAAACTCCCCGGCGTTCTGTTCGATGATAGAATTGTACGGTATAACGTATATAATCCTGTCCATATTATGCGCCTTCGCATGCTCTATCGCGAACGACAGCGACGAAACGGTCTTGCCCCCTCCGGTGGGGACGGTAAGGGTATAAAGTCCTCTGTCCCACTCGGCTTTTTCCAAGCAACGGTGCAGGATTTCGGTCCTGAACCGGTTTATTTGTTTTGTGGGGTTTTCAAAAGCCTTGATATACTCCAGCAAGAGTTGTGACAGGCATTCCATATCCATTCCGACAGGCTGGCACTTACCCGACATAAACCCTTCGGTATCCAAAAAATCCGCATCAACAAGGCAGGAATAAATCATACGTATAAAAAACGATAAGGAAAAGCCTTGATTGTCAGGTGTGGGGCGGATCTCCGGCGGCCTTTTGGGAATCCATTGTTTGGGAATGATTTCGTCCTTGTAGGAACTAAACTGTTCGATTTTCTTTTTCAGCCTGCCTCTTAATGTCGGCTCGTCTCCGGTATCAACCGGAGAGCCGCCGTCCGGCAACCCTGAATGATGCCCTGCCACACAGTATGCCAGCAGGAAGCCTGCGCCGTTAAATAGCCTGTTTATTTCTACTGCTCCGGCTGTCGAATGATCGGTTTGAATATTCAAGCCGCGAATCCGTTTTTGAAACTTTTTCGAATACTTTCCTATATCGTGCAGTATTCCGCAAAACCGGGCATATTCGCCTGCGCCAAACTTGTCGGCAAATTTTCCTGCAAGAGCTGCGGTTCCTTCCAAATGCTCCTTGACCGATTGAATAACACCATCATCCCGAATATGTGCGGTAAAAATGTTTGTCATCTTCTTTTCCCGTCCATTCATTAAATAACATTATTAGTTATATTTCTCCGCCATCTTGGTTACATCCTGCCGGATGGCTTCACGCAGGTCGGCGGGCGACAGAACCTCAACCAGCCGGCCGTATTGTATCGCCCACATCTGGATGCCTCTATCCGAACCGGTTACCC
>JAAYKB010000015.1 GCA_012522615.1 Clostridiales bacterium
ATAAGAATACACCCTGCCGGAAAGGATATGAAAGCTCGGATGAGAACGACACAGAGGGCGAGACAGCGTTTAAAAGGGCATTGGGCCGAATCGGTCACGGTCGAGTGTATATGTATCACTGCCGGTATGGTAATCCCCATGGCGTCAATCGCCGTTCTGCACCTTATCGGGATAAGCCCCGATTCGGTTGTCCACGCATCCGATATCCGAGGCGGGGGATGGATGTACGCGCTTGTCACCGCGGGGTTCATTGTTTTTGACTGGCTTCTTATATCCCCCTTTTTACTCGGGCGGCTGGCGTTTTACCAACATATCGCCGCGGGCAGGCAGGCGCCGTTTTATATCGTGTTCCGGTTTTTCGGCAGGCGGTATTTCCACGCGCTGCGCTGGAGAATATCGCTGTTTTTACACCGTCTTATCTGCCTTTTCATATGCCTTACCCCCGCCGCGATTGCCGCCGGGCTCTCAAAGGCAATCAGGCATGGGGGCAGCCCCTCTTCGACCGACGACGTTATATTATTGCTGTGTACCCTTTGCGGTTTTTTTCTTTTTGTCGCCGGAATAATCGTATGCGAAATACTTATGATGCGGAGACTGGCCGCCGCATACCTGCTGATTGAAAGCCCGGACGGCAGCTATCCGAAGCGCCTGTTTAAGGCTTCTGCCGCCAAGATGCGGGGGCATATTATCGAGACCTTTCAGCTTGTCACGGGCTTCGGCGGATGGTTTGCCGCATGCCTGTTTATAATCCCTTATTTTTATGTCATGCCGCTTTTTCTGACCACCAGAGCCCTTGCCGTCGCAGGGTTTGCCCGGAAAAACTCGCGGTTAGAGCGCAGCCGTACAAAAAAACGGAGCGTTGACACACAGGCGACGGTCGAGATACCTTTAAGATGATTTATCGAACCTGTCCAGAGCCAAGTTTAGGGACAGGTTCATTTTATGCTCGGACATAATTCCATATATCACATATGATAGTATTGAGCCAAGTATAAGAAGGGTAGCTGTATGGGAAGAGGCCGTGAAGACTTTGATTGCTCAATCTTATTATTCATCATCATAATTATCCTGCTTTTATTTGAGGATTAAATCCTTTGTTGTTTGTATAAAAATCAGGACGACCCGGAGGCCGTCCTGATTTTTATATATCGTTGCATATGCAACATACTTATAGGTATTTTTATACTATACTTAGCTCATCCTAATACGGCAGAAAGGAAGATTAATATGAAAGCATTTATAGACCGTTCGGGGTGCATCGGCTGCGGATTGTGTGCCGAAACCTGTCCACAGGTGTTCCGCATGGGCGACGACGGGCTTGCCGAGGTTTACAACGAGGTGGAGGACGAGTTTGCGTATGCTGCCGAGGAGGCACGGATTAACTGTCCGGTGTCTGTAATAACAATCGAGGAATAAAATAGCCTTACGGAGGGATTCGTGATGTCAATGTTTTGTTTTCAATGCGAGCAGACCGTGGGATGCCGGGGCTGCACGGGAAGGGCAGGCGTCTGCGGGAAGCAGGCCGACACTTCAAATCTTCAGGACGCGCTGACGGGCGCGCTGGTGGGTCTTGCCCGTGCCGTTGAGGGAAAACAGCCGTCCGCACAGACAATCTGCGCCATGCTCGAGGGGCTTTTTATTACAATCACCAATGTCAACTTCGACAACGATTCAATCCAAAGGCATATCGGGAAGGTCCACAAGGAAAAGGCGTTATATAACCGGGACGCTGCTGACCATGACATGCAGCTTCTCTGGAACGATGACGAGGATATACGCTCGCTTAAATCCCTGATACTGTTCGGTCTGCGCGGCATGGCGGCATATGCCTACCACGCCCTGATGCTGGGTTATACCGACGATGAAGTAAACGCCTTTTTCCCAAAGGGGATGAAGGCAATCGGCGATGAGCTCGGCACGGATGAACTGCTCTCCCTCGTAATGGAGACCGGCAGGGTCAACCTGAAATGCATGGAACTGCTTGACAGGGCGAACACAGAGACTTATGGTACGCCCGTGCCGACCACCGTCCCGCTTACCGTTGAAAAAGGCCCGTTTATCGTCGTCAGCGGCCACGACCTGCGCGATCTGCAGCTTCTTCTGGAGCAGACAAAAGACAGGGGAATAAAGGTATATACCCATGGCGAGATGCTTCCCGCGCATGCCTATCCAAAGCTCAAGGCCTATCCCCACTTAAAGGGCAATTTCGGCACCGCATGGCAGAACCAGCAAAAAGAGTTCCACAACATCCCCGCTCCGGTTCTGTTCACCACAAACTGCCTGATGCCCGTCAAGGACAGCTACCGCGACCGCATCTTCACAACCGAGGTTGTGTCGTACCCGGGGATGATACATATTGACGAAAAAGACGGCAGTAAGGATTTTACGTCGGTAATTGAAAAGGCTCTCGAACTGGGCGGCTATCCCGACGACCACGCTATGACCGGAATCAACGGCGGCGTACAGGTCACCACCGGCTTCGGCCACGGCACCGTGCTTTCGGTCGCGGACAAGGTTATCGAGGCAGTTAAAAACCGGGATATCCGGCACTTTTTCCTTGTCGGCGGCTGTGACGGGGCAAAGCCGGGACGCAACTATTACACCGAATTCGTAAAGCAGACCCCGGCCGACAGCGTTATACTCACCTTGGCATGCGGGAAATACCGCTTCAACGACCTCAATCTCGGCGATATTGGGGGGTTGCCGCGCATTATGGATATGGGACAGTGCAACGACGCCTACAGTGCGATACGTGTCGCGCTTGCGCTTTCGGACGCGTTCGGCTGCGACGTCAACCGGCTTCCGCTTACCCTTGTGCTGTCGTGGTACGAGCAGAAGGCAGTCTGTATCCTGCTGACCCTACTCTCCCTCGGTATCAAAAATATCTACCTCGGGCCTACCCTGCCCGCCTTTGTTTCCCCCAACGTACTAAAATATCTTGTCGATAATTTCGGCGTTTCGCCCATCTCCACCCCCGAGGAGGATTTGAAAAAAATATCAGGGTAGCGTTATTAATGTTTTCATCCATACAAAAAAGGCCGGAGAAACCAACCGTTTCCCCGGCCTTTTAGTTGCCTTTTGAGACTGGTTTATGTGTCAAAGGGGCATACCCCTCAAATAATTTTATGCCAGAGCGGCGACAACAGCGTCTCCCATCTCGACGGTGCCGATCTTTTTACAGCCCTCGGTATAGATGTCGGGTGTGCGCAGGCCGTCTTCCAGCACCCTTTCGACGGCGGCTTCAATCGCGTCGGCGGCGGCGATTTCATCAAACGAGTACCGCAGCATCATGGCGGTCGAAAGTATGGTGGCAAGCGGGTTGGCAATACCCTTGCCCGCAATATCGGGAGCAGAGCCGTGAATAGGCTCATACAGTCCGCACTTGCCCTCGCCGAGCGAGGCGGACGCCAGCATGCCTATCGAACCGGCCACCTGCGAGGCCTCGTCCGACAGAATGTCGCCGAATATATTGGAGGCGAGAATCACGTCAAACTGCTTGGGGTTGCGGACAAGCTGCATGGCAGCGTTGTCTATATAAAGATGGGTCAGCTCGACGTCGGGGTACTCCTTTGCCACCCGAAGAACGGTTTCGCGCCACAGACGGGAGGATTCCAAGACGTTTGCCTTGTCGACATTGCACAGCCTGCCGCTCCGCTTGCGGGCGGACTCAAAGGCGACACGGGCTATACGCTCGACTTCCGGGACGGTGTAATATTCGGTGTCATAGGCAGCCTCAACCCCATCGACCGTTTCGCGTCCGCGCTTTCCGAAGTATATTCCTCCGGTAAGCTCGCGGACCACCATTATATCCATGCTGTCCCCGATTATGTCGGGACGGAGGGGGCAGGCGGCCTTCAAGGGGCCGTAAATCTTAGCGGGGCGCAGGTTGGCAAACAGCTTTAATGCTCCGCGTATGCCCAACAGGCCGGCTTCGGGGCGGAGATTGCCCGGCAGGGTATCCCATTTCCAGCCCCCGACCGCTCCGAGCAGAACCGCGTCGGACGAAAGGCATCTGTCAACCGTTTCCTGAGGCAGCGGAACCCCCGTCGCGTCAATGGCGCAGCCCCCCATCAAAGCCTCGGTGTATTTGGCGGCAAAGCCAAACCTTTCCCCGGCTTTGTCAAGAACCTTTATTGCCTCGGCGACAATTTCAGGTCCGATTCCGTCCCCGCGGAGCAAGGTGATTTTGTAAGATTTCATATTATACTCCTCTATATATGCATACTTTGCAGATTAATTATACCCTGTAATTTTACAAACGGCCGCTTTATTTGTCAACCGCCGTTTATGACAGCAGGCTTCTATTGATGGCGCAGAGCACGCCCTTGATAGACGCCATATTGATGTTGCTTTCTATGCCGACACCGAAAACCGTTTTTCCGTTCGGCGCTTTCAGCTCGATATAGGCGATCGCATGGGAATCCGAACCGCTTGAAATGGCGTGCTCATGATAGGATATAAACTCGTAATCCTTGATTCCGACCTGCTTTATCGCCTGGAAGAAGGCGTCGACAGGGCCGTTGCCGACTCCGTGAATCGCCTTTTCCTCCCCGTCGCATTCAACCGTTCCGTGGAAATGTACCCGGGAGGAATCCCTTCCGGATTCCTCGAGCATGCTGTGTCCGACAAGTTTGTATTTTTGCGGTATCTCGAGATAGTTTTTGCAGAACACCTGAAACAGCTCGTCGGTTGATATCTCGCGCCCGACCCTATCACATTCGGCCTTGACCATTGCCCCGAACTCGGGGTGCATCGCCTTGGGCAGGTTGTAGCCGAAGGAGTTCTGCATCACAAACGCCGCGCCGCCCTTGCCCGACTGGGAGTTTATGCGGATAATAGGCTCGTACTCCCGTCCGATGTCGGCGGGGTCGATCGGAAGATACGGGATTTCCCATTTGTCTCCGCCCGTACCTTTCATATATTGGACGCCCTTGTTGATGGCGTCCTGATGAGAGCCGGAAAAGGCGGTAAATACAAGGTCTCCGGCATAGGGGTGGCGTTCATGCACCCGCATCTTTGTGCAGTCTTCGTACATCCTGCGCAGGGCGGGCAGGTTGCTGAAATCCAGCCCGGGGTCAACCCCCTGGGTATACATATTCAGGCCCATATTTACTATATCGAGATTGCCTGTGCGCTCCCCGTTGCCGAACAGGGTGCCCTCAACCCGCTCGGCGCCCGCAAGGAGAGCCAGCTCGGCTGCCGCGACGCCTGTTCCCCTGTCGTTGTGGGGATGGATGCTGATTATTGCGCTTTGGCGGTTTGGAAGATGCCGAATAAAATACTCTATCTGGTCGGCATATGTGTTCGGGGTGCACATCTCGACCGTGTTGGGAAGATTCAGAATCACCGGATGCTCGGGCGATGCTCCCAATTCCTTCATGACGGCGGCACATATTTCAACCGCGTTGTCCATCTCGGTGCCCGAAAAGCTTTCGGGGGAATACTCGATTCTGATATTTGTATCCCCTTTATAGCTGTTCGCCAGCTGGCGTATCAGCCGTGCGCCTTCAACCGCAATCCGGATGATGCCCGGCATATCCTTTTTGAACACCACCTTGCGCTGGAGGGTGGACGTCGAGTTGTAAAAATGCACGATAACATTTTTTGCGCCGCGTATGGCGTCAAAGGTTTTGCGGATAAGATGCTCACGCGCCTGAACCAAAACCTGAATGCAGACGTCGTCCGGAATATGTCCCCCCTCGATTAGCTCGCGGCAGATTTCATATTCGGTCTCGGACGCCGACGGAAAGCCCACTTCTATCTCCTTAAAGCCCATGTCGCAAAGGGCTTTAAAGTATATCAGCTTCTCTTGGAGGTTCATCGGGTCAACCAGCGCCTGATTGCCGTCGCGAAGGTCTACGCTGCACCAGACGGGGGGATTGTCAATCACGCGGTTGGGCCACTGACGATCAGGCAGATTAATCTGCTGAAACGGAATGTACTTTTTATTTGCGGGTTTCATTCGGAAACCTCCTTATAAAAAAATAAGCACTCGCCCCGGCAAGGGACGAATGCGTAACGCACCGTGGTACCACCCTAATTCGGACGCTTTCGCGTCCCTTAGCAAGCCTCGCGCCCAAAGGACGTTAAGGCTCCGACCGATAACGCGGTCACGCGTCCAGCCCTGATGATTACGGGCGGGCGACTCCGGGATGAGCTATACACACAGGCTTTGACGCCGACTCGCACCGACCGCCGACTCTCTTTGCACAAAATACCCGTGTCTTATTCCCTTCTCAGTCTTTATGACAATTATATGCATGGCGATTGCCCTTGTCAAGTGCTTTTAAATAATTGTTTTTTCTTGTATCATTTTCATTTTTTGACAACAGACCGGCACCATATATAGTTTTATATAATTTTTTGTTTGTCCTGTATTATATGCAGCAATAGCTTGATTTTTTTGAAAACCTTCTTCAAAGCAGTGTGCGTTTAAGACTATACACCCGCATTCAACATTATTCAACAATTTATACTTGAATTGTTTTGCGACTGCTAGTATAATAAATGATATTGATTTTCTGATAACGGAGAAAACTATAATTGGAGGGTGTTTTATGAAAAAAAGACGCGTTCTATCACTCGTGTCGGCAGCGGTTATGCTGACAGGTATAGTTGCGGGATGTAAGTCCAAAGAAGATGATAAAATAATAATCGGCGGACTTGCCCCATTGACCGGCAATGTAGCACAGTATGGACAGGCTGTTGATAATGCTGTAAAGATGGCGATTGAAGAAATTAATGAAAAAGGAGGTATCTTAGGCAAGAAGATTGATTACAGAAGCGTTGATGAAAAGGGAGATCCCACCGAGGCAGTAAACGCCTATTACAGTCTGGTTGAAGAGGGCATCGTTGCGCTTATAGGCGACGTAACATCCAAGCCTTCAAAATCTGTTGCTCAAAAAGCGGCAGAGGATAATATGCCCATGATTACCCCCTCCGGCTCGGAAGAAAGCATTACAAAAGTCGGAAAAAATGTGTTCCGTACCTGCTTTATCGACCCCTATCAGGGTAAACTCATGGCGGATTATGCCTTCAAAAAGTTGAATGCAAAGTCTGCTGCCATCCTTTTTGACACGGGCGATCCTTATTCGACCGGTATTGCCGACGCTTTTGATGCAGCCGCAAAGGAGCTTGGCATGACCGTTACAAACAAAGAGGGTTATGCCTCCGGAAGCACTGATTTCAAAACACAGCTTACGAAGATACAGGGTTCCAAACCTGATGTGCTGTTGTTACCTGTTTATTATAACGATGTTGCTCTTATCGCAGTTCAGGCAAAGCAGATTGGTATCACCGCGAAGCTTTTGGGCGGCGACGGCTGGGCAGGAGTCCAGAATCAACTTGACGAAAAGAACATGGATGTGCTGGCAAACTCTTATTTCTGTAATCAGTATGATCCTACCAGCTCGGATCCGGATATGCAAAACTTCCTGAAAAAATACAAGGAAAGATATAAGACCGATCCGATTATGTTTGCGGTGCTTGGCTATGACACGGCTTATATTCTGACCGCTGCTATCGAAAGGGCCGGTTCAACCGATCCTGATAAGATTATTGAAGAACTTAAAAAGACCGATTATGATGGATTAACAGGGAAAACCGTATTTAACGAAAACCGCAACCCTGTACGTCTTGCTTATATTACAACATTTGAAGGAAAAAAAGAAAAGGTACTGGAAAGCTATTCGGTAGATTAAATTAGGAAGCACTAATTATCCATAAGCCGATAAAGAGGGTGACTTGGTTTCACCCTCTTTTCGGGTTGTTAAGGATAATTAATAAAGACTCATAAAAGCGCCGGAGGCTTATAACTCGGAATGAGTAACGGATTTGGAAGGTGCAGCGATGGATTTTTTGAAGCATATTATAAACGGTTTGGGGCTGGGAAGCATTTATGCGCTGGTTGCTCTGGGATACAGCATGGTTTATGGTATCGTCCAGTTGATAAACTTCGCCCATGGCGATATTATCATGGTAGGCGGATATACGCTTTATGTTGTTATGGCAAGTCTGGGGTTGCCGCTTTGGGTTGCGGTTCCGGCTTCTATCCTGCTGTGTGCTCTTGTCGGTATGATAATCGAGCGGGTGGCATACCAGCGTCTTCTGGTGCATAATGCGGCTCGGATTTCGCTTCTGATAACAGCAATGGGTGTAAGCATATTTCTGCAAAACTCCTTTATGCTGATGTTTGGCTCTGCACCAAAGCATATTTCTGTTTTCCCTTCGCAATTAATCCGTTTAGGAAGTCTTGAAATGGATTCATCAACCGCGATTAATATAGTGGTATCGGTAATGATGATGGCGGCACTTCAAATCCTTGTCAACAAGTCTAAAATCGGCAAGGCAATGAAGGCTACTTCGGAAGACTCCGGAGCGGCTAAGCTTATGGGTATTAACACATATAAAGTAATAGCGTTTACTTTTGCGCTGGGATCGGCTATGGCTGCCGTCGGCGCGATACTTTACTGCAACACCTATCCGCAGATTAAGCCGGATATGGGCAACCTTCTGGGGCTTAAAGCCTTTGTCGCCGCAGTGCTGGGCGGAATCGGCTCAATTCCGGGAGCCATGTTGGGAGGATATATCCTCGGGGTGGCAGAGAGTCTTACCATGGCATATATCAGCACTACCCTGACCGATGCTGTTGTGTTCGGTATTCTTATACTTATGCTTTCGGTAAAGCCGTCCGGACTTATGGGCAAAAACAGAAAGGAGAAGGTGTGATGGGAAGCATCAAAAAGAAAACCGGCTTATATTATATTGTTAACACCGTTCTCGTCGCCCTTCTCTTTGTGATTCTTCTTGTTTTAATAAACACCGGAGTAATCAACAGGTATAATACTCAGATTCTGACATTTGTATGTATTAACATTATTCTTGCTGTCAGTCTGAATCTTGTCACCGGAATTTTGGGTCAGCTTGTACTTGGTCATGCCGGATTTATGCTGGTGGGGGCATATGCTTCCGCATTGTTTACTAAAAATATAGGTTTACCGCTTAGCGTATCTTTTCCCATAAGCTTGATGCTCGGCGGTTTGCTTGCAGCTGCATTTGGAGTCATAATCGGGATACCTGCGCTGCGGCTTAAGGGTGATTATCTCGCTATTATAACCTTGGGATTCGGAGAAATTATACGCGTTGTTTCATATAACCTTGAGATTACAAACGGAGCGAAAGCACTTGACGGCATTAAGTCTCTGAGCAGTCGACAAAATCCCAGCCCAATGTTTATATACGGGTACTTGACCGCTGCTGTTATAATAGTTTTGCTATTTACATTCGGTCGTTCCCGGCATGGACGGGCAGTAATCTCTATTCGTGAAGATGAGATTGCTGCCGAAGCAATGGGGGTCAACACAGTTTATTATAAGCTGTTTGCATTTGTATTCGCAGCCTTTCTCGCGGGTATCGCTGGAGGATTATTTGCACACAATTACGGAACCATCGACCCGGCTAAATTTGATTTTAATCGCTCGGTTGAAATCCTGATTATGGTGGTGCTTGGTGGGATGGGCTCGATTACCGGTTCGGTAATATCGGCAGGAGCACTTACAATACTATCCGAAAAGCTGCGTGAATTCTCTCAGTACCGCATGATTCTGTATGCCGTTATTCTCATACTGGTGATGCTGTTCAAGCCTTCCGGCCTGATGGGGCGTTATGAAATTTCAATACCCGGGCTCATGCACAGGCTCGTAAGGAAGATCAGGGACAGAAAAAAAGTCGCCAAGACGGGGGAGGCCTGAGCAATGCATCTGTTGGAAATCAAGGATCTCGGAATTATATTCGGCGGCTTGCAGGCCCTCAACGACCTTCATCTTGTCGTCGACGACAAGGAGATTGTCGGTCTTATCGGGCCGAACGGTGCGGGCAAGACAACAGTTTTTAACCTCCTCACCGGTGTTTATCCCCCGAGCGGGGGGGCGATACGGCTGGAGGGTAACAGCATAATAGGCAAAAAGCCGTTCCAGATAAACCGTATCGGGATTGCGAGGACCTTTCAGAATATCCGTTTGTTCAAATATATGTCGGTTGCCGACAATATCAAGCTTGCGATGAACCATAACATGAAATACAATGTCGTTTCGGGTATGCTCCGGCTTCCCTCCTTTTGGCGGGAGGAACGCGCGATTGACAAAAAAGCCCGGGAGCTGCTTAAAATTTTCGATATGGAGGAGCTTGCCGACCAGATGGCGTCCAGTCTCCCCTATGGCCAGCAAAGAAAGCTGGAGATTCTGCGCGCGCTCGCGTCTAACCCCAAGCTCCTGCTTTTGGACGAGCCCGCCGCGGGAATGAACCCGACCGAAACGCGTGATTTGATGGAGGTTATCCGCCGTATCCGCGACAGATTTAATGTGGCTATTCTCCTTATCGAGCACGATATGAGTCTGGTTATGAATGTATGCGAGCGCTTGTATGTTCTGGATTACGGCAACCTTATTGCCGCGGGAACCCCTGAACAGATACGCACAGACGAAAAGGTAATCGCCGCCTACCTCGGAAAATGACTTTGCTTTCTTTCGGGACGGACAGGGCGGGTGTGTTATTCGGTTGGAAAGGCGTGGCAAATAATGCTGAGTGTGAATGATATTAATGTGTATTACGGCGCAATCCATGCGCTTAAGGGTGTATCCTTCCATGTTGAGGAGGGAGAAATCGTTTCTTTAATCGGAGCGAACGGCGCGGGAAAAACCACCGCGATGCATACCATCTCGGGCCTTTTGCACTCAAAAACGGGCGACATCACCTTTATGGGCAACAGCATATCAAAGACCGAGCCGCATAGGATTGTGCGGCTTGGGCTTGCGCAGGTTCCCGAGGGCAGGCGGGTTTTCGCCAGCATGACGGTTCAGGAGAACCTTGAAATGGGCGCATATGCGCGTTCACGCTCTCAGGGTCGTGAGATTGAACAAGATCTCGCGCTGGTTTTTAAGCGGTTTCCCCGCCTTAAAGAACGCCGCCGCCAGCAGGCGGGAACCCTTTCGGGCGGCGAACAGCAGATGCTGGCAATCGGGCGCGCCCTGATGTCCCGCCCCAAAATGCTTCTGCTGGACGAGCCGTCCATGGGACTTTCCCCCATATTGGTTCAGGAGATTTTCAGTTGTATCCGCGAGGTCAACGAGGGCGGGACAACAATACTGCTGGTCGAGCAGAACGCCAAGATGGCGCTGTCGGTGTCCGACCGGGCGTATGTACTTGAAACCGGCTGTATCATTCTCGAAGGCAAATCGTCCGAGCTTCTTGATAATGACGAGGTCAAGAAGGCCTATCTCGGAGGATGATTTCTG
>JAAYKB010000202.1 GCA_012522615.1 Clostridiales bacterium
AATTTGCAGTAATCTTTTGCGCCGCTCAATTCGACAAGTCTCGATTCGTTTCTTCCGAAGGTTTTATTGGTAGGGCTGTGAAAAAGCATGCCGACACCAATACCGCCGATTCCTACAATCTTATTAAACCTTTTCATGCGTTAACTCCCCGGAATTTCCAATCAGGATTTTCGGAAAAAGGATGTCTCGCAGTTTCTACTGTCGCAGTAATTAAGGCGTCGGGATGCTCCTGCAGCAATGTCATGGGATATTCAGGCGTCACATCAGAAAATAAAGCGATGCGTAATGCCGTCTGCTTCCATGCCCCGGTTGCAGAGTAAACCCGTATTTTTTTTGCTTTCATGCATTCTTTAACGCCCAGGGTAATTGACTTGGGAGGCACAAACTGCCAGGCCGCTCCGAAATTTCTTTGTGATAGGGCAATGACTGTATCCGGGTTATTCTCCAGTATATGCGCGGTAGAATTTCGAATATCGTCGATTGTAACGTGGCTGTAAGGATTGCGTATTGCTTGGTTAAATGCGATATGCCCATCCTGTCCCCAACCACCCAGAGTATAGTCGATCTCGGTATTGGCGATCATATCCGATATCTCTTTCAGATTATACGGGGTGAGAAAATGTCTGTTTTCAACTGGAACCTGTAATTCGCTGTCTATGCAGTTATAGAAATTGCGTTCCATAAATGTTCTGAAATTGGAGGGATCGTCTTTATGCAAAAGCTTTCCTTCCCAGTCAAGGTTTTCATCCATATGAAAGACCACGACATTCTTTAAGGATACCCTTTCCGAGTTGACCATTATTTCAAATGGTTTATACCACTCCGTCGGACCGCAGGGAACGATTGCTTTGAAAGTGCGACCTTCTGCATTGGCAAGCTTAATTTCGTCAATAAAATCACGAGCCATAATCTCACCAAGGGCTTTTGCGTCGGGCACTATTCTCAACGGTACTTTTCTTTCCGGATGCGTCATCAACTGGTCATACGGTATCGAACACCATTTGTAAATGTCTTTAATATCCAACATCATATCCACTCCTTAATGTTCTTTAATGCCAATAAGCTTCGCGCTTGATTCTGTCAATTATTTATTAGAGTTCAATATTTCATTAATGCCGTGAACGTACGGATGATAATCCAGTTTCGGACGCGGGTTAAAATCAATATATAATTCTATATAGCCCGTTCCGGTGAATCGCTCTTCTCTCGTCTGAAACAGGTCCTCAATAATCAGGTCCTGTGACTGATACTCTCGTATGGCATTACGCACTTTATCCTCCACGGTTTTGGGACAGACAATGGCCCGGTTGGCACGGAGCAATCGTTTACCATTTGATACAAGCATATCATGAGGGGAAAAATCAGACCAGACAGAGTACTGAAGCATATTTTTCACCTTCTGGCCCTCCCCGATATCACTGACAATCGGGTCTCCCGCTTGTATGACTTCAAATGCCGCCATATTGAATACTGCGGTATGGTCGGTATGCTCGCGATAATCGTTCGGCATCAAAAGTCTTGTTATTTTGTTCTTTCTGATAAACTCTATAATTTTTGGGAAGCTACCTAACTCGCCGTTGGGAAGGTGGTAACCCATATATTGTGTTGTGCTGAAATCGGGGTATTCAAAACGAAAAATATTCTTTTCCGGGATATCGAACGATGTCAGCGCCGCTAAGTTTTCCTTTTCTCGTATCCGAACAATCGAATCCTTTTCATCCGGGTTTTTATAGCCGCAGTCTCCCTGGCAAAAAACCACAACATAAACTTCCGCACCCTCGTCCATCGCCGCCGCCATAGCATAACCCGCGCCTATGAGAGCGTCGTCGTCATGAGGGCTGAACACGGCTATCCTCTCGTTTCCCTGTTCCCAATCGGGGAAAAGCAGGTTAATATTCTCGGAAAATGTTTCCGTCCTTAAGTTTACATATATATTTTTACTCATTATTAATCATTGCCTTTCAGCGGGATTGTAAGACTTTCAGACGCCGATTTATATAAACTATAAGCCGGTCTTCATTATAATTATAATTTATAGCTGTTTTATATGTTAATGGCTTATTTTTTTGTAATAGTGGCGCTATTCTATCAAATACTGCTCTGTAAAATAACAATGAACCCCAAAACTTTGCATGATATATTGCTGCTTGTCTTGTTATGGTGGCAATTATTTGAATAGAATTCGCGGCTGTGATGAAGAGAATCAAAAGCTTAACAGAATTACGCCTTACGTATGGACCGTAGTCAATGTTATACGGGATTATATTATAGGAGTTAAGGATATCAAGGAGATTCCGAATCTGCGGGCAGACTTAAAACGAATGGAATTTGATTATGTAAGATTATGCAGGCCGGATACGATAGGTATGTTGCGGCGAAATAAAATGTTACAATTATCCGATTAGGCAAAGAAACAATACCAACATCGATAAATTAATCTTGGTTGGTATTGTTTCTATTATGATGCTTTTTAAAGGCCGAATCGGTATCTGGTATTTGTTTTATATAAAAAGCTCAATATTTCCGAGGACTGTTCTGACAAGAACTGCCGGGTATTCACAATACCCTTTTGGGCCGGCAGGGTGAACCGATTGGTTTTGCAGCATATGATAACGCTCAAACCAATAGCCGCCATGCATCAGTCCCATCCTGCAAACCAGCTTCACGGCCTGCCGAACCCTGTCATAGTCACCCACGGCAAGGCATGCATTCATCTCAATAAACCAGACGCGTCCCATAGCCGAGATATCATAAATAGGACCGTTTGTTTTAAAGGATACCGGTCTTCCAAGCTCCCAGTCCCGATAAGCATACGGTTTTGTTACTATCTGCGTAGGCATATCACCCCACCAGAAGTTTTTTTCATTTTTCAGCGCCGGCCATAAATCACGAATTTGTATGTCGTCGGCGAGACCATAAGCGATAGCCGCCCAATCGATATCTGTAAGTCCGTGAAAATCAACTGCACCGTGTTCAGGGTGTATATATTCTGCAAAATGACCGTTTGTCCAGAAATAGCGCCGGAACGTTTTGGCTAATGAGTCGGCCTGTTCTTTCCAAAAATCAGCCTTTTGAGATTCGTTGAGCGCCGAAAGCATGATCCTCATATCATTGAAGGCTTTAAAGCAATAGCACTGGGTGATACCGTCCCATTCTTTGCGGGGCGGAAGCTCTATATAAAAGCCGGCGCCGCCGAAGAAGCCCTGTGAGCTCTTTTGGGAGAGTATATACTTGCCGGCTCTTTCAATAGAGGGCATCTTTTCTTTAAGCCAGTCTGTATCTTTTGTTTTATTGAATAATTCCGCAGCGGTTAAAATATAACAGACAGAGGCAAGCAAGCCCAACGGATTCTCATAGACCCAATGCTTAAAAAGACCAATCCATTTGCTTGTGGGATAATGATTATTGCCCTTTGGTGTATATTCAAAAACATCATCGGGATACCGGAAGCCGCTTGTGAATGTTACCCTGTCTTCGGGAGAACGCAAATCCTCCTCTTTCCATATAGCAAATGGTATATTTCCGTCATCACGCTGGGAGGCCTCAACGAAATCAAAATACCCTTTTACGGATTGCTCCATGTCCATAAGCAGGTATGCGCCGGCTATTTGCCAGGAATCCAATCCTGGCCATGTATATTCGATGCCGAATGCCCCTCCGTCCGCAGTTACGGAGAAATGTCCGGGATATGCCTTGCTTCTGTGTGCAGGCAGTAAGTTTTTAGTGATTGCTGCCCGCACTCCTTCCCGAATTTCTTTATCTTTTATTTTGTCTATCATGCTTAAATCGAACATGGCTATCCTCCGGAATACACTTTTTTGTTTTCAATATAAACCAATCAACCCTCTGTATCAATAGCTATTTTGTGCTAAATTGTGGGTTTAATCATATAAAAACCAGTTGAATAGGTGAAAAGTAAATGGAGAAACCGCTTTTTCATCCGCCGAGACATGTCATGTGGTGCTTGAAACATGCGAAGAATTGGGGCTTAAGGTGATTGCTTTTGGTCATCATATGTTTGGTATGGGCAAACTATATTGATAAATTATCCGACTCTCCCTTTGTAAAAAGCGCTACCGAAAACATGATGTTCGGCGAGTTTGAATCAGAGAACAACGAGGACATATCTACATAATGTCGCGTGATTTTGAGAAGCCGTATAAGGGAGGCGTTACTTAAAAGAAAAAAGGATGTAAAAGTAAATAAGTTCAGTGATTCAAAAATGGCTAAATAATCTGTCCCCGAAGCACAAAATATAGCTACTATTAAATAGAAAATAACAATTATAAATATCTCAATTATACATTATTATTAAACCACATTATTTGTATATCAACTGAAAGAAAAGAGAGATATTTATGCAAATGAAATTGCCCGTGTATAAGGATAAGGTGAGGGCCTGCTTCCTTGGAAAAAACATCGGAGGCACACTCGGAATGCCGTTTGAATGCAGACGTGGTCTGTTTGATGTGAGTTATTATACACATGATATTAACGGTGAACCGCTGCCAAATGATGATCTGGATTTACAGCTTGTATGGCTTAATGCGGTTGAACGTTTCGGCAGGGGAGTTAATGCACAGGCTTTAGGTGAGTATTGGCTTTCGTATATAACTCCGAGCTGGTGTGAGTATGGAGCGGCTAAAAATAATATGAGAATGGGACTTAACCCGCCGCTTTCAGGTTATATAAACAATCTTAATCGTGATAGCTGCGGAGCGTTTATTCGTTCGGAATTATGGGCATGCCTTGCACCGGGGCATCCCGAAATCGCGGTAAAATATGCCTATGAGGATGCCATAGTTGATCACAGCTATGAAGGTGTTTATGCCGAGATATTTACCGCTGCGATTCAGAGCTCTGCCTTTGTTGAAGGGGATCGGGATAAGCTTATTGAAATCGGACTGTCGTATATTCCCGAAGACAGCGGTGTTTATAGGGCTGTAAGGCATGTTGTCGATGCATACAAATCGGGCAAGGATTGGAAAAAGGTCAGGGAGGAAATACTTGCTGATTTTCCTTCCACATTCGGGTTGATGTGCCCAGATGACGGCAACGGTAATACCGAGGTGAGCATACCCGAAACCAGAATCGGCTACGATACTCCTTGCAATATTGCATTAATGGTTTTGGGCTTGGTTTATGGCGAAGGCGATTTCGGCAATAGCATCTGCATAGCGGCGAGCTGCGGCGAAGATGCAGACTGTACAGCGGCAACGCTCGGAGCCCTTTTGGGAATTATCGGAGGAACGGATTCAATTGATAAGAAGTGGGCTGACCCA
This sequence comes from Clostridiales bacterium, assembly GCA_012522615.1. Classification (GTDB taxonomy): domain Bacteria; phylum Bacillota; class Clostridia; order Oscillospirales; family Acutalibacteraceae; genus Avimonas. The sequence continues at coordinate 5,283 of JAAYKB010000202.1, forward strand.
ATAGGAGACAAAATCGCGACGATCTCCATTAACATGGGCGATCATGATTGCGATATACCAAAAACAGTAACCGAACTGACAGACCGCATCATTGCATTGGTGCCTTCGTTTTTAGGGCATAAATACTATAAGTGGGATGACAATAGCGGAGAATTATCGCTGTTGCTTTTGGACAATGACAATTTGATGAACAGGGACAGAAGAAGAGGGCCGTTTGACAAGTGGAATTTTCTCGAAAAATTAAAAATGCAGCCGTTTGGGCAGGTCTATGACAGCCCCATATTTACAGCGTCTTTGCTTTGCTCAGACGCACCATACATAAGCGCAGACGGCGAAATTGAATATACTCTCAAGCTTGAAAACAAATTCTTGTCCCAGCAATTCTTAAGCCTACGCTGGTTTTTGCCGGAAGAGTTTGAAGCGGTTCCCGCACAGTATTCATCCATATCGCTGGAGCAGTATCACGGAAATGTAGGAAAAGCGGAATGCAGATTTAAAATTAAAGCGCCTCAGGTATTGAGGGAGCCAAAATACGATCTGGTTCTTGAGATTAGTGCCAATGCACGGCACACAAAACTTTATATTCCCGTAACTCTTTTAAACATGAAAAAACCCGAATACGATTAATTAAAAAGGCTGCCTCATATACTAATGAGACAGCCTTTTTTAAAAAACAAAAATAGACTTCGTGTCTGATATGAGTTTTAAGCAATACAGACATAACAAATAGCAACTATTAGCCAAAAAAAGCTCCCTTATATGACTACTGCTTTTACTGTATCATATAATCGAATCAAATTTGGTGAACATCATCCCAGCGTTGCAAAGGCAGTATATACCAGTCTGTTTGACATAGTCGGCAGTTTCGTCCGCCATGAATAAAATAAAAAGAGGGATACATTATGAAAAATGCAAGCAAATCAAAAAACGGAATCGGTGAATTTATCATTTCAACCTTTCATGGGGTGCCCGCGAAAGACAACGGGCATTTCCACCAATTGCTCACGGCAACCAAAGAAGCCAATATTACGCATATCGAAACGGTATTTGGGTCAAGGGAAACGACATTACTGGCCCTTGAAATATGCGATGAACTCGGTCTTAAGGTGATTGTACAGGATACTGACTTATTCGGAGGAATACAGAACATCCGAATTGCCAATACGACCGAGGAATCGGCAAAGCAGGCTGTTGAACTGTACGGTTCCCATCCCTCGTTGGCCGGATACTATATCTGGGACGAACCGTTTATGGAGCATCTTCCCAATGCAAAGCATGATCTTGATTTAATGACTCGCCTTGACGGTGATAACCGCATCATGCTGGTCACGTCACAACAGGGCACGAGTGCTTCATACAAATGGCAGGATGGCTCGTTTAAAGAGTATTTTGACAGCTATTTAAAAATCGTCGATCCTCCGATTCTTTCCTCGGATATTTATTATTTCATGAATATTGAAAGCGGCCAGGAATTGAAGGATCTTATATTCTGGAACGACATCAGCTATATCAGAAAAAAATCCCTCGAACTGAACAGACCATATTGGTATTACGTACAGCTCGTGGGTTTTGATGCCAACGGCAGTCCGACGGACGGCCCGGATTATATGACGGCGGACAAGGTCAGGCAGTCGGTCTATACGCTTTTGACCTACGGATTTAAAGCGATTTCGTATTATTTTGCGATGAGAGGTCTGTTTGACGAATGCGGCCAAAACAAAACCTTTTTGTTTGACGGGGTTAAGCAGATAAACGCTGAAGCGCTGACGTTAGGAAAAACACTCGTCCATTTAACCTCTACGCTTGTTTACCATACAGGATATGTTTACAGCGATTTCAATGACTCAATTGATGACTCAAGCATCATCAGTTCCGCTCCGGAGGGGCTGGAATTCGGTGAATTTGAGTCGGAATACGGCGACCGATATGTCATGATTACTAATCGCAGCTTTGATTCGGCCTTCAGCGGAGATGTCTGTCTAAAGGGCAGGTATAATATCTATAAAGTGAACAAAGCAACCGGGCTAACGGAATTGGTATCCAATAATGCGGACAGGATTTTCTTGGATTTGATAGCCGGAAACGGAGAGTTGTTTGTTTTCACAGGGCCTGATGAAAAGCCGCCTCATGAGTTTGCATAACACAACTGACAGGGGATGGATATCCCTTGGGGAAATAGAAATCATCCTTGTAGATAAATATTTTCCACTCTGAAACAGACCCGCCATATTTTTGGCGGGTCTGTTTCAGAGTGTATTTGAGAGAAAGCGAATATCAAAATTTAGGAATATTGGTGCAGTTGCATCCTACCGTCGATGATACTCACGTCGTTTGCCAGGGCCACCGCCGACCTGCCGGTCATGGGGTCCACAATGCCGATACAGATGCTGGTGCCGGCCGGAACCAGAGGGCCGGAGGAACTGTCTATCTCCCGGGCCAGTTGAATTTTGGTAGTGGTTTTGATGGTTTTGCCCGGCAACAGGCTGGTCAGCTTCAAGTCCACCAGCGAACAGGTCTGAACGGTATGTGCTTTATCTAAAACATACAAGTATACGGGAAGGTCAAAATACAGGGGAGCTACACCGCCGTTGTGCCAAGTCAGCTCTGCCGCCACAATACCGCTGCTGTGTATTTTGGAAATCTCAACTTTGGATATGCCGATGCGGTATCCCATGGACTTTAGCAGCGTATCGGTCCCTTGCCGATACAGACCGTCGGTGGAATACCTATCGTCCGAACGCAAGGGGGTTTTGGGACCCAAAAAGGTAGTGTGGCTTTCGGCCACCATGGCGGCGGTTTGTTCAATATTGGTCTTAATAAGATAGTCCATGGCCAGAGAACTGGTCATTTCACCACCGATGGGAGCGGTTTTCCAGGCATCCGACATGGGAACCAAAGCGCCTTTCTCCATGGTTTGGTTGAAGTCGCCGCCGTTTTGTATCCAATCCAACCAGGTGGCAGTGCTTTCCGGTTCCCCTGCCATGTCATTATACAGGCCAAAACCATAAGCTTTCGCCGCTTCAAAGGGACGCCTCATCATCAGTTTGGCGTGGGGGAAGGCTTCCAGATAGGGGGCAATATACTGTTCCCGCACATCCGCCTGGGGCAGGCGCTGAATACCCGCCTCGTAATTTACGTGCCATTCTCCCCAGTGCCCAAGGCTCCCCAGTTCGATATAGCTGAAGAAGTTGTCTTTGCCGAAATATTCGCCCAACGCCTTGATGGCTTTGGCGTGGTATTCGATAAACACCGGATTGTTGTAGTCAGGGGCAAACCCCTTTCCATATTTCATGTCATATTCGGTGCCGTCACCGTCGATTTTTTCATACAGCCAGTCAGGAATATCCAGGTGCTCGGTTTTACTCGGTTTGTCGCAGACAAACCGAAACACCACATGTTTGCCCTCGCTGCGCCATCGGTGCAGAAAATTGCGTTTTTCAATACCTTCAAAATCAAATTCGTGTTCGTTGTTCGGCTGCAGTTCTCGGAAAGTGACGTCCACATAGACCATCGACGCCTGTTCCGCTTCCTCTTCGCAGTCGGCGCAGGGTGCATAACCCATAAAGGGGTTGATAATGGGTTTGTCGGATAGGGGCAATTCTTTTGATACGTCCTTTTGCAAAAAGAGCATATCCTCGTCCACCTCCTGGCAACCGAGTAGAAACAACAGAATGACCATGGGAAAGAAAAGAGCAAGCACTCTTTTAGTCATGGTATTCTCCATCATATTGCACTACTGTCACATCTGTTACACCATTAATCATCCGCAATCTGTCGGCAAAGGCCAAACTATCGCCCTTGGCCATCACTTCCATGGTCAGTTCACAGGTATCTCCCCGCAGGGTTTTGGATTTGATACGGTAGTTCAGCCGGCCCATGGCTACTTTGATTTCATCTGCGGTGGTCAGGCCGGAGTAGTGGACAATAGCAATATAAATGCGGGCGCTTTGGTTTTTTCCGGTCATGGCCAGTATGAGGATGAAGACAACGATAGCCGATATCAGGGCCAGAGGATAGGCATTGGCCCCTACCGTGATACCGGTGGTGATGGCCCAGAACAGGTAGACCAAATCCAGCGGATTTTTGATGGCGGTACGGAAGCGGACGATACTGAGGGCGCCCACCATACCTAAAGAGATGACAATGTTGGTGCTGATGGCTAGCGTCACCATGGCGGTGAGTACCGTCATGCCCACCAGGGCGATGGAAAAATTCCGATTATAGACCACGCCACGGTAGAACTTTTTATAGACCACATTAATAAACATGCCCAGTAACAGGGATACCACCAATGCCATGACAATGCGGATGATTTGCTCCGGGGAAAAGCCGTTGCCGATACTCCCCAGTTGTTCTAAAAAGGATTTTTTAAAAACATCTTGTACACTCATCTCGATACCTCACAATTACACAATTAGAATGGTTATGTATAGGTCAAATGCCGCTGTGACAGTGCAGAAAAGATAGACTGGTTGCCTCAAAACATGAGGTGTATTTGGACAGGGAGGTGTATTCCTCGTTGCCGCAGGGGAGGATTTGTCGCATCAAATTGGGCAGACATTCGGTAAACTTGACTTCCATCGCCACTTTGCCCGGCTCCAGCACGTAAGACAGGGGCAGGTCCCGGTCAAAAAACCGGAAGAAGTCACCGCAGGCTCCCACATCCCGGTCAAAGGTGACCCGGACATCGCCTGCCGGGTAGACAAAGGGTTCCCGCACATAATCCACAATCACCGTCGGTCGCATAACCCGGCTGACACACTGAAAATAGAATTCTTTATACAAGTCTTGATCTTTTTGGAGCAGAAAGTCGTACTGCCCTTGGAGGATGGCCTCGGTCTCTTGCCGGGTGAGGGCCACCGTGGCCTTGTGGATATACTGATCCACTTTTTGTTTGCGCTCCAACCGGATAACGGTATCGCTGGCGTTGTAGATGCGGATGCGGTACTTGTTCCGGTTGTCTATGCCCATCACCTTTTTCATGTAGGCCGAATGCCAATAGTCGTCAAAGTACAGGCTCCGTACGGTATAGCGGCCATTGATGGCATAGGCGTCCGGCTTCATCAACGGGGCGAGGCGCCGTTTCAACAGTTCCGCATCATGCAGGTTGATTAGATATTTCAGCTCATGCCGGAACTGCTTTTTGGTATCCGCCATCGCTATCCCTCCATTCCCAGTACTTGGCCTTTTTCAATATAGAAGGTCGCCACACCGTAATGGATCTTATCATTCAAATCTTGGTAGGAATATCGCAGGGTCTGGGTTTTGCCGGATTGATTTTTAGCGGTAATCCGTAAAAAGTACTGTCCGTCGGGTGGCAGTTTGCACTCCACTTGGGGGATAAAGGTATTTGCCTCTTTGAAGATCACCTCTTTAAAGAGGTAGTCCTTGGCAACCTCCAGGGTGTAGGTGATGGTTTCACTGTCAAAGTCGTAAGCGTTGTCCCAGCCAAATACCAGTTTGCCGTTTTTGACTTCCGGTACGTTACAGTAATAAGGCATGGGATGCTGCAGACTTTCCTGAATCATCTGATAGTTATAGTCAATTTCGGCTGTCATAGTGTCCACATAGGTATAATAGTCTCCTTGTTTGACACGTGCGTAGTTGATGTCCGGTACTTGATAGAGATAGGTATATACAACGTCGGCATATCGCTTAAACAGGTATTTCAGATTTTTTTCTTTGAGGTCCTTGTAATAATGCTCCACCTTATCCAGAAGCTTTTGGCGCAGGGCAGGGGATTTTAACACCCGTTGATGCAGGACCACACCCCACACGTTGGAGATGCCGTCGGTGTAGTTGTATCCGGAGACGGCGGCCTTGGCGATATAGTTTTGGTGGCTCCATGCGCCGTCGCAATCCCAGGGGATAAAGTACCATTTGTTGCCGTTTAACGGGCTGTAGAGGAAGAAGTTTTGGGACATAATATCCCGGTTACCGATAATCAGCTGAAAGGCCAGCCAGGAAAAATAGTTGGTCTCGTCAAAATACTTCTCAAAGGTCTCCTCAATGGGAATCGCGTAATCGTTGACCGCCTCAATCATATCTATAAGCTTTTTGTGGTCGTCGTTGCCTTTGATTTCCAGCACCTGCTCAAAGGCCCAGACATCGTAATCCGAATCGGTTTTCAGTTTGAGGTCGTCGTAGGTATAAAACTCAAACATAGACGCCTTATAAAGATGACCGTTGGCATCCAACCCGTGGTTGCGCAGATAGCGGCTGTTGAACTGTTCCACATGGGTATACAGACCGTAACTGACAAATTTGGCATTCTGATTCCCTTCGGTCAAATCCTTGACGTACAAATGCACAAAGGTGGTATGGGCGCCGAACAGCTCGGGATACTGGATCATCAAATCATAGGAAACCTTGTTGCGAAAACGGGAGGGGTCGTAGGGGTGCTTATTGAGGATGATGGTCTTTTGGTCATGCCAGGCGCCTTTATCCGGCTTGATTTTGATTTGATAAGATTTTTGCGGTGCCTGTGAGGTGGTTTTACCCCTCACCTGAACGGTGGCATTTGGAAGGGACTCTCCATATCCCAGCATGCCGGGCTGGGGCCCGTTTTTATCGCCTGCTTGCAAGGTGGCTTCCACCTTGTAGCGATCCACATTTCTATCGTCATAATAGTAGGTGCTATAGGAGTTGATTTCGGTCCAGGTATGGTCGGTGTTATCCGCCGAGTTGCCTTTTCTCACAGTGAGGTACAAAGTTTCCACCTTTAAGGAATCGATGCCGGAATAATATTCCGGCTTGTCGGTGATGGTCAAATCATCCAGACTGCTGTTACTGTTGTTTATCGGATTGGAAACCGGGGAGACGGTTTCGGCCATATTGGAACAGCCGGTGAGCAGCGTGACGGCCAGGATGAGGACCAGCAACCTTTTAAACACATTATTGTTCAAGCCCATGTTTTGCCTCCGTTCTCTTTTGGTATGCGATTTTTCTGCGCTGCTGTTTGCCTTGGGCCCGTACATCCAACCTGTTGACCAGACGGGTCATCCAGTAGTTGGGCTGCACCGCGAATACCGGCTGCTCGGCTAATACGTGGTATTTCAGCTTGGCAATGTATTTCTCCAACCGGATAAAGCTGATGATGCAAAATAGGGCCGAACCGATAACAAAGCCGAATCCATAAAATTCCGCTGGCAGAAATTTGAAGATATAGGTAGCAATATTGGTAAAGAGGGCAAAGCCCAAGGAGCACCAAAAAGCCCCGTAGTTGTCGGAAAAGTACAGCAAAATCAGCATGACGCTGTTTCCGATGGCATATAGGGCATATCCCACACACAGCACCCGGAACATGCCCAGCATGTCGGAATTAAAGCCCAAAGGCAGGCGGGGCAGCAGAATAGAACCGATCACCACAAACAGGATGGTGGTAAAGGCCTGCTTTTGGCAGAGATACAACAGTTCATCCTTCAGCACATCCAACATGCCTTTTTCGATATTTTCAATATCGCTGATGCTGCCGCCTTCATTAAAGAGGGTGAAATAGGTCCGGTATTCCGGATAAAACCGCACCTCCACGCTGGTGACAAAGTTGACGGTGGTTACCAGAATAGAGAGAAAGGCTATCAGCGCCGAGACATCGTATTCCGGCGCTCCGTAAAATAATCCCTTGATTTGCACCCCTAGGGGGCTGCTCCACATGATGACCAGATGTCCGAACAGGCCTGCCGTCACAAAGAAGCCGATGCCCCAAAGATGGGGGTACTTATCGCCCCACTTTAAAAAGTACAGGGAGGCGCCGAACCCCTCGGGGAAGTAGTCGTATATTAGCGCAAAATACCAAACAGCCATCAGGCCGTACCCGATATTGACCGCTATAAACAGGGAGGTGATGATCGGCAGAGGGGTCGTATAGATTAACACCAGGGCCAGGGCGAAGCCGGTGACAATGGAGACAAAGAACACCTTGATAATGCTCTTGTATTCCTTGACGGCGGTCAGGTAGTTGACTTCGGTCCAGGTGACCAACAGGGTCAAAAAGAACCAGAGGGACAGCACCTGATAGACCAACTCTACTCCGGAAAAATAGAGGAATATGCCGTATCCGGTGCCGCCTAATACCAGCATGACAGCCAGACTGCCAAAAAAGGAGGGAAGTACCCGCTCTTCGCTCTGTTCAAAAATGGTGTCGGCGGTATACCGGGTGGTCAGCATCGAGAAGATGCTGGTTACCGACAGAGAAAACAGCAAAGCATAGGTGATCATGGAAATCAGCAGTTCCCGGTCGGAGCGGGCGGTGCCGTAATAATAGGCGAGCAGCAACACGCCCAGCAGCAGCGCCACTCCCAGCAGCATAGGACCGGCGCAGACCATGCCGGCATAGCCGTATGCCCGGATGGTGGCCAGCACACCTTTTTTGGAAAACAGTTTTTTCAGCTCAAATCCTATTCCTGCCATAGTTTAAGCGCCTCCCGGTAGTTGTCCAGATACTGGGCGATGATATCTTCATGGCGAAAGTTTTTCAATACCCGTTTTTTGCCGATGCTTCCCATCTGTTTCCGTAGATAGGGATGTTTGCTTAACACTTCCATCCCGCTGGCGATGGCTTGAGCCTGCATGGGCTTGACCAAAATTCCCGCCTGGCCCAAATCGTCGATGGTCTCTCCGGTCAGCAGTTCCCGGCAACAGCCCACGTCGGTAGCAACACAGGCCCGCCCGGCAGCCAGAGATTCTAGCAGCGACAAGGGCTGCCCTTCCGAAATGCTGGTCAGAACGGTAAAGTCCAGCTTTTCCATGTAGGCGGCTGTGTCGGTGTTGCCCAAAATCAGAATATCCTTTACCACTAACTGGTCGATGAGGTCTTCGCATTCGGCGCGGTATTCTTCATCATCGGTATCGCCCAAAATATGAAGTCGGGCGTTGGGGATTTGGGTTTTCAACCCAAAAAAGGCGTAAATCATGGTTTTGATGTCTTTGATGGGGTGGAACCGCACAATGGCCCCGATATCGATATGCCCATTTGGGGGTTTGGGAGGGATGTTGGCAAATCGGTGGGTTTCAATGCCGTTGAAAATCACCTTTTGCTTATTGCGTGCACAGCCCAGCTCCTGCTGAATGTTGCTGGCTCTGCTGTATAGGGCGGTGACGCTGACCGCGGTGTCGTATGCCGTCCGGGCCAACAGGAAAAAATGCTTAATCCACAATCGTTTGAAGTGCCGGGGTACCCAGGTGGCCCGCAGGATTTCCTCCTCCCGCTCTCGGGAATAGATGCCGTGCTCGGTCAATATGTAAGGCTTGTGCCTCATGATGCTGGCCAGGGCCCCCAGCAGCCCCGCATAGCCGGTGCAGGAACTGTGGTAGACATCGGCGGCGGGAATATTCTGACTGATTAGGTAGAGGGTGGGCAACAGGATGGAGCGGATGGTGTGGAACAAATCTGAAAAGGCGATAAATGGAAAATCCCGGTGGCACATATCCAACAAAATATCTAAAAATGCTTCGCTCATTAAAAAGGTGTGGACATTGATTTTTTTATGGTTATAGTCCTTAAACAGCACCGTCCAGTCCAAGTCTTCGCCGGCGATCAGCCGTTTATGGGCCTCAATTTCTTCATCCGTAAATTTCAGTTTGGGATCTTTGGCAACCGGCATCCGCATGGCGTCGTCTAAAAACACCTCTCGAACCTCCACCACATTGGGCGGCAGCTCGTACTTATACTGGCCTTTATTTTTGGCCTCGGCGCCGATAATCCACAACACAAACTCATGTTGAGGCATATCCAGAATATAGTTGTGCACCCAGGAGGAAACCCCGCCACGCACATAGGGGTAACAGCCCTCTAAAATCATACAAATGCGCAAATCCGATTCACCTCAACTCAATTTCCACCTTGCTGGAATTGGCCGTCAGTAGGTATAGGTCTGAGGATATTTCTTGCAACGCCCCGCCGGAAACCGCCCTGGGCGCGGCATTTTTAATTCGGACCAAAAGATACGATACATCGTAGAAATTTTGAATATCTATCGTGAACTTTTTGCCCTCTAATGTCCGCTGCACCCCCACCGCATAATAGCGCTGCACTGCTTTGCCCGCTTCGGTGGCGGTATGGCTTCTAAGCCCGGGGGCCGAATCATACAACCAACTGATATAATTCTTAAAATCCCGCAATATACTGTTCCAGCCTTTTTCGGCGCCCCGTTCGGGGTCCAGCACATCGTCCGGGTGAAAAAAATGGGAGTTGACATAGTGAAGATTCAGTTCGCTTATGGCGGCCCATCGTTCAAAACCGTCCAAATCGCTGCCTGAAATGATACGCGGCACATTGATAATGCCGTCGGGGGAGACATCAAAGTCCTGCTGAAATTCATAGTCCTGCGCCTGGTAGATGCCCGAGATAACTTTAATCTGCGGGAAGTTGTCTACCAGCATCTGGCGGCCCTCCGCTGACAAAATGTTGGAGGTGGGAACATAGGTGTGGAAGGCTTGGTTGGGAAACAATTTTTTGCAGTAGTTATCCAGTTCCCTAAAGGCCAGCACCGAGTGTTCGATACTTGCAAAGGTGTTATATTCCACCTTTCCCTTGAAGTCAAAACCCGTATAGCACAAAGGCTGGTGGTTGTAGCCATGGTAACCTATTTCGCCTCCCATATCCAGCAGCATGTTGCCGAAAAACAGGGCGGTGGAATTGTCGGTCTTGGTCTCGAAGGGAGGCGCCACCCGCTCGTTGTAGTCCTGAATAATCAGCCCGGTATACTTGAGCCCGTACCGTTTGGATAAATCGATTAAGTCGGGCCACCAGACATTGAGGAAAAAGCTCCTGACATCCCGTTTGTTGAATTTGGTGATATACTCGTTATATCCTATGGGGAGAGGGGCGGGGAAGTCGTCGATAAAAAACAACGAGCTGTTGATGACCGGATAGGCAAAGACATCCTGCAACAGGCTGTAGGCGGCGGCGTAATATCCTCTGCTCTCACGGGAGCAAACGCTCAAATTGTTGACCACAATCAGTCCCTTGCCCTGCTTGTGTTCCCACAACAGGGGAATGCGGTTGTTGGATTCCGCATGCACCAGGTTGCTGTCGGTATAGGACAACTGCAGATTGATGGCTAAAATACCGTCTACAAACAAATTATAGGAAAACCCTTTAGCGCCGATCATAAAATCGGTATTGATGCGTAGTTCCTCTATGATTTTGTATACACCCGTGGTCTCATGAATGCCCAACAGGGGCATCATGGTTTTGGTGACAGGGGTGGGGGTTACCGGTTGAAACACCAGCATCCGGCCGCCGTTGTCGACCCAGTCAAACAATGGCATCAGATGGTTTCTCAATGCCGCAAAATCGGGGGTGAGCAGCGCCACAGTCTGGTATCGGTCAAAGGGCGGTATATCCTGGCGGAGTACATCCACCGTATCGTATCCCACACTCATAGATTGCAGAACGTCGGACAGTTGTTCATAATAATCGTCAGAATATTGGTCTGAAGGGTCCAGCAGTACCAGACATTCTTTTTTCAAGGTATCGGGCGCCGGCTTTCGATCAATGACACTTTGAGGAAGAAAATCCAGGGAGCTTTGGGCCACATCGGCTGAAATACCCTTCCGTTCTACAAACATTATCAGCCCCATAATCAGCAGCATGCCAACAGGCAGGGCAACGCCTTTGATAATGTCTAACCTTTTCATGCTACTGTTCACTCCTTCTTCTTATATATAGACCGTTTCCACCCTCTACGCCTTTTGCCGACTCCAGAAGGCAATCTCCTCTTTGGCCTGAGTGGAGAGAAACAACTTGGCTTTTTTCAGCCTTTGAATGGTATCCAGAATGCCGGGCCCGTCTTTTTGAGCATACTGCATCTTGATTTTCAACAGCCAAGGGGTTTCAGAGTTGGGCCATTTGGCAAAGGCTTGTTGCAGCCAGTGCTCGGCGACGTCGGTCTTGCCCAGCTCTATCAAATTATCAATGACAGTATAATACAACCCCGGGTCCGGGTCGGCGTCGGAGAGCCGTATCCGCTGCTCTAAGGTCTGGTGGTACCGCTCTCGCTGAATCTGCAACACCGATTCTTCAATTAGTCCGCTGTCGATATAGTTGCGGAGGGCGTGGATTAAGTTGTCCAGATAGAGTTCGTTGGTGGGATAATCTTGACACAGGCCCCGGTACTTTTGAATCCGCAGTTCATAACTTCGCTGGATTTCCATAATTGCGGTAGAGGCGTAATGGGCCACCTCGATATCGTCGCTGAGCTGGGCCTTTTTAAGCAGCTCAATGTAGTCATGGGAATCCTGGGAAATCAAGTCCAGCATAAACTGCCGACGGGTTTTGGCGTCGTTTACCGCAATGGCCTCCTCCAAAGGCACCACCGAGTTCAAACGGTCATCCTGAAGCATGCCGAAAGAGCGGTATTCGTCGGCGCAGCTCTCGATAGTAAAGGTGTGAATCATATTTTTATGGCCACTGGTGGTCCTTCGGGACATGATTTCAGCCGGAACCCACAGCAGCAGCCCCCATACCGGCACCAATAACACCAGCCAGAATATCTGGGAAGTGATGACCAAGACATCGGTTTTGATGAGGATAAACACAACCGTACACAGCACCAGATGAAAGGCCAAAAAGCCCCACAGCACTGTCTCCAAATCCCATGTCATAGCATCCCCTCCCTCTTACATGACATTAATCATAATTCCCTGGTCTTCCAACCGGCTTATGACCGACTTCATGGCCTCTTTGCCGGTGCCGGTCAGCACAATGTAGAGATTGCCGTCCTCGCCCTGGCCAAAGATATCGTTGCTACGGAAATATCCTTTAATTTTGTGGAAGATTTCTTCAATATTCCGCTCATTGGCATCCACCTTCAGTATGGAGTATTCGGAGATTGCCTCCTGTTCCATCTCCTCCCTTATCTCAATCAGCTTGCGGAAGGCGGATTTGTTCATGACCGTGGAGTTACCGATATAGATTTCGTTGCTGAGCTTAGTCACGTAGTCTAAGGCCCGTACCAGCGAATCTTGAATCAGGTTGCAGAAGATTTTTATCAGGTTTTCGTAATACATGGTCATCTGCTCAAAGGGCACCTTGTCAATTAAAATCAGTGATACCAAGGTGTTGTCGCGATAGACCGGGAACAGGTAGTCGGGATGATCCTGCCAGCGCTCCATATTGGTCCACACTTCGCCGGGCTGTAATTCCGATATAGCTTTGGCGAAAATATCCATGTGGATAGATCTGGGAGCGGTATCGATAATCTTTTTGGAGCAGACGCACAGACGGGCGTACTCCGTATGGCCTGACAGGTTATAGATGGTAATGGATTGGTTGTCCAATATATCCTCCAAGGCCAGCAGCGCCTCTTTGAAGACGGCGTCGGGCATGAGGGAGTTGAGCCTTCTGGTCACATCAAAAATCCGGCCAAAGCTATTGCGGTAACTCATAATCTGCCGCTTGTACAAATCCCGATTATAGAGGGCGTTGTCGTACAACTCAAGCAAAAACATATACCGCTTTTCAAGGGTATTCTTTTCCTCGGTAACAAAGCGCAGCTGCTTTTCCCGCTTGTCTCGGGTGTAGCCGATGATGGTGCCCAGCATGATATAGCAGGCAAAGGGCAGCCAGTTGTCGATGTTAAAAAGCACCAGCCGGATATCGTTGCCGCCGGCCATAAAGGCAGCCATACTGGATATACATGCCAGGACAGAGGCCGCCATACCGGCTTTTAACCCGTGGACAGCCGCAAACATGGCCACATACAGCAGCCGAAAATCCACAAACTTAAACTGCACGGCGGTGTTGGCCAGGTGATTTAGATATTCCATAGCCAAATACCCCAGCGCCAGCTCCACTGCCACCCATATCAGCCATCTGGATTGGATGGCGGCGGATATCCGCTGCCGGAGGGTGGGCTTTTTATAGGCCGCATCCTGGCAGATGCTCTCTGCCATAATGGGTATTTCATCTGTTATCTGGACCACCGGCACCCATTCAAAGGCGGTTCTGGCAACGGTGGAGGTGCTGTACCGCCCGGCGGCAATGGGAATGTCGGAGAAAGTAATGCGGGCGGTGGGAATGATGGACCGGAACAATTCCCCCAGTTCCAGTAACGAATAGGTGGCGCTACCGGGCAGGTCCATCACCATAAATTCTTCAGGGTAATCAAACAAGATTCTGGATACCAGTTCCCCCAAATCCTCCAGAGACAGTAGGTTAATCAACTGCTTGCGCTGTCCGTCAATCCGGACATGTTGCTTGGAAACGGCCTGCAGTATACACTTGCCCATCAGGGATTGGTTTTCCCCCCTGCCAAAGAGGTGGGGCGCCCGCAACATGACAATCTCCAATCCCTTGTTGTGATGATAGGCCTGACACAGGCTTTCGCAGGAGATTAGCAGCACCTTTAAGGGATCCTCGGCACGAAGGAGGGCATTCTGTTCGGGCGAAAAATCTTCATCTCCGATATAATTGGAGGAAATGATAATAAATTTGTTCACATTATGGTTGGCGCACAGGGACAACACAGTATCCAGCTTGTCTATGGCGCAAAAATCGGGGTGTTGCAGGTTGGGCAGATCCAGAAAATAGACCACCGCATCCGGTGAGTGGACGCTGAACAGCCGGGCAAATTCATCATCCCCTATGCGGTGGGTATAGGCTCGGTGAATGTTGCCTATATAACTAGGATTCAAGTCCTCCGACGAGGCAATGACATGTCCGTGGGCGGACAATTTGTCGGTAAAGGAATAGGATACTGAGCCCAACTGACCGGTTACCAGTATATTCAAATGGCGCCACCTCCTATCGCGTTACAACGTTGAAACACATGGTATATCTCGTCCTTTGCATTGATAAATGACTTGATGTACTGGGGGTTAAACAGGATTCCACTGCCGTTTTTGATATAGTCAAAGCAATCCTCAAAGGTCCACGATTGTTTGTAGGTTCGTTCGGAAGAGACCGCATCAAAGACGTCGGCAATACTGACAATTTGGGCGTACTGGTTTATGTCCTCGCCGGCTAATCCTATATACCCGTTGCCGTCATAACGTTCATGATGGTGCAGGGCAATGGTGGCCGCCAGCCTCAGCAGTTCGTTCGAACTGTCCAAAA
>JAAYKB010000112.1 GCA_012522615.1 Clostridiales bacterium
AAATATAGAAATACCCGCTATTTATTTTGTCTTGCTCTTCATTTGATGATTTTGCAAATCGTTGACCGCCGGACTGCTTATCCATCGTCCGCGTATATCAAAGCGCGAACCGTGACAGGGGCAGTCCCATGTTTTCTCATCCGGATTCCATTTAAGCTCACAACCAAGATGCGGACAGCGTGTGGAAACGAGGAAAATCTCGCCTTTTTTAGATTTATATGCGCCATATTTCTTATTTCGGTATTCAATTATTCCTCCCGTTCCCCTTCTCAATTCGTCAAGAGTGGTAATTGGAAAATGAAACGCTTGAGATAACAAACCGATGGTTGATTGCAGCCCGTCATCAACCACATTTATCGCTATGGATTTGGGAGAATAGCGCCGCGGCGAAAATGCGGGAGCACATTCGTTTCTGACTCCCATAATCCTATCTGCAAGCAGGGTTGCGGAAACCATCGCGCTTGTCATTCCCCATTTGTTGAATCCGGTTGCGACAAGCATCCGCGGGTTTGACTTGCTGTATCTTCCGATATATGGTACGGCGTCCGAGGTCATGCAATCCTGCGCCGACCATTGATAACAGACTTGAGCATTCGGGTACAGCCGTCCTGCCGCATGGCGGAGGATTTCATAACTGCCGGGGGCATCCGACAATGCCGCAGGATTTTTACCCGTTCTATGCCCTACCCCGCCGAGCAGCAGGGTATCCCCCTCGCTTCTGAACGAAAGACCGTTGTTCCGGACATCAAGATACATCCCGTTCATCTCCGGGATTTTTTGAAGTCCTATTACATAAGAGCGTGACTGGTGCATCCTTATAAAGTAGAAACCGGGGAAGTTTATTATCGGAAAGTGTGTTGCAATTACAACCCATTTTGCCGTTAGGCGACCGCCGTCATAGTAGACGGTTCGGTCTTCAACCGTTCTGACCCTTGTGTTTTCATAAATTTTTAAATCCTGTGCTAATGCCCTGAGAAATAAAAGGGGATGAAAATGAGCCTGATCCGGAAAGCAAAGTGCGCCCCGTAATTTGAACGGCAGTTCGGTATGGTCGGTCATAAACGACGGTATGCCAAGCCGAGCCGCAGCGTCAGCTTCCTTTTCAAGCTTTTCGGTATCTCCTCTTGAATAGATATATGCCGGGCACCTTTTGAAATTACAGTCAATATTCAGCTCTTCTATTAATGTCTGATACTGACTGATTGCTCGGCTGTTCGCCAGCGCATACTGCCAAGCAATCTCATCTCCGTACTGGTTTATAAGCTTATCATAAATCAGACCATGCTGTGCGGTTATCTTTGCGGTTGTTCCGCCGGTTTCCCCCTCTCCCACTCGGTTTCGTTCAAGAACAACAACGTTTAATCCGCGCTGCTGCAATAAATAAGCTGTAAGAACGCCGGTAAGACCGGCCCCGACTACCGCAACATCTGCGCTTGTTTGACCGCGAAGCGATTCTCTTTCCGGAAAAGAACAATCTGCCTGCCATAATGAACGCATGATATATCCGCCTTTCAGAATATACTATACAAATCGATAATCGCTTTGTCATAGTCTTTCCGTTTTTGGCAAAAAAATCAGCAGATACAGCAAAGTATCCGCTGATTTTTTATTTTATTTAAGCGGGTTATGCAATCAGGTTTTAAAAAGCAGCTCTCCGTATGGTGGAAATGGCCAGCAAGAACTATCTGTCAACATTTCCATTTCATCTGCAACAACGCGAACCTCCTGCATCGCAGTCAGAACCGTATCCTTATAGAATCGGGCAACCTTAAGCGGGTCGGTGTAGTTCTTAGCCTCCAGCAGGGCGTCATTCAAAGAGTCTATTTTTCTGAACATAACGGAAGACAGGGTCGACAGCTTGGAAACGAGGGCAGTCTCAACCTCACAATCGGCATCGGTTATCAGCTGCTTTTTTGCAATAGCAGTTTCGCTGAGATTGCGGATATATGAACTTACAGCTGGAATAATTTCCTTGCGTGCTATATCCAGCATGGTCAATGCCTCAATATTCAAGACCTTGCTGTAATTCTCCAAAAGGATTTCATAACGGGCTTTTACTTCCTCATCGAAAAATACCTTATGCTTGACAAACAGTTCAACATTCTTCTTTTCGACAAAGCAAGGCAGGGCATCTGCTGTTGTTTTAAGATTGAGCAGACCGCGTTTTTCGGCTTCCGCAACCCATTCATCCGAATAGTTATTGCCGTTAAATATAATCCTCTTATGTTCAATAATCGTCTTGCGCACCAGTTCCAAAACATCATTATGGAAATCCTTTGAGTTTTCGAGTATATCGGCAAAAACCGAGAGTTCCTCGGCAACAATGGTGTTGAGGATAATGTTTGGACCCGAAATCGATGCTGAAGAGCCGAGCATACGGAACTCGAATTTATTGCCTGTGAACGCAAAGGGAGAGGTGCGGTTGCGGTCGGTCGTATCCCTAAAGAAACGGGGCAGTACATGTACGCCGATTCGCATTTCCTTTTTATCTTTATGCAGACATGTACATCCGTTTTCAATCGCATCAAGAACAGCCTGAAGCTCTTCGCCGACAAACATGGAAACGATTGCAGGAGGAGCTTCGTTCGCACCTAAGCGGTGGTCGTTGCCTGCGCTTGCCGCCGACAGGCGCATAAGATCCTGATACTCATCAACCGCTTTTATGATGGCGGCAAGGAAAAGCAGAAACTGGGCGTTTTCGCTAGGAGAATCTCCCGGCTCAAGCAGATTGATGCCGGTATCTGTGGATATCGACCAATTAATGTGCTTTCCACTCCCGTTCACTCCCGCAAACGGCTTTTCATGCAGAAGACAAACCAGACCGTGGCGGGACGCAACCTTTTTCATCATTTCCATTATAAGCTGGTTATGGTCGGTAGCAATGTTGGTTGTGGTAAAGATGGGAGCAAGCTCATGCTGTGCGGGTGCCACTTCGTTATGCTCGGTTTTTGCAAAGACGCCAAGCTTCCAGAGCTCCTCGTCCAATTCGGCCATAAATGCTTTGATACGGGGCTTTATGGTTCCGAAATAGTGATCTTCAAGTTCCTGACCCTTGGGGGGCTTGGCTCCGAAAAGGGTTCTCCCGCAGAATATGAGGTCTTTGCGCTTTTCGAACAGTGCCTTATCCACAAGGAAGTATTCCTGCTCGGCGCCAACGGTGGTATTAACCTTTGTCACATCATGGTTGCCAAACAGCTTGAGCACACGAAGCGCCTGCCTGTTAATCGCCTCCATCGAGCGTAAAAGTGGGGTCTTTTTATCAAGTGCGTAACCTCCGTAGGAGCAGAAAGCGGTCGGAATGCAAAGCGTATTGTCTTTTATAAAGGCATACGAGGTGGGATCCCATGCCGTATAGCCGCGGGCTTCAAAGGTTGCCCGAAGACCGCCGGACGGAAAGCTTGATGCATCCGGCTCTCCCTTAATAAGCTCTTTACCTGAAAACTCCATTATTATGGAGCCGTCCGATTTTGGAGAAATAAAGCTGTCATGTTTTTCGGCGGTAATGCCGGTCATCGGCTGAAACCAATGTGTAAAATGGGTCGCACCTTTTTCAATAGCCCAGTCCTTCATCGCGTTTGCAACAACATCAGCAATTGTTCGATCAAGGCTTTTACCCATTTCCATCGTTCTTTTTAAAGCCTTATAAACGTCCTTCGGAAGTCTTTCGCTCATGGCCTTATCATTAAACACCATGGTTCCGAAGTTATCTGAAGCCGCATTCATCTTATCACATCACCTTTCTCAAACATGGATACAAAAACATTAACAAAAAGCGCCGTAGGCAAACCAAGCCTACAGCGCCTTTGCTGTTTTCTGTGACTAATAATAATTTATTAGATTTTGTTTGTCAATACTTTTTTTAAAAAAATAATCATTTTTGCAGGATTACATAAATCATATTGCATTTTTAAGGTTTATATTATGTAAAATTATGAATTAATTATCATTGTCATAGATTCTTTTGATGCGGTTGACTTTTTCGGGGCTCTGCATTATAATATATTATAAGGAACAAGGACGTTCATGAGATGTGTTTATACTGTCGCACATCCTCCGTGGGTGTCCTTATTATGTTATCAGCATATATTTTTTATTGAACGGTACACATAAGGCTTGTGTGTTTTTGCACGGACGAATCAGCATTCATGCAAATTTCATCTTGGACACCCAACATATAAAGGCGGTGGTTTTGTGGAGAGCGTTCTTATTATTTCAAGCATCGATAAAGACAAGGAGTTGCTGACTGATTTATGCCGTGCCGGCTCTATATCAAAAATATGCACCGCTTCAAGCGCAGATGAAGCCCGCGGAGTTTTTAAGGGGGATTCATATGATCTTGTTATCATCAACTCGCCTCTTGCGGATGAATCGGGCAGCGAGTTGGCGATTTATATTTCTAATACTACTTGTTCAGGCGTGCTGATGTTTGTAAAAAGCGAGCACTCGGAAACCATATCTTCCAAGGTTGAGGAATACGGCGTGTTTGTCCTGCAAAAGCCTATCAGCCGTACGCTTTTCTTTCAGGCTATCAAGCTGATTTCGGCATCCTGCAAGCGGTTCCAGGGGCTTCATAAGCAGACCGTTAAGCTGGAGTCAAAAATTGATGAGATACGTCTTGTAAACCGGGCGAAATGCGCTCTGATTCAATATCTTAGCATGACCGAGTCTCAGGCGCACCGTTATATTGAAAAACAGGCTATGGATATGAGATTGCCGAAACGGGCGGTTGCAGAAAGCATACTCAACACCTACGAGTATTAAACATCAAAATTTGTTTTGATAATTTAAGATAAAATCACTCAATGAGGCTTGCGGGTTTCATTGAGCTTTTTTATCTAAAAATGGTTGAAAACCAAAAATAATGAAGAATCAGCATCTTGTATTAGAATTACAAAAGTGTTATAATTAAAAATATCTTAGTAAATTATGTTATTTATGTTAAAGCGAGGCGAAGAGCATGAAGCCACGTTTCCCGCTATACTTTGATTTGGATGGGAATAACTGTATTATTTTCGGCGGAGGGGATGAAGCGGCAGACCGAGCTGAGGCATTGCTGAAGTTCGGCGCAAAGGTAACCGTAATAACCCCCACGCTTTGCGCAAAACTGCGTAAGATGGACGAGGCAGGCCTGATTAGGTATATCCCCCGCCGTTACTATCGCGGTGACTGCTCATCCGGTTATATTTGTATTGCCGCAACCGACAATGAAGCAGTCAATATCGCTATTTCCGATGAATGCAAAGCGAAATCCATTGCTGTAAATGTTACTAATCCCTCGGATTTCGGCACCTTTATTTTTCCATCGGTAACAATTAAGAATGGAGTCACTGTTTCGGTGTCGAGCTCGATATACCAAGATCATACCGATAACATCTGCGGCATGATTGCCGATGAGATACCGTCTATTTTAGCTAAAGTACTTAAAGATAACATTACGGAGTAATCGGTTTCCATTTGAATTTATATACAAATTTCAAAAATGTCTTGAAATCGCCACTTGTATCGTGTATAATTCATCAGGCTGATAAATATCATATGCGGAGAGATGGCTGAGTTGGTCTAAGGCGCACGATTGGAAATCGTGTGTGGACTAATACTCCACCGAGGGTTCGAATCCCTCTCTCTCCGCCAAAACAAAAATCCTGTCGAGTTATCGGCGGGATTTTTGTTTTGTATTATTCATTATTAATAAAAAAAA
>JAAYKB010000113.1 GCA_012522615.1 Clostridiales bacterium
ATCTCGATATTGACGCCTTCCAGATACGGCTTCAGCTCGATGCTCTTGGTGACCCCGCTTTTGGTGCGCTTTTCCGCCGTGATGCTCGGCTGTGAAATATAGTCGGACATGCTGTCTATGCTGCCCGTAAAGGTCAGCCGATACCGGGCAAAGGCGATCTCTCCTGGCTTCATGACGGGAGGGGCAGCCGAAACGACCTCCAGACCCTCGGGCAGCGCGCCGTTCAGGCGCTCGACCAGCTCGTTTTCCGGCATATCCCCGACCAGACGGATATCCATGCTTTCGCAGTCCCCCTCAAAGCCGAGCGACAGGGGGGAGGCAAAGGTCAGGTATGGGTGCTTGTTAAAGCCCTCGGTGTACCAGACCGGAACACCCGCCCGTCGAAGGGCGCGGGTCATCGTGCGGGTAAGGTCGAGATGTGAAATATATTTTGCCCGTCCGGATTTTTTAAACCGGATTCTCATATCCTTCATTCAATACCGTCCTTTCGTGGCTGGCCCTCAGCATTTTCCCCATACCGCCGCCCCGCAGCCCGAACAGGAGATACGGCAGATGGGAGTAGTTTTGCTTTCATGCGCAAGACGGTTTTCCCTGATTAAAAACCCCTTGGAAACGCCGTAATCCAGATGGTCCCACGGCAATATCTCGTCAAATTCACGCCTTCGGTTGGCATAAAATGAGGGGTCGATGCCCATATCCTCCATCACCCTAAGCCATGCTTGAAGGTCAAAATGCTCCGACCATGCGTCCCGCTTGCAGCCGCGGCGGAAGGCCTGCTCGATAACGGCGCACAGCCTGCGGTCGCCCCGGGCAAGCACACCCTCCAAAAAGCTGGTGGAGGCGTCGTGCCAGCGCAGCGAAATCTTCTTTGTGGTGAGCGAATCCCTTAGATGCTTCTGCTTTGCCTCAAGCTCCCCGACGGTATCCTGCGGCTCCCACTGGAACGGGGTGAACGGCTTGGGTACAAAGCAGGCCACGCTGATTGACACATTGACGCCCTTGCCCTTGGGCTTGTTGGGGTTTTGGTAATAGCAGTCGACAATCTTCTGACCGAGCGCGGCAATACCCGCCACATCATCCATGGTTTCGGTCGGCAGACCGTTCATAAAATACAGCTTGACCGACGTCCAGCCGGCGGAAAACGCCTTTTTGGCGGTTTCAAGAATCTCCTCCTCGGACAGGTTCTTGTTTATGGCGTCCCGCAGACGCTGGGTTCCGGCTTCGGGGGCAAAGGTGAGCCCGCTTCTTCTCAGCACGTTGAGCTTGGCGGCAAGCTCCTCCGAAAAGCCGTCGATACGCAGGGAGGGCAGCGAAATGTTTGTCCGTTTCTCTTCGGCCCACTCCAAAAGCCTTGGCAGCAGGCTTTCAAGCTCGGTGTAATCGCTGGTCGAAAGGGAGGACAGCGAAAACTCCTCATACCCGGTGCTTTCGCACAGCGCGCGGCTTTGGGCGTCGATAACCTCGGGCGACTTTTCGCGCACCGGACGGTATATAAAGCCCGCCTGACAAAACCGGCAGCCGCGGATACAGCCACGAAAAATCTCGCTCATGGCGCGGTCATGGACGATATCTATATAAGGCACGACAAAACTCTTGGGATAATATGCGGTGTTCAGATCCCCGACGATACATTTTCTCACCTTGGCGGGAGCCCCGTCTTTGGGAGCGACCGAGGCCACCGTGCCGTCGTCGTTGTAGGACACCTCATAAAACGAGGGCACATAGACCCCCTCGATACGGGCGGCTTCCCTGAGAAACCTCTCCTTTTGATAACCCGCTTTTTTGTGGCGGCAGTAGAGGTCGTTCAGCTCAAGACAGACCTCCTCGCCCTCGCCGAGTATAATGATATCAAAGAAATCAGCGACAGGCTCGGGATTGCAGACACACGGACCGCCCGCAATCACAATCGGATACGAGGAGTCTCGCTCGGCGGCGCGCAGGGGCAGACCGGCAAGCTCGAGCATATTCAGCACCGCGGTGTAGCTTAACTCGTACTGCAGGGTAAAGCCTATGAAATCGAAGGTGTCGATGGGGTCGCGGCTTTCCAGCCCGAACAGCTTGATATTGTTCTGCCGCATAAGCTGTTCCATGTCGGTGTCCGGCATGAAAACCCGCTCGCACCAGACATCATCCTGCTGGTTATATAAACCGTAAAGCAGCTTCATCCCGAGGTGGGACATCCCGACCTCGTAAAGGTCGGGAAAGCAGAACGCAAAGCGTATCGCAATATTTTGCTTGTCTTTCGTGACGCTGTTGAGCTCGCCGCCGGTATACCGGCCGGGCTTCTGCACAAGCCGGAACAGGTCTTCAAGTGTATATAAATTTGCCATATTCGGATTCGTGTCCTTTCAGGGATTTCCGGAATGGTCTGTAAAACGATATTACTCTACCATATTTTAAGCGGTTATTCAACTTTTAAAACCACGATAAAAAAGAGCAGACTCTAATCTTGAGCCTACTCCCGGATGGTTTTATGGCAATCAAACCTATTGAACCTGATATAATCCTTTGCTGATCATATACTGGGATATCGCCTCCCCGTGCTTCTGCTCCTCCTTTTGAATATGGTTCAGCACGTCGCGAACCCGTGTGTCCTGAAATTCAAATATCGAGGTGTCATAAGCCCCCGAAACGTATTTCTCGGTCATCAGCATATCCGTGCACATATCTTTATCCGATTTGCTTGCAGAGCCGGAGCTTGTGCCGCCCTGCGCCTGCCCCTTAGCCTGTCCGCCGGATGCCTGTCCGCCCTGTCCCTGCTGGCCGCCGGTCTGGGGGATGGTTCCGTTCAAAAGCTGGTTTATGCTGTTGAGATGCTCCTGTTCAACCTGACCGTTTGCGCTGAATATCTGTTTTAACTGGCTGTCGGCAGCCTGATTTGCATAGTTTGCGTATTTTTCTACACAGATCTGCTCGTGCCTTTTCTGATCCTCAAGCAACATTCTTTCCTTCTGCGACAGTTGAAAATCCATACTTATAACCAATCCTTTCCGAAAATGCATTGAATGTAAAACAACCAATGCTTATTCTGTTCAGATCGGCGTATTTTATACGGATTATATATCGTTATTTCACGGCGCGGCGTCTTTTGACTGCCCGCAGTATCAGGAGAAAAACGCACAGAAGCAGGGTTAAACATGAAATGACAATCCCCGCCGCCATTCCGCGCGGCCTGAAACACAGCCTGAACTCATGCCGCCCCTTGTCTACCGGAAGGGCGATAAAGGCATTCCCGACCGCCGCGGGTTTTACCTTTCTCCCGTCAATCACCGCCGTCCATCCCTTATCCGCCGGGATGGAGGTGAAAATCACGCCCTTTTCGGGTGCGGTGACGGTTCCCGTAACGACAGGCTCGCCCGCCCTGCTGTGGAATACATTGAGTGTCTCGGGAGCGCCGGATTCCAGCCTGCCGGCCAGCAGGTTGAACTCCCGCTCGTCAAAGGCGGCGGCCGATATGTCTGAAATACGGCAGTTTCTGCCCGCAAAGCAAAACGAGACGACAGACTCGCCCTCCGGAAGCTCGCCCAGCTCGATAACGCCTTTTATCAGACGCTCCCTCGGTTGGTTCAAACGGATGTTGTTGAGGTATACCTCGGTGAATTCGGGCAGATTGTTGTCAAGATAAAGCAGGACATTCTGCCGCTTCGGGTTGTCAATCGTGAGATATACCGTCCCGACATCCTCTGCCGTCAGCTTATAGCCGTTATCGGTGGGCTCGGCTTCACAATACGCGAAATCAACGGTTACGGGCAAGGGGGAGTAAAAGGGTTTGCTGTCCCCGCCCAAGGATGACAAAAGCCTGTTGAGCATTTCAAACGGAGAATCGGCGCGGGACGGCAGGTTTAATATATCATCGTCCGCAAAAAAGGCGAGAGGCAGGGCGGTTTGGTTGCGCCAGAGCTTTAGACCGCCCGCCGATATTCCGGTATCGACATATCCCGCGCGCCGCTCCTTAACGTTAAACACATATTTTACGCCCAGAACCGAGTCAAGGGCGGTGGTTGAGCCGTAATAACGGAATATCTTGCAGCCCGAGAGACAGAACATGCCGCAGTTTTTAAGAAAACAAAAGGTATCCCGCCTTGAAAAAGAGCTGTAATGGCTGACGGCGCGATAGCCTGCCGACATGCCGTCGTTCGCATTTCTGGCAAGATAGTTCTCGACCCTGTAAAATTCACCCTCCTCGACGCCGTCCCGTTCGGCCGCCTGAATGACAGCCTCGGTCATAGGTTTTTTCTTATCATAAAAATCCGAGTAGCTGTCCTTGCTTTCAAACCCCAGCTCACGGTCAAGATGCCCAAACGAGGTGACGGTATTTCCGACCAGCTCGGTTCCGACCAAAACCGCGAGCAGCAGACCGCCCGCCCTTCGCACCCACCTTTTGGAATGCGAAGCCAGCATGGCTGCCGGCAGGTAAACGGCAAGGGCCGCCAGGGTTATAACAAGGTTGCCTGCCATGGCGTCAAGCCTGCCGGGGAAAAGCAGCTCGGGCAGCTTGGCGACAACCACTGCCGCCGCCGAAACGGCAAACCCGGCAATTATCCTGCTCCGGGGAATACCCTGCGCCGCGGCAATCGCGCGCGCGGCACCTGACAGAAGCAGGAACACCAGAACAAAGCTGTAGCGGCAGGGGAACCATACCGGGGTTTCGGCGGCATGCCAGACATAATCGAACAGGCTGAACATCATACTGACCAGCACGATTCCTATCACGGCAACGCCCGCGGCCTTTTCCCGCCGCGGTATTTTTTTGTTGAACAGCCATAGGGGTATGAGCCCGAGGGTCAGCACGCCGCAGTATGTGTACGGGGTGCCCGCGTCGGTTATCGAATCATACGCCCCGAAGGTCATTTTGCCTATCATTGACAGCGGGTCGGTCATGAAACCGAAAAAAAGATAATCGCCCGACATGCTGCCCTGACTTTCCTGCAGCGCAAAAGCCGTCGGCAGGGTGAGAAAGGCGGTGAGCCCCGCCGCCAGTCCGGCGGCGGCAAGCAGCCTCATGACGGCCGATCGGTAATCGGCTGACTTCCCGTTGCCTCTCAGCCAGACCAGTGCCAAAAGCAGGATTAGACAGAACAACCCGACCATGAAGGCGGTGTAGAAGTTAGAGAAAAAAAGCAGGGCGAAAACCGCAGTCAGCAGCGCTATTTTTTTGGTATCAAGCGTATGCCGCAGGGCGAGTACGGCAATCGGCAGAAGCACGACCGAGTCCAGCCACATGATGTTGAAGAAATAAACCGCCGAATACGCCGATAGCCCGTAAAGCGCCGAGAATACTATATTTAAAATCCCGCGTATCTTTATTGCCCTGCGGAGATAAACAGAAAAGGTCAGGCCCGAAAACGCTATCTTGACCGAAATTATCGCCAATACCGCCTGAGTTATCGAATCCCGCGGGAACAAAAACATCAGCAGGGTGAAGGGGCTTGAAAGATAGTAGGCGAAAAGCCCGACAAAATTCATTCCGAGCCCCGTATTCCATGTATAGAGCAGGCTGCCGCCGCCCTTTATCGTGTCATAAAGGGCGGCGTGGTATTCGATATACTGCTGTCCCATGTCGGTAATAAGAACAGAGCGCTCGCCGAACGGATAAAATCCGAAAATGACAAGCGCGACCAGCCAAAGGACAGCCGTAAAGCCCAATGCCGCGAGCGTGTTAAGCACAGCGGCGGCTGCCGGCCGCTTGGACATTTTTATTCCCCCCGGTTTTGCGTTTAAAACCTGGCAGTACGGAATTGCTTTTTATTATATCATATAATTACTGGAAATCATATCCAAAACAATAATATTAACAAACATTTTGCTTTTTGGAATATAGTTATGATATACTTAACAAAAATCAATATAATCCTTGAAACGGGAGGATTCGATGGACAAGAATCTTGAGATACTGAATCATATTCTTGTGGACACCTTTAACGAGATACTAAAGGTGGAGGAACGCTCGCTGCGGCTGGTCGCTGGGAGCAAGGTAACGGTCAACGAGGTGCACACACTCGACGCAATAGGCGACGGTGATTTACATACCGTAACCGAGCTTGCGGGAGCAATGATGGTGACAGTCAGCACCATGACGATTGCGGTAAACCGGCTTGAGAAAAAAGGACTCGTGGAACGCGAGCGCGCCGGACATGACAGACGGGTGGTGCGTGTTCGGCTGACCGACCGCGGGCGGTCGCTCGTCTATGTACACAAGCGCTTTCACAGAAGGATGGTCAAGGCGGTGGCGGAGCGGCTGGACCCGAATGAAATCGAGATTCTCAGCCGGGCGATGGAAAACCTGAGAGATTTTTTCCACTCCGAAAACCTCAGGAATGCCAAAGGAATCGTCGCGTCCGATAAGCTGGATTAAAAACGCACAACGATACAAAAAAGGTTGCCGAGTCACTGTCGGCAACCTTTTATTCTTAAATATTATTATTTAGACTGCAGGCTGGACCGCCGTTGAAACCGATGGGGATGTATTACGGAATGTGTACACACGGCTGTCAGCGTCTACAATTGATATCGGCTGGCGGGGGAGGAGGGCCTTGATTGTTTCGATAAAAAAGCTGCTTTCGTAACCCGGCGCTCCGCTTACGATATGGACGGAACCGCTCTTTTTTGCGTGAACCGCGATGGTAAGAGCGGGGTCGCTGTTAAAGTAAAAGGTCATTTCGGCGCCGAGCGAATTTGCGGTATCATACAGGTTTTGCAAGACCGACGAGGTCTTTTCGGAAACAAAGCCCTCGGGCAGAACACAGACGACATGAAGCGCAAGCTTCTGTTTTTTTGCGATTTCCGCCCCCGAGCGTATAAGCCGTTCACTGGAAAGCTGGTCGGTTACACAAACAAGTACATTTGGTTCGCAATTCATAATAATATCCATACCCCTTCCGCGCCCGGTCGCTTATCTTTGACCCCCCGGGCGCAAAGAATTAATTGCGGTATTTGAAAATTTAGCTTAACCCTGTCGGTACTGTCCTGCTGTGCCCCCCTTTCCGTCCTTTATGATTCAATTTTATGATACACCATGCTTGTGTAATAACCGTAAACAAAACATGTACAACTTATTAAATCTCTGTCAAAAAATATCATTGGATTATCTTGCAATCTGTTTTGATATATGATATTTTGATAATAAAATTAATTGCCGGGCTTGCCGGATAAGCGAAATCCCCCGGAACCGGAAAGGAATGGGACTGCTATGAAAGAAAACAACAAAGAATATTCGGGGTATACAAGCGGGGCCCGTTTGTTCCAAACGATTATGATTGCCCTCTTTGCCGCACTATCCTATCTTGCCTTGATTCTATTCAGGATTCCCTATCCCGCGCCCATGGGGAATCCGTTTCTTCATATAGGCAATATGGTGGTAATCCTGGCGGCCCTGCTGATAGGAGGATGGCAGGGGGGACTGTCGGGCTCGATAGGCATGGGGCTTTACGATATTCTTCACGGCTATGGCTATTATTCAATCAAAACCATAATACTCAAGTTCGGGATAGGTCTGTTTGCCGGACTGGTCGCCAGAAAAGGGCTGAATAATCCTAAAAGCAGACCGATAAAAGGGCTTGCGGCGGCCTCATTGCTGTCGCTGCTGTCGGGGCTATCGATTCTTGCGGGCAAATATTTCGGATGGGACGGATACGAAAAAATATCGCCCGTTGCGTATATATTCCTGCTGTCGCTCGGGGCGCTGATAGGTCTGCTGGTGATTGTATCGGCATTCTGCGGCTTTTTTAACAACGAGGTACTGTACGCCGCGCTCGGCGCCGTTACGGGTATCGCGTGGAATGTGGTGGGCGAGTTTTTGGGCGGCACAATATTCAAGATGCTGGAAGGCGCCCGGTGGCAGGCGGCCATGATTGCATCTCTCCTGAGCCTGCCCGCAACCCTTATCAACGGCGCATTTTCAATCGTGGGTGCGGTTTTGCTGTATATGCCGCTAAGGCAGGCGCTCATCCGCGCAAGACTGGGCAATATGCTTTCAAAATAGTTTGTGCAGCTTGATTTTATCGGTTTACCCCGCCTATTGACAAAGAAGCTTTAATAAAACGAATGAGCCTAATCCATACGGATTAGGCTCATTCGTTTTATTATGTTTAAAAGTTCAAAGTGCGGATTTTGGCTCTCGCTTCACAAATATCGTCCAGCTTGGTTAATCCGTAGATTAGTCCGACAAAAGGAATCGAGACTAGAATTGACCATCCCAAACTGCGCCAAAACAGACGTCCGCCGGTCATAGGCTCTTTTTTAAGAAAATAAGTGTTCAACCGGTACGCAAAAATCACCCACCATGGGAAAAAGATAATACCAAATACAGTAGCGACCTTGTTTTCCTGTTGCATTCCTCAAAACCACCTTATTATTATTTGTATTTATCATACATATTTATTCAAAAAGTGTCAATATTTATTTTTCCGACATAAAATACAGATTTCTCCGAAAAGCATGACATTATCCCTTAAGTCCGTTGACTAGTATTTTAAAGTGTTCTACCGCCTGAGCTTTTAAATCAAATTCAGGAAATTGTCGTTTGTTTCTGTAATCCCCTGACAAAAAAAGATGCCAAAGCTTTTAATCTGTTATATAATTATCGGAAATAGTTTTAATTTTGCTTCCTTAGTTCTATTCTTTTTCAAAGAATATTGAATTAGGTATTGCCGATACCCTATGGTTTGTGTTATCATCTTATTCATAGAGAATAGGTAGTCTACTTGCTCTGTTGGAGTGTTGCGGCTCAACTTTAGCACAGGCTTTTCCTATTCGCTATCTTTTTTATGACCCATGTAACACATCTATTGTAATCCTACACGACTGTCAATCCCGGTTCGGTTGTTTGTATTGTTATTATGGATGTTTGGTGCTAAACTGCGAATATTTCGTAGCGAATACAATTCAGCCGATCCATAATTCTTCGACAAAAAGGATAACAAAGAATGCAAGATATTTTTCAACGGTTTGATATGCGCAGACATCCGCTCAAAACAAGTTGGTATCTCAAGCCTCTCAAGAAGCTGCTCTGTGCTCCGGCCATCTGGAAGTACAAGCCGGTGATCTCGTATGAGAACGGCGTGGAAAACCTCAAGGGGCCGTTTCTTATGTTGTGCAATCACAATTCGTTTTTGGATTTCAAAATTGCATCGACTCTGTTGGGGAAAAACGATGCGAATTATGTGGTGGCAATCGACGGCTTTATCGGGAGAGAGTGGTTACTGCGAAGGGTCGGTTGTATCTGCAAGAGGAAATTTACTAACGACGTAAACCTTATTAAGAATCTTAAGCGGGTAATTGATATGGGGAACGTTGCCGTGATTTATCCTGAAGCGCGGTATTCCCTGTGCGGTACCCCCGCCGTTTTGCCGCGTTCTCTCGGAAAACTGGCAAAGCTTCTGGATGTGCCGGTGGTTACGCTCATCTGCCACGGGCATCACGTCAATTCGCCGTTCTGGAACAGCGCCTATGAGAGAGGGGTATGTCCCACCGAGGCAACATTTAAACAACTGTTGACCAAAGAGCAGGTGGAAACGCTTGATGTGGATACCATTAACCAATATATCGTGGATGAGTTTCAATATGACGATTTTGCGTGGCAAAAGCGACGGGGGATTCGTATCTGTGACGAAAAACGTGCCGAAGGTCTGCACCGCGTCCTGTACAAGTGTCCGAACTGCCTTAGCGAGCGGCATATGACCTCGTCAGGCAGCCGGATTGCCTGCACGGCATGCGGTAAGGAGTGGGAGATGACGGAGTACGGGGAGCTCAGGGCTGTTACGGGTGATACCGAATACTCTCACATCCCCGACTGGTACGAGTGGGAGCGCCTTGAAGTACGGCGGGAGGTGGAGGCGGGCAGTTACTCGTCCGGTGTTTTGTCGGTCGTGGTCGATTCTCTCCCCAACGCAAAGCGATTTATCCGTTTGGGCAGCGGCACATTAATCCACGATATGAACGGCTTTCGAGTGGAAGTGACCGACCGCGACGGGCGGCGCCACGAGATGATAAAGGATGTCGCCTCGCTCTATTCCTGTCACATTGAATATCAATATCTCTTCAAACACGGCGATTGTATTGACCTTAACACTATCCATGACACGTGGTATATCTACCCGGAAGGACAATTCTCTGTTACCAAAATGGCGCTTGCCACGGAGGAACTCCACCGACAATTTGTCCGCAAAAAAGGTTGGGTTTTGACGAACGGGTTTATGTGACATTCGGCATAAATTAATCAGAAAAAACAAAAATGCCCATACATGCAAACAGCCTAAACCGCTTGGCATGCATGGGCATTTGTTTTTTACTATTATTCTTCTTTCGGTTCCTCTGAAGCCGGTTCCGCTGAAGCTTCAAACTGATTGACAGCGTCTTCTATTGATGCTTCATCAACAGAATCGTCGACAGTTGTCTCATAAGCGGCAAAATCATTCAGACCTTCAAACACGGCAACCGTTTTAACGGGAGCCATCTGCTGAAGAATCCAGCCTAATACGGCCAGAACGATTGCGTAAAATATGTACGGACCGGCAGCGGACATATAAGAACTGATAATATTGTACTCGTTGCCTTTCAAGGTCATGGAATACTGTTCCATATATGCCTTGATGCTATCGGCGATATTTACCATAGACCAAACCGAATAAACCGCCAGGATGCCTGCCAACACATAAAGTACGACGCTGAGGATAGGGAGCTTTTTCTTTTCCATGTTCATCACTTACTTTCTTTACTTTTTATGACCTAATTCAACAATGCTTAGAAATAAAAAAAACAGGAACCAAGCCTTTTAAAAGTTGGCTCCTGTCACCTG
>JAAYKB010000114.1 GCA_012522615.1 Clostridiales bacterium
CCGTCGATGTAAGTGCTTTTGAGTTTCCCCCATTTACGGTATTCCTGCACCAGTTCAAACAGGCGTACAAGTTCCGGACGCTTTTCCTGGCAGTATTCGGTGAGCAACATCATTGTCGCGTCGTCCGCCGCTTCCTGATGCTTATCCGTTGTTTTAAGTACCGGTAGATCGAGATCGTTATCCAATCTATCTCGTCCCCGATGACTATATGTCTGCACTCGGACTTACTATATCGTATATATCCTCTGGAAAATCCAAAATCTATGTGCGTTATTCCGAAGCGGCAGGTTCAGCCTCTGACTACGAAGTTACATTATCCCATGAATTCAATCATGCTGTTATGTCGGCATATCAGATTACAACTGCCGAATCGTGGTTCAAAGAATCTTTCAGTTCTATGATGGCATTGGTGTATCACGGAAGTTCAACATCATGGTATAATTATTATGTTCAAGAGTATTTGAGCAGAAGTTATTATAGTATAACAAATACATATTATCCTGGAATCGCATATGGTGCCTTGATGTACCCTCTATACATATACACCTATCTTGGAGGACTTCCGACAATCCGTTCTATTTACGAGGAATATCCGGATGCAGGCAACCCTTATGATGCAATTACTGACTCTGTGTATATATCAAATTATCGTTATGCGTTTTTGGCTTCTGTTTCGCGAAATTACAAACCAGTCAACTATTATACATATGCGACTTCCGCGTGGGAAACAGGCTCCATAAACAATTTTTCTGTTCCTTTTGCAAGCACGACTAATATGGGTGTCAACCCTATGGCTTGCCATTATCAAAGATTTAGCAGTTCTACCAACATAGGTACCGCATATTTTACTGTTGAAATCACGAGTAGCGATGGTAGCGGAATGATGCTGAATAAAATCACAGAAACAGCTACTGGTACTTTATCAATAAGCACTGTATCTACCAGTTTTACAAGAATTACGGTTCAACAAGCCAATTTTGGTTCTACGATCAATAAGCTAACTTTGATACCTGTTAACACAAACAGTAGCGGAGGATTAATATGTTACAGGCTTACCGCTAGTACATAATTATATCATAATATCAAAATTAACTTCGAGATTTCATATTTGAAACTGTTTAAAAGGTGATGGTATTGGAGGGGGGAATAGCCATGAAAGATTGTGGACAAAAGTATTATCTGGATTTTCTTAATGGCGATTCCTTCGGATTCGAATCAATTGTTAAGGCATATCGTAAAAATTTAATACTATTTATTAAGCAGTATGTACATGACTTTTCAATAGCCGAAGATATATCGCAAGATGTATTTGTGAAGTTATATGTTAAGAAACCTCAATACTCGCCTAAATCAACGTTCAAGACATGGCTCTATACTATTGCTAAACATGAAGCAATAAATTATCAAAAGAAGCAAAATAAGCAAGCTGATGTTGAAACTTCAATGTTAAGCAGCGAAGATGATGATTATCTGAAAAACATTCTTGCTGATGAAAAGAAAAGGGCATTGTACAGTGCTCTCAATGAGTTAAATTCAGAATACCGTCATGTGTTATTTCTGCGTTTTTTTGACGATTTATCTGTAAACGAAATTGCTTTATTGATGAAAAAGAGGCCAAGACAAATATCCGATATACTTTACAATGCAAAACATCCCTTGAGTCAGTTATATTAAAAGGAGGAATCAAGTATGAAATCTTACGATCAGGCACTAAATGAAATTTATTCCATGGCAAACGAACAAATTGCAAAATCACAAAGACACAAACAAAAGAGGCAAAAATTATTTATTCTTGTTGTTCCTGTGTGTTTTTTACTGGTTATATCCTTGTCAATATGCGTTGGAATGGGTGTGATAAAACCACCAACTGATGATGGTAATGAAGAAAATATTGCAGATCAAACCCCTGTTGAAGACAACAAGGGTGATGAGAATATTTTTTGGGACGGAGAGAATATGCAACCAAATATATATCCAAGCGCATGGAAAAAGCTGAACGCAGTAATTGTTAAATGGGGCGAACCAAACGAGCAAACATGGAGTGAATCTTATGGTAAATATGCATCCTATGACGAAAAGGCTTTTATGGTTGAATACGTAGGTGTAAATGTTGAGTTTTTAACTGTGTATTCTGAAACTATGAAAGAGAGTCTTATACCGAATATTGAAAATATAATTGAGCAAACCACCTATCTGATGATTCCTAAATATTATATTGAAGAAATAAAAGTCGGCGATATCGCACTTGTATTTTTAGACAGCATTGCAAATGTTGCTGTTCAAGCGTCGGATGGCAGTTTTTATGGATTATTCACTACCATTCTGGGGATTCGCTGTGGTGATTGCATTGCCGAGGATAAATATGTTCCCGCTCCCATTTTTAATATTGTAAATAACAAATTGGTTATTAGTGAAAATTTCTATGAGGTTAATCCTGATAATGGCGAATACTATATGGATGTAATGAACCTTCTGCTCAAGGCAAATGAGTATATTTGCAAGAATGATTCAACCGAATTAGTTATATTTGAAAATGGCATAAGTGTAGAGGATTTAAGTGATTTATTCGAATATATCTGTGAAAATAAATAATACCCCAAAATAGGCGGTTAGGTGCTTTGGGGCTTAACCGCCTTGTTCTACAGCCAAGCAATACAGTATTTGTCAACGACGGGCATAGCCCGTTTCGCTATCTTAAAACAGTGTGTATTAAATCCGTAAAAACCTTCGCCGTTGGATATCTCGGGGCTTGGAGCAGAGACCAAATAGATGCTATTATACATGAGTAAAAACCTTTTTTTACTTTTTATCTCGCATCGAAATCTTTGTCTTTCTTCTTTGGTTGAATTAGTTTTACTTGTTCTTGCCTCTGTTTCAATACCGAGGCTTTAAGTTTCGATTCTATAACCAACTCTTCATAAGCGAGTCTTTCCGGAGGTTCTTCACCGAACAGTTTTGAAACATACACAATATTTTAAAATGGAGAGTAAATAAAATGAAGATGGCAAAGATGAAGTTGCGTCTTGTGTCCTGCCTTTTGGTCTTATCGGCGCTTGCCACAAACCTTGTGTCCTGCGCCTTGAAAATCAGCGCGCAGGATCTGATGGAAGGCATTAATCCCCGGGGAGTTGAGGGCAGGGCGCCGGGCGAGGAGTTTTATCTCCACTCGGCTGAGCTGGCTATCAATCTCTTCAAAAAAACCACCGACGAAAACAAAAATTCGCTAATCTCGCCGTTGTCGGTAGTTTTGGCGCTGGCAATGACCGCAAACGGTGCCGACACCGGGACGCTCGAGCAGATGCAGGCATACCTCGGGGGCAATATCCCCCTGTCCGAGTTCAACGAATACCTGTATTACTATTATACTAATCTGCCCAGCGCCGAGAAATCAAAGCTTGGCATTGCAAACTCAATTTGGTTCCGTGACGATGAAAACCGCCTGACTGTCAACAAAGAGTTTCTTCAGACCAACGCAGATTACTATAAGGCTTCGATTTATAAATCCGACTTCGGCGAGAAGACGCTTGAGGACATCAACAAATGGGTCAGTGACAAAACCGACGGCATGATTGACAAGATACTCGACGAGATAGACGAGGACACCGTCATGTACCTGATAAATGCCTTGGTCTTTGACGCCAGATGGCAGCGGGTATATAACAAAAATGACATTTATGACGGCCGGTTTACCGACATATCCGGGCAGGAGCAGACAGTCGACTTCATGTTCTCGGAGGAAAGCCTGTATCTTGACGATGGTCGGGCAACCGGATTTATTAAGCCGTATGAGGGCAGCAGCTATTCATTCGTAGCCCTGCTCCCCAACGAGGATGTCCCGATTAACGAATATATAAACTCCCTGACCGGCGAGGGGTTTGTCAACACCGTAAAGTCCGCCGAGAATACTCTTGTAAACGCAAGCCTGCCGAAATTCAGCTATGACTCTACCGTGAAAATGAATGACGCTCTAAAGGAGTTGGGTATTCCGAAAGCGTTTTCAGCCAATCAGGCCGATTTCTCAAATCTCGGCAAATCTTCAAGAGGCAATATTTATATCGGAGAGGTGCTCCATAAAACCTTTATCTCGGTGGATGAGTTGGGGACTCGGGCCGGGGCGGTCACCAAGGTCGAAATGAAGGACGAAGCCTATTTTGAGGCTAAAATTGTAAAACTGGACCGGCCTTTTGTCTACGCGATAATCGACAATGCATCAGGGCTTCCGGTGTTTATCGGGGCGGTTATGAGCATTGAGGGCTGAGTGGTACAACAACTAAAAGCGCGGGGGACGTTTGGGAGAAACTTCTTGAAAGAAATTTCTCCCAAACCCACTTTAGGAACTTTTCAGAACAGTTTACTTCGCCAATCAAGCAGCGCGGGCCCCACATCCCGCGCCCTGCTGCCTTTAGCTCACCTGCTGACCTGGGGCAGGGGTGCGGGAGATAATATTCTCAGCATTGTAAGTTGAGTGGTCGAACATAATTATTTTGAGAAATAACTAATTCGTTGCAAATACAACACACGAAGCAGGTCTAAGATGCTATAATGTAGCTAACAAACAGGTGAAAAAGAAGGAGTCAGCATAAGATATTCTACACAAGACCTAATAAAACCGGATTCTGACCAAATAATAATAAACAAGGAGGGCTGTGACATGAAACTTAAAGACAAAGTCGCAATCATAACCGGTGCGGCATCGGGTATAGGCAAATCGATTGCCATCCGCTTTGCTCAGGAAGGCGCCAAGGTAG
>JAAYKB010000002.1 GCA_012522615.1 Clostridiales bacterium
ATATTGAAAGCTATGGAAGGAATTTTCAGATTTGATACGGTAAACGAATATAACCTATTGAATAATCATGAAACACTGCATCCATTGGTGAGTGTGATTGATTTTTCAAAAGCCAAACCAAGAACATGGGGGAAAGATAAGAAAGTGCGGATCAATTATGGTCTGTATTGTATATTCCTGAAAGATGTAAATTGTGGTGACATCAAATATGGACGTAACTATTACGACTACCAGGAAGGTACACTTGTTTTCGTTTCACCGGGACAAGTGATGGAGCTGGATAATGATGGTTTGGTCTATCAACCCAAAGGGCATGCGCTGGTATTTCATCCGGATCTGCTTCAGGGTACTCAATTGGCAAAAATTATCAGCGACTATAATTTCTTCAGTTACAAATCAAATGAAGCATTGCACCTGTCAGAACGTGAAAGACACATAGTGCTGGATTGTTTCGCAAAAATAGAATATGAGTTGCAACAAAGTGTGGATAAGCACAGTAAGAAACTCATCGCTTCCAATATAGAACTGTTTCTGAATTACTGCAACCGTTTTTACGACAGGCAATTTATCACCAGAGAAAATGTCAATCAGGGAATAATTGAGAAATTTGAAGAGAAGTTGAACGATTATTTCTCATCAGATAAGCCTCAAAGATTCGGATTACCTTCCGTGGCCTATTTTGCAGATGTACTCCACTTGTCGGCAAATTACTTTGGAGATCTGATCAAAAAGGAGACAGGGAAATCGGCTAAAGAATATATTCAATTCGAAATCATCAACCTGGCAAAGAACCTTATATTCAACAAGGAGAAAACGATCAGCGAGATTGCCCATTCGTTGGGGTTCAAATACCCCCAGCATTTTACCCGAATGTTCAAGAATGAAACAGGATTGACACCGAATGATTTCAGGAATCAGAACTGACATATCACTTCCAACATGCTATCTCGCAATTAAATATAAACATTGATTCATCCAATAGAGTCCCATTAAACACCTGACCGCGTGTAAACAAGTAGTTTCAGGGGTAAATATTGATATGGTGTTACCAGGGGGGGTAGAAATTGAAAGTTTTTATCAAGACTATAAGAAAACAAGGGAAACAATGGAGCAAATTGTTTGATTTGTTTTTGGGTGTTACAAACTGTTACAGCACATTTCCTGACTTTGACTATGCGCCACCCTATTCGATATTTGGATCGATTAGAGGCTTA
This sequence comes from Clostridiales bacterium, assembly GCA_012522615.1. Lineage (GTDB taxonomy): Bacteria > Bacillota > Clostridia > Oscillospirales > Acutalibacteraceae > Avimonas. The sequence goes on from JAAYKB010000002.1 coordinate 1,215, forward strand.
ATTGCCTCCTGTTGTGATGTAAAGTCAGGAATATCAAGGAGCGGCTCAGCGGCAAGAGGATGCTTGTCTCCTCCGAGGCGAGCCTGGAGGGAAAGCTCTTTGTCGAGTTCATCGCGCTGATCTATCTTTCCTATATTAAAAGACAAATGAGCGAGAACAATCTTTTCAAACAATATACTATTCAAGGGCTGCTCGATAAGGTGGACCTTGTCGAGTGCTACACCGAACCTGGCAAGTCCTTGACAGTGGGAAAGGTACTTCAAAAGCAAAGGCAACTATTCAAGGATATGGATGTGCTACCACCGGATACCGTCGCCTCGTTATGAGTGTACGGGAATACAGGATTCATGTGACAAATCAACTAAAAGAACCTTTGGAATATCCCGAGATCTCAATTCCAAATAAACTACATAGAATTGGTACAAATAATGGCAAATTGATTGTGAATACAGACATTATTGAAGTAGGCGATTCAATTTTGGTACGGTATATGGGGTACGAACCTAAAAATGTAATTATTGATAATAAATTAATAGCAAGTGACAGTATAAATATTTCCTTGGACGAAAAACTATTTCTATTGGAACCTATCGTTGTAAGCAGAAATGATTTTAATGCCGAAGCTTTTTTTAAAAAGAAGAAGAAGAATTTATTATTGCCGAATTTAAAGAATATCATTTTAATGCAGATTTTGAATTTGTAGCTGGGAGACAATCATCCAAAAAAGGAAACGTAGCTTGTCATTTTAAAAATGCTTACGTAAATATTGATACAATAGGTATTAATTTCTCTGATGAGACCGATTATAAGGATATATTAATAAGAGGTCTAAAAAGAGCCAGTGAGATAAATTATTTGGCGGCAAATATTTTTTGCCACTCAAAATATCGAAAACGTTTTTATTGTGATTACAAAGGTGTAGAAAACAATCTTGATTTATGGGAATTTGTAATACGCTCCAGTAATGACATGCTCTGGAATCTTAATAAAGAAGATGAGTTCAGATGTTATGTCTATTTAGACAACAATGGAATTATTGCACGTATTGATGTACATTTAACAAGTCATTTAGAATCCGGAATATCTTATTTATTGGAGACAGACTATGTGTTGTTTGATAGAAAGCTAGTGGCGTCTGAGACGATGATGAAATTGCTCCCGAACGCAATTAACAACGATACCCCGGAATTATTAGTAAAAATCAACTACTCTGATTTTCAAGAACGATAACTTTTAGAATATTCCCGATATTGACCCCACCTTTGGGAAGAAAATAGGGATGTCATTGATAATGTATTGATTTATTGTTTTGGATGTATGGTTTGACTTTCCGGTTTTTTTGCTGTTATCACTGTTATTTACTTCATTTGCATCTGTAATGAATGCCCAAGAAATAAAAGATGTACTTAAAGAGTGGATAAGAGAGTCAGTCATATCCCCTGATATGACACCTTTACAATTACTGCCGTTACCAATAAATCAACAGTTGCAGAAAGAAGAAGTATTGAGAGTTTCCCCTACAACAAGATTACCAACAAAGTACGACCGCATTCTCATCATACCAAAACCGGAGGAAATGACAGTCCATATGCAGATTATCCCAACCAATTCTCCACCCATTAATATGCGTCAGATTGGCTCGACGGAAGTATTAATCGGGAGACCGAAGCATACTCCTATAATCAAAGGAATGCATGTTGCACCTAAAATGCTTGTCGTACCAAGTGAAGATAGCTTCGATCCATCTTATGGAAGGGCAGAAAGACGACGAAAAAGGACGGACCGGTTAGTAAAAGCGTATACTAATAATTGGTGAAGGTACGATACATCTGATATCGGTCAATGTGGGTAAATGAGTTTTCACTTTAATCCATTCCTGAAAGCAGAAAGCCACCATTCCTCATCACGAGATATCTCCTCGCTATGGGCACCACTATAATCCTACCATTCCCAGCGTCACTACTAAAGATTCATTGTTTGTAGTTGTCACTGAGATTGTATGGTTTATCTAACAATCGGACAAAAATAAAAACACTCACCGG
>JAAYKB010000115.1 GCA_012522615.1 Clostridiales bacterium
CAACCAAATTGCACATTCCATCCGTTGGGGTGGAAACGATGGGTACCCCCAGCGCCATTGCTTCCAACGCACACATGGGGGTTCCCTCAAAGCGTGAGGTCATCAGCATAAACTTTGCATCGTGCATAAGCTTAAGAGGATTGCTCATACTCCCCAGAAAACTGATATTATGTTCCAAGCTCGAATTACGGACAATCTGTTCCGCATGCTCCCGCAACTCACCGTCTCCCACAATCGCGCAACGAATATCCGGCATAATCTTTACGCACCGGCTCATGACGCGAATCAGGCGTTCTGGGTGTTTTTGATATGTTATGCGCCCGACAAAAACAATATCATAATCATAACTTTGATTGTCCTCTTGCATTCTTAGGAAAAGTTCATCGATACAAATAACGTTTCGCAATACCGTGCTTTTATTACGGCAGGCCTGTTTAAACAGATAATCTTTCAGCGCCGAATCGGATACCCAAAATATATGAACATAACGAGGCACGGATATACCATATAAAAATGCTTTTAATGTGGGCTTTTTCATGTTTTCATGGTTTACATGCATGTGCGAAAGGATACGCTTTTGTTTACAACAAAGAGAGGCCAGCAGGCTGGCGCGGATATCGTGGGCATGAATAATATCCGGTTTGTATGCTGCAATAACCCTTTTTATTTCACACAAAGACAGCCTGTCCATAGGCAGAAAGCAAATGCCCTTGGATTTCACCGCATCCGCGATGGGTCCGTCCGGACTGCAATAGGCCATGTCATACTCCGGCAGGTCGGAAAACATGCGTATAATCTGACAGGCAACATTCTCCGCGCCGGAAAACCGATTCGTACTTAGCAGGTGCAGAACCCTTGGCATCGGCGTATCCTCCATTAATTATCTGAATATACAACATCTTTATCCTTGTTCAGGGAATCCCCTAAAGCCTCTTTATAAATCTCACGCATCTCACTCATAACATTAGCAATGTCGTATGTCCGGACATTTTCACGGTTTGCGGCGCCCATCCTTTCACACATTTCTCTGTCGGCGGTCAGCCGTACAATCGCCTCTGTGAATCCATCCACATCCTCTGGAGGCACAAGAAAGCCGCCCTCACCATCAATAATCAAATCCCGGTTTCCGCGGATATCCGACGCCACGCACGGCAGCCCCGCAGCCATTGCCTCCATAAGCGATACCGGAAGACCTTCGCGCTTTGAAGAAAAGCAAAAGATATCCGACGCTTTGCAAAGTGCCGGTATATCGTTGCGGTATCCCAAAAAGTGAACCTGTTTGGAAATATTTAAGGATTCTGCAAGCAGTTCTAAAGCGGGTTTTAAGGCGCCTGTTCCGGCAATGCAGTAATGCATTAACGGCGCGTTGGCCTTCGCAAGAGCACGTATAAGAACAGCATGATTTTTATTATCGTTCAACTCGCCGACGGATAGTAAAACGGTCGCCGAATCGGGTATAGACAATTCCTTTTTTAAATACGATTTTTCAGCGATAGCTTGTCCGTATTTCTCTGTATCAACACCTACGCCCGGAACCAGACAGACCTTTTTCGCATTCATTTTTCTTTGAGCAAGCTCATAATCCTCACGGTTAATCGTGATAAGCACATCCGTATAATTTGAAAGGAGCTTTTCTACCGGATAATATAAAAGCCAGTTAATCAGGGGCGCTCCTTTATAAAAATGAAAGCCGTGGGCGGTGTAGAGTACTCGCACACCCTTTTTTCTCAGCTTTCTGCATGCAATTCGTGTACAGGCAGCCGCAATTGGTGTATGACAATGAACCATATCATAATCTTTTTCCTCAACAAGCTTTTTTATCTGAGCCACAGCAGTAAGGTTTCCCTTGCTGAAAGGGGAGCGTGAACATGACAGAGGATTTATTTTGCATCCCCATTCGCGGTAATAATCTGGAACAGGTGCTTCATTTTCGTTGCTGGCAATATCAATTTGGTTTCCATCTTTAATCAGTTTGTGAATAAAGTCTTTAAAAAAACACATCGTCAAGCCAATCGTTGTAACATATAAAATTTTCATGGTCATTTTATCCTTTTTACGGGAACACCAACATATGTACCCGCTTCATCCAAATCGTTTGTTACCACCGCACCAGCTCCAACAATAGCTTTGGAGCATATCTTTATATTGTCAATTACAGTAGCGCCTGCGCCCACAAACACACTTTTCCCTATAACCACAGAGCCTGCAAGATGAGCTCCTACGGATATATGACAATAATTGCCGACTATACAATCGTGATCAATTGAACTACAGGTGTTAATAATTGAACTTTTTCCAATTATGGAACCAGTATTAATCACTGCCCCTGCCATTACAACGGTACCGCACCCGATACGTACTCCAGATCCAATTACAGCATCCGGATGGATAAGTGTGGCGATTTTTGCTTGTCTTGCTTCAAGAGCAGAAGTGATTTTTGCACGAATCGTATTGTTTCCAATCGCAACGATAAATTCACTGTCGTTTATATATTGAAAAAAATCATCAACTTTACCAGCAACCGCTATATTATTAAATCCTTTTGAGTCTTCACTGTCATCTAAAAAAAGAAGGCTTTCATATTTTTTATTTTTAAGTGCATTATCAGCAACGACTTTTCCGTGCCCTCCTGCACCTATAATAACTAGTTTTTTCATATCTTTACTTGCTCCTGTTCATCTTGACAAACCTTCGTACCAGTAAACTCTTCCGCTGTATCTGAGGTTCCATATCCAATACCTTCACCCTTTAAGACTGACTTCACCGTGCAGAAAACAATCTTCATATCTTCTAAAAAAGTAATATTGTGTACATATTCCGCATCCAGTCTAAATTTTTCCTCCCATGATATTGCATTTCGTCCGTGTACTTGTGCATATCCGGTTAGCCCGGGACGGACATAATGGCGCATTCTCTGCTGTTCATTATAAAGTGGCAAGTATTTAACCAATAGCGGTCGTGGTCCGACTATTGACATATCGCCACGGATGATGTTCCATAATTCTGGCAATTCGTCTAAGCTTGTGCTGCGCAATAACCGACCAAATTTTGTGAGCCGCATCTCATCGGGCAAAAGCTCACTATTATTATCTCTTTCGTCTGTCATTGTCCTGAATTTATACAGCACAAATATCTTTTCATCTTTCCCCGGTCGCTCTTGTTTATAAATTACCGGCGAACCGAGCTTAATCCTGACGAGTATTGCTATAATTAACATAACAGGCGAAAGCAGAGTCATGGCAAGCAACGCTAAAATAAAATCCATAGTCCGCTTTATGTATTTAGCGTACATATATAAAACCTCTCAAAAGCAGCTTTTTATGATATCAATAACTTCATTTTGTTCTTCTTCCGTCATCTTAATATCTGATGGCAAGCAAAGACCTCTTTCAAATATATCTGCGCCCACATCACCCTCAACGGAAATAAAATCACGACCCGCAAATACGGGTTGCAGATGCATAGGTTTCCAAATCGGTCTGGACTCTATGTTTTCTTTTTCCAAAGCAAGACGAATCTTTTCAGGTGTGCAAACACTCATAGCATCCGAATTAATTGTAATACAACTTAGCCAGAAGTTCGGACGGCTTTCAACATGATATGGATTCATCTTAATAGGCAGGTCTTTAAGTCCTTCTTTATAGAGATAATAAATCCTTTCCTTGATACGTTTATGCTCATCAACATGCAATAGCTGACCTCGACCAATACCGGCAACGATGTTGCTCATACGATAGTTATAACCAATCTCTCTGTGCTGGTACCAAGGAACCGGGTCGCGTGATTGCGTTGACCAGTACCGGGCTTTTTTTATTGCCTCTTCATCATCCGAAAGAAGCATTCCTCCTCCTGAGGTGGTTATCAACTTATTCCCATTAAAGGATAATACATTATAATTGCCAAATGACCCTGTTTGTTTTCCTTTATATGTAGAAGATAAACTTTCAGCCGCATCTTCAATCATTATTGCACCGTGCGAGTCGCATATTGCTTGTATTTCATCAAGTTTTGCAGGGATTCCGTAAAGGTTTGCAACAATAACTGTTTTACAACTGGGATATTTGTCGAAGGCTCGCTCCAAAGCTTTTGGATTCATGTTCCAGGTTTCACGTTCGGAATCTATAAATACCTGTACTCCACCCTCATACGAAATCGGGTTTACAGTCGCGACAAACGTCAAATCTGAGCAAAGCACAACCTCCCCAAGCTTAACACCTGCCAGCTTTACCGCTAAGTGGAGCGCAGCCGTTCCTGACACCAAAGCAGCAGCATGTTTTACTCCGATATACTCCGCCATATCACGCTCAAATCTGTCGACGTTTGGACCGAGCGGGGCAACCCAGTTTGCATCAAATGCTTCCTTTATGTACTTCTGCTCGTCTCCATGCATCGTTGGCGACGAAAGATAGATTCTCTTTTTTTTCATTACTCTTCTCAACTTTCGGATATTGGTGTTTTGTTAATAGTAAATGCTTTATCAATTATATCTCAAAAATATGTAACTGTTCATAAACTTTTCTACGGTTACTTCCTACTGTAAGTAAGTCTTTTATTTTAACCTTATCTCTTTTCCCTATCAGACTGCGAAAAGCGTAGCGCAGAGGAAAATACACATATCCTATAGGAAGAATAAGCTTTAATCTCTTCGATTTAGGCCAATTACTATAAACTATACTATTTAGAGATAAAAAAGCTTGTCGAATCATGGAATTTTTTGATTCTCTCACATCCGGCAAGACAAGAGATGACATAGAGTGCATGAAATCCTTGCGGCCGAAGTTGCCGCTTAGCATGATATCTTCCATAATCCCCAGGCACAAATCTATTTCCAAATCGCCGAACAAATCATCGTTCGGCATACCAAGATATAGGACTGCAGTTTGACTTAGAATCTGCGCCATTCGCCACAATCCCACTTTTTGAAGCCGTTCCTTTAACAGCGCACGCTGGGTACTATCCAGCCTATTAATATACACTGCCCAATCACAAAAATGCCGCAGTCCGATACCCGATTGAAGCAGGTGACGCTGTGCGTGAATCAGAATTATTAAACCGTGATGAAACCAACACGGAATTTTAAGAGTGCCGTAGCTTTCATCATTAACAGTCTCTGCATCATCTATTATATGTTCCATCCATTCCCGAATCGTATCCCCTGCTTCTCCCTCGGGCAGAGTACTGACTGCCAAATGCAATTCTAACACGCTTTGTTCCTTGTAAAAGCTTATATGAAATTCATGTTCTTTTTCGCTGCTTATATAGCCCTGCTCTAGCAGACAATCCGTAGCTTTATCTACATTCTCAGTAGATATCAAAAAGTCTACATCACCCATACAACGCAAATACGGTTTTGGATAGTAGTGGGCTGAGGCGCATCCTTTTAGGATGCAATAAGGAACATTTATATCAGTCAGCCAATTATGTAACTCCTTATGTTGAAAAAAAACATTTGTACTATGAACTACCTGTTGGAACGCATAAGAAGACCATTGCCCATAGATGATTGGGGGAATTTGATTTTTATAAAAGGATAAGCCTTCAAACGCCTGTGCTGTTACTGTTTGATTCCTGCTTTCCTGCAACAACTTTTCTATATCGATATTTTCCAATGAAATCTCTCTGTGTGCATCAAATAACTCGTTTGCTAATATATCCAATAGCACTTGGTTTTCGGGAGGTAATTTCCAGTCCATTATTATTCCTCCAATTTGCTATAAGAAATTATAGACAATTTCGTAACTACATCACTTGACTTTATCAAAATATCATAAGACGCAAAGTTGTGTCTGTTTGCAATAAAGATAGAAAACTCAAAACAACTGTAACTTATTATACACTGTTCGTATATATCTTTCAACAGTTCATAAACCATAATTAAAAAGTGCCCTGTATTTTTGGTCAGGGCACTTTTTATACTGTTTATTAATTAATTTTGCGGAAAATGCTGGCGTTAGTAATTCATATTCATCAGAAAACGAATCGGTTTTGTAAAGCATAGCTAAAGCTTTTTGAAACCATCAGCATCGCCGGTGATTTTCGTTTCACAAAATGCAGGCATAAATCAGAAAACTTCTGATTTATGCCTGCATTGGTGTTTGGAGCGGCTTACGAGGCTCGAACTCGCTACCTCAACCTTGGCAAGGTTGCGCTCTACCAGATGAGCTAAAGCCGCAGAATAGGCAGGATATCCTGCCGTCGGGTTAATTCCCCATTGCAAATTTCAACAGGCTATCCTGTGTGGCTGTCTCAAATTAAGGGGAGCTTAATTTGAAAGAATAAAACCGCAAAGCGGTTTTATTCTTTGGTGCCTCCGGTCGGAATCGAACCAACGACACGAGGATTTTCAGTCCTCTGCTCTACCAACTGAGCTACAGAGGCAAATTGGCGACCCGGAACGGGCTCGAACCGTCGACCTCTAGCGTGACAGGCTAGCGTTCTAACCAGCTGAACTACCGGGCCAAATCCAAAATCCTTTACCTTTCGGTTGCAAATCGTGAACAAAACTGCCCGCGATTTGCTGACCGTCAGATATGGTGGGAACAACAGGGCTCGAACCTGTGACCCCCTGCTTGTAAGGCAGGTGCTCTCCCAGCTGAGCTATGCTCCCAAGCCGTCGCCTTGTTTGGCGACGGTGTATATAATACTATATCTGAGCCGACTTGTCAATACAAAAGGGCTGCAATTTTTCAAATTTGAAAATTGTCAAAATTACTCATTCGTCATTAGAAAAATCCTACTTAAACTGCACCTATAAATCTCACCACATAAATAAATATGAACACAAAAAGCACAATAAAAGAGAGAACCGACGAACCAATCCAAAGCCACAGGAACAGCTTTCTTCGCCTGTCATAATTGTTTAGCTCATCGGGGGAAGGGATCATTAGCGGTCTGCCGCACCTCTGGCAGAACCGACTGTTCGGATGGAGGAAGTCACCGCACTGCATACAGCGCAAAGGAGCAGCCTTTTTTGTTGCCTGAATGATAATATATACCAGCGCCACAATATTGAAAAAACCGGATAAAACCGCCCACATGGTCGGGTTTTCCACACGACGGTAAAGCGCGTCATTATATACGCTCAGTGCCAACAGGATGCATGAACCGATTCCTATAAGCGAAAATAACCCTATACCTACGAATAACCCGGCTATACCGCTTATTACAAAATTAGTTTCATAAGACATAATATGTATTCCTCCCGTTTTATTAATTTATCTTTCGATAAGCAACGCTCTGACCGGAGAGCCGTCGCAGCCTGCGATATTAATCGGCGCGGCAAACAGAAAATAGCTTCCGGGCTGAACCCTTGATAAATCAAGTCCCTCTAAAAGCACCATATCGCTTCCTAGCAACTGGCGGTGTACAGAGCCGCTGCACTCGGCCGAAGCCACCGATTGGGCTTCTACCCCCACCAGATATAGCCCCGCTTCCGATAGGACAAAGGCGGCGCTCGGACTGATCTCCATATTCCCCTTAAACAGTATGCGCGGGTGAAGTCCGGATATAATCTTTTCAGCCTGTGCGCCCAACAAAATACCGTTGAATTCAACAACACTGCATTCGCCGACGCAGGCATCGAGAGAGACAGATGCAATATCTTTTCCGTCCGGTATATAGTGAAGCGGGGCGTCCAGATGTGTAGCGTTATGGGCGCAAAAATTCAACGCCGATGTGTTGCATCCATCCCCAAGAGCAATGCCGGAAATGGGCCGTACTTCAGGAGAGGGGTCTCCGGGATAAACCGGAGCGGATAACAGCTCACGCGAAATATCAATTATCTTCACAAGCAATCCACTCCTTCATTGTCTTATATCATCCCATATTGCCTGTCAGCGACATAATGACCGCCAGCGCAGCTATCGGGGCCGTCTCGCACCTGAGTATTCTGGGACCGAGTGTTCCGGTTTGTGCTCCAATATCCTTTAGCGCTTCTATCTCGGACGGTTCAAATCCGCCCTCGGGACCTATAACTATCGAAATATTTTTACAGCTCGGGTCTATCATACCGCCGAGAGAGGAACCTCCCCCCTCATAAAACACAATAACTGGAGAGCCTTCATTCCTTATGCGTTCGAGCGCCTGCTTGAAATTTAAGGGTGTTTCTACCTTGGGCAGTATACCGCGTCCGGACTGGCCCGCAGCCTCATCGGCAATTTTTTGCAGCCTTTTCTGTTTTTTTGCCGACCTGTCGGAAGCCTCATCGATACGGGAAATACTGCGGGCCGTTTCGACCGGCACAACCGCATATACACCGAGCTCAACCGCCTTTTGTATTATCCATTCCAGCTTATCCCCTTTTGGAAGTCCCTGATACAACGTCACACGGGTTGTCGGCTCGCAGGTTGTCGGGGTGCGGTAAAGCACCTTTAGCATAACGTCCTCGCCCTCAAAAGAGGTTATTTCACAGTAATAATCATTCCCCTGTCCGTCGCACAGAGTCAGGTTGTTGCCCGGACGCATGCGCAGAGAACGACGTATATGAATCGCATTCTGTCCTGTTATCACTGCGGAATCTCCGCCGCCGAATTCGGCAAAAAAACGCGGCATGGCCAACCTCCAAAAATATGATTAAATAAATACTGATATACGTGGTCTTGAGACAATCACCGCCCAGCCGCCCTGCTCCCGTTTCTCAATAATCTCAAAGCCGAAGCGACCGAGCGCGTTTTGCACCTCCTCAACCCGTGTATCGATAATACCTGAGGCGATATATATCCCGTTCGGTTTGATAAAGGGCGGCAAATCTTTCGAAAGTGCAATAATGGCGTCCGCCACAATATTTGCGACGATAATATCGAACCGTCCGCTAACCTTATCCACAAGATTACCTTGAACCATGGTATATTCAGGCGGATACATGCCGTTGAGCCTTCCGTTTTCGACCGCCGTTTTCACTGCAAGCGGGTCGATATCCACCCCGAACGCGCTCTTTGCCCCGAGCAGCAAAGCGGCAATAGATAAAATTCCGCTGCCGCATCCGACATCCAGCAAGGCTTCTCCGCCATTAATATATTCCTCCAACGTTTCAAGCACCAGTCTGGTGGTCTCGTGTCCGCCTGTGCCGAAAGCCATTCCCGGGTCTATATTCAGCAAAGCCCTGTCGTTTTCGGCCGGCGGCTTCTCCCATGTCGGGCAAATCAAAAGCCCTTTGCCAACAGGGAGCGGCTTGAAATAACGCTTCCAGTTGTTTGCCCAGTCATCTTGGTTGAGCGACTTGGTATTAACCTCATGTACGATTCCCGACGAGGTAAGCCTTTCCTCCAGAAAGGCCAAAGCTTCAGCGGGGCTTTCCTCCGGACTGATATAAAGATGGATTACGGCATGGGTACGGTCACGGGCGAGCAGCTCTTCATCGATAAGGTCAGTATGCGCGACCTCACGCGCCCCCTGCTCAAGGTCACTGTAATCCTCAATATACAGACCGTAAGGCACAACCATGTTCGCAATATCCGCCGCGCGTTCCGCCTGATCAGACGGCACGGTTAAAAGCAGTTCGGTCCACTCCATTGTCCTCTCCATCCCGGGAGGATCTTCCTCCCGATTTTTATATCCTTCGTCACAATATGAATTTTGTCAGCGCCTCGATATCAAGACCTGATTGTGTCTTTAAAAATTCGTTCAGCTTTTTGGCCATAACAAGACAGCCGCCCTTGACATCACTTTCAATATTGAGGGGCATGACCGGATCATGCACGCTTAGTCTGAGCAGGAGCCAGCCCTCCCCCTGCCCCGCTCCGAACGATATACGGACACCCTCGCGGCTGTCGTCCGCGACCTCCCACCCGTTGTTTCGGGCATATTCTTCAAGGGCATCAAGCACACGGTTTCCGCAGGAGCGAAAATCAGGCTGGGTGATATTAAAGCGAAGTTCCACGCTTTCCGCCGGTTCGGCAAGCCTTTCAATCAGGGATTCGAGTGTCCTTCCATGTGTGCCCAGCTGAGCAGCCTTTATGATGATTTTGGTGATTAGGTATGCGCCGTCGTCCAGAAAATAATTTTCCCTCAAAGCTGCATGACCCGAGGTTTCAATAGCTAGCGGGCAGTTTATCCCCTGCGCATTCAACCGAAGGGCTTCGTTTATTACATTCTTATATCCCCGCTTAAAACGGTGGTGAACGCCGCCAAGTTCTTTTTCAATAAAGGTCTTCAGCCCGCTTGATGTAATCGAATCGGTAACTATAGTACCACCCGGGTTGTCCTCCAGCACAATGGCCGAGGCGAGGGCGACCAACCGGTTTCGGTTGATTTCCCGCCCTGACGAATCTACGCATCCGGCACGGTCGACATCGGTATCGAATATAACCCCTAGGTCGGCGCCCGCTTTGAACGTGGCCTCGCAAACCGATGCCATGGCCTCCTTATTCTCGGGGTTGGGCACATGATTTGGAAACCGCCCATCCGGTTCAAGGAACTGGCTTCCCGATATATCTGCGCCGAGCGGTAAAAGCACATTATCGGCGTAAAACCCGCCCACGCCGTTTCCGGCGTCCACAACTATATGAAAGCCCTTCAGCGGATGTTCGTAATCCTGCGCCTTGACACCCTCGCAAATCAGGGCGCGCAGTCTGCCGGCGTATTGCGACATATAATCCTCCTTCGCAAGAGGGCCGGTCATGGACGACTTCTTTCTGGATTCCGGGTTTTCCGAAAGTCTTTGAGAATACTCGAAAACCTCGGTTATATCGCTGCCCTCCAGCCCTCCGGAGGGAAGAAAAAATTTTAATCCGTTTCTGTGAAAAGGATGGTGGCTGGCAGTAATCTGCACCGCGGCGTCGCAGTTCAGGTCAACCGTAGTCATAAACATGGCCGGAGTAGACGCAAGTCCGCAGTCAATCACCCTCACGCCCGCGCCGGTGAGCGAGTTTACCACCACATCCCGTATACGCGGTCCGGACAATCTGCTGTCACGTCCGACCGATACCGTCAGCTCCCCGGGCAGTCTGCCGCTTCGCTCAGAAAGCCATTCGGCAAAGCCGACGGCTATACAGTCAACCACCGAATCGGTCAGGTCAAGCGGTTCGCCCTCCACGCCGTCTATCGCAACCCCTCTTATATCCGTACCGCTTTTAAAATGCTTCCAATAGGAGTCCAGCATGTATATATCTGTCCTTTCAATAACCGTATCATTGACATCAAACACCAAATATTATAACCAATCAAACCCAATTTGTCATCAACATAATATTAATACTTTTTGAACGAAATAAACCGACGCCGGCCACAACTTTTAATTGTGTGCCGGCCCTTTAACTACTGATTTCGCTCCTTGATTGCGCGTTCGGCCTCCCGCTTCATCTCGCGTCTTGCGGCATCCTCGCGCTTATCATACAGCTTTTTGCCGCGGCATAGTCCCAACTGAACCTTTACCAGCGATTTTTTAAAGTAAAGGGACAGCGGAATCAGGGTATACCCCTGTTGTTTTATCAGCCCGAAAAGCCGGAGTATCTCTTTTTTGTGCATCAGCAGCCGTCTAACGCGTGTGGGCTCCCGATTGAATATATTTCCCTTTTCATACGGACTGATATGCATGCCGTTAATAAAAATTTCTCCGGAGTCAATCGAACACCACGCGTCCTTGAGATTGACCGAACCTTGCCTAAGAGACTTGACCTCTGTTCCGGCCAGTTCGATACCTGCCTCCATGGTCTCCTCAACAAAGTAATCGTGAAAGGCCTTTTTATTGGTTGTTATGGTTTTTATATTAGATAAATCGGCCATTGCACACAATCTCCTTTATATGTTTTTAGTCAAGTGCTTTGGCGGCAATCGACCCGTTAAATCACCATAACTCCCGCACAAACACGCTTACAGAGGATTTCGCCCCTCGAGCGAACGGCGCAGGGTAACCTCATCGGCATACTCCAGATCGCCGCCGACCGGGATTCCGTATGCCAGCCTTGTAACCTTAACGCCAAAGGGCGCAAGCAATTTGGATATATACATCGCGGTGGCCTCTCCCTCCACGGTGGGATTGGTTGCCATGATAATCTCGGTGATATCCTCATCCGCAATACGGTTGAGGAGCTGCTTGATGCGAAGCTGCTCGGGTCCGACTCCGTCCATCGGCGATATTGTGCCGTGAAGTACATGATATGACCCGCGGTATTCTCGCGTGCGTTCAAATGCGAGAACATCCCGGGCATCCTCAACGACACAGATGGTGGTTGTGTCACGCCCGTCTGCCCGACAGACCGGACAAAGCTCCTGTTCCGTCAGGTTGCAGCAACGGGCGCACTCATGAATCTTTTCACGAGCTTCGGTTATGGCGGCGGTAAATTCCTCTGCTCCCTTTTCCGACATATTAAGTATATGAAACGCAAGTCTTTGTGCTGATTTATGTCCGATTCCCGGCAATCGTTCAAACTGTTCGATCAGGCGCGCAAGCGGCGCTGCTAAATGTGACATAATCAGAGAATACCGGGCATTGAAAGCCCGCCGGAAATTTTGGACATTTCGGCTTCAGAGGTTTCAACAGCCTGACGAACCGCTTCATTAACTGCCGCCATAATTAAATCAGCCAGCATCTCGACATCCTCGGGGTCAACCACCTCGGGCTTTATGTCAAGTTTGGTAATCTTATGCTTGCCGTCAACCGTAGCGGTAACCGCCCCGCCGCCGGAGGAAGCGCTGTACTCGCGTTCATCAAGTTCGGCCTGAAGCACCGCCATATCTTCCTGCATTTTCTGTACCTGTTTAAGCATGCTCTGCATGTTGCCGGGTCCTTTATTCGAATATTCCTGCGGCAGTCTTGCTTTCATTTGTTTCTCCCCTTATATATTAGTAAAGTAAAAGCAACTATTTAATCTCCATATTAACTCCCAGCTCGCGGCTGGAGCGAATAAACTCTGACAGCGGGTCTTCCGCCTTGTCTGCTACAGCAGGCTTTTTCTTTATTCCGATTCGGCATACACGTCCCGTAACTCCTTTGATTGTATCAACCAGTATGCTCTTGTTGCCGTCTCTGGTAACCAGTGATTTAAACATCTCGTTATCGGTTTCGATAAGAACATAATTCCCTCGGAAGGTTGCGGTTGAGCCCTGAAGTACGCCATACAGCGGCGGACATGCGGACGAAAGCATCTCAACCACTTCATTCCATTCGGTGAAAGGGGTCTCTTCCGCCTCGTCAGCAGGTTCTGCGTCTGTAGCTGCCGCAGTCGGGTCAGCGGTCACGACTGAGGGCTGCTTGGGAGTACGGCCTGACGGTTTGCTTGCATTCTCGGCCGGCTCAGGCGGAGCGGTTTGCTGGGCAACAGGAGTAAAGCGACCCGATTTAACCGCGCTTTCGAGAGCATGCACCCTTCGCAACAGCGACCGGGTACTCGAATCCAACTCCGGCGAGCAAAGGCGCAGCATGGTCATTTCCATTGCCACCCTGCGGGATGCACCCGCCTTCAGTCCCTCCAGCGCGTTTTGCAGGGTATCGATACAGTGAAGCAAAACCGGAAGCTCATAGTGTTCGGCTTCACTCCGCAATTGCTCCATCTCGGCGGGCGGCACAATTATCAACCCTGCGGGATCGGGAACGCTTTTTATAATCATCAGATTGCGATAGAGCTCAATAAGCTCGGCGCAAAGCCGCTCCATATCGCGGGAAGCCTCGTGCAATCTTCCGACCAGACCAATTGCCGAACCTCCGTCCCCGTTTTTTACCGCGGAGGAAAACTCAAAAAGATATTCCCGGCCCGCAAGTCCGGCAGCATCGGCAACGCTATCCGCCGTAATCTCATTAGTATGGGAAACGCACTGGTCAAGAAGCGACAGGGCGTCCCTCATGCTCCCGTCGGCAATCCGAGCAATAAGAAGCGCCGCATCGTCGGTGACCGTAAACTCCTCCTGCTCAACAATATATCGGATACGAGCGGTGATGTCATCGGGCGATATACGGTGAAAATCGAAGCGCTGGCAGCGCGAAAGGATGGTTGCCGGCAGCTTGTGCACCTCGGTGGTGGCAAGCATAAATATAACATGGGCAGGCGGCTCTTCAAGGGTTTTCAAAAGCGCGTTAAATGCACCGGCCGAAAGCATGTGAACCTCGTCGATGATGTAAACTCTGTAACGCACAACCGCCGGTGTAAAGTTTATCTCTTCACGCAAATCGCGGATATTATCCACCCCGTTATTGGAAGCGGCGTCTATCTCGACAACGTCGAGAATAGTCCCGTCGTCAATCCCGCGGCAGTTGTCGCACCGATTGCAGGGAGCGCCCTGCTGCGGGTCAAGGCAATTCACCGCCTTGGCGAGAATCTTGGCGCAGGAGGTTTTGCCCGTACCGCGAGAGCCTGTGAACAAATATGCGTGGGCAATTCGTCCGGTACACAGTTCGTTTTTCAGCGCGGCGGTAATCATAGGCTGACCATATACATCCGAGAAAGTCTGCGGCCTCCATTTCCGGTACAGCACTTGATACATGGCCATCCCCCTTTAACAAAATTTACATATCTTGCAAAAAACACGTGCCCTCGGGCATACGAACGGACAGATTGGCTGCGGCGCACGGCAGCAACCGCTTAATGCTGCTCGGTTCCCCGCCTGACATGGTTCACGGCGCACCGTCGCACAGGACCCGCCCGTCCGTATGCCCCAGAGCACACGGTTCCACTCAAAAGCCGACACATCCCACTTTTGACTTCGGTTTATTATACACGAAATCAATCTGAAAATCAAGGAGTTTGGGACAGGGATATATGAATTTGC
>JAAYKB010000116.1 GCA_012522615.1 Clostridiales bacterium
ATATTTTAATCGGCATATTTCTTCTGTTGGTGATGAACCGAAAAAGGAATAAAGCCCGCTTTGTTGCTATAATGCGGAATAGAAATGATTTCAAAGACTACGACGATTCCGTGGAGGAGCTGTTCCATCAGGAGGAGTAGGGCGAGCGCCATCAATACATAACATGATATGGATATGGAGAGAGCATTAACTTTTTTCGTACAAAAGATAATGATATTGATGTAAAGCGGCAGATTTATGAATTATAGGGAGCTTTTATGAAAAAATTAATATCGTTATTTTTGGTGCTCTGCATACTCACTGGACTGATATCTACTCTCACGGGCTGCTCCGGAAAAGACCCATTTGAAAAGGGTGCCACATTAGAAGCTGACATTCAGGCGGGCAGGGATACAAAAATCGGGAACAGTGCAAAAACAGGATGGGAGCTTTTGATTCCGGACGGCGTGATGGAGGACGGTACAGCGATAACGATGAAGGTGCTTTCAGCAGAGAATGCAAAAAGTTATGGGTCATCTGATTTCACGCTGTACGGGACGCCCATTGAGGTTTCCGGTGATGGTGCGCACGGTGTTTGGTTTGCCTCCCCCGTTCCCGTAACCATCAAAATTCCAAAAGAGTATTTAAAGGATATAGCCGCTGAAGAGCTTTTCTTTGCCACCTATGAGGACGGTATGTGGCGGTATTTTATGCCGGATACGGTAAACCTGAAAGACGGCACGGCGACTTTTTCCGCCAGCCATTTCGGCATTCTGGGCTTCGGCAAGCTCTCCGAGGAGCAGCAGATTAAAACCTTTGTCCGGACCTATGCGGCTGATGAATACGACCGCCGGCAAAAAAAGGCGAAGCTCTACAGTGCGATGGGAAAAGAGCTTGATGAGCTTTTCAAATCTATCGAGGTTGACAGTACCTCAGCGCGCGACCAGCTTATATAAGATGCTGTCGCTTTTCTAGAATCGGCAGTCTACGACGAATGGCTGGATGAAGATGATAACCCTGTCAAGGACTTTGCACCCGTGGACACACTGGTACGCATGGCAGATGCAGCGCAGACGGGAGAGGTGCAGGAATTTAACGACAAGGCCATCGGGCTTTACGCAAAAGCAATCGCCTTCGGCGTTGAAAAGAGCGCTGAAAGGACACGAAGGTCAAAAAATGGCCATTATACTTTTCCTGAACGGCGACGGTTTTAAATATTACTACGAGTGGAGAAAAGAAAACTGACTCCCCTAAAATAATTAAAGGGGTCGCAAGTTATGTTTTGTTCAAACTGCGGTAATGTTGTAGGCTAAAATACACGCTTCTGCCTCTGGCCTCATGTGAATACCGAGGACAGCGGGACGGTGGGCCTTACCGGACTCGTCTTGCTGTGTGTGGGAGTTGTAGTACTTGTTTTTGGGATTAAGGGAAAATCCCGGAAAGAGAGAAAAAACGGCCGGCAGAGTCAGCGTGAAGAACTGATTATATAAAATTAGAAGGGATGATTTTATCATGACAAAAGGAAAATTCGGAATTAGTACCACCGCCGTTGCGGTCATCGCGTTCGCTTTCGCTGCGCTGCGGCAGCCCGTAGCCGTGCTGCTGATCTGCGGCTTTGCGCTGCTGGCGGAGCGGGATGAGTGGCTGAATAAGCAAACGCTCCAATCGCTTTTACTGACCGTTACGTATTATCTCACCATATCGGTTATAGGTTGGGTGTTCGGAGGACTTTCGCGGTTTTTTAATTGGGTGGAGGTTTACAAGGCGAGCAGCGCAATGAATAATGTGAACTCGGTCGTCGGAGATATCATTTATATAGCGTTTATCGCCCTCTGCGTGTTTGCCATTCTGCGTGTCCTGCGCGGCAAGGACGCTGGTCTGCCTTTCCTTTCCAAGATGTCGGGCGGCGATTTGACGGAGATTTTTTCGCAAAAGGCAAAAGCTCAGACAGCTCCTGCGGGGTATGCTCCTCCTCAGACTGCCGCTCCGGTATACACTCCGCCTGTACAGTCACCGGCCCAGGTGGATACGCCGCCCGCGCAGACGGCGTCAGCCAAGTTCTGTTCTTCCTGCGGCGCTTCTGTGAGCGGCGATTCTATATTCTGTACCGAATGTGGCGCGAAAACCGAATAAACTAATAGGAAGGATAAAGATGATGTTTTGTGAAAATTGTGGGAAAAACCTCCCGAACGAAGCCAAATTCTGCAACGGATGCGGCACAAAAATCGCTACTGCACAGCCTATGAACGCCGAAGCGGAACGTCCTGCGGTGAATACCGCTGCGCCGCCTATTAATAAACCTCCGGTGCAGGCCGCGCCCCCGCCTCCGCCTCAGCAAACTTATGCGCCACCTGGGCCCTATATGTCCCCGCAGACTTATATGCCGCCTGTTTCCTATTCCCCGCAGCAGGGAAGCGAGCCGCTACGCGTTATCCAGTACATAGGGATGTTCCTGCTGATGAGCATACCGCTTGTAGGCATTATTCTGCTGTTCGTCTGGGGCTTCGGCAGCGGGGTAAACCCCAATAAAAAGAACTTCGCGCGCGCGATGTTGATTCTTAGTTTGATCGGACTGGTGCTTTCATTCATTTTTGGGGCTGTGATTATAGGCATAATCGGAGAATTGATCGGCGGCATGGGAGGATATTATTGATATCGGCTGTTTAAGGGAGGATGCCGATGGATGGAGCAAAGGGAAAAATCGAGTGGAAAATCAGCGCTCCGATTTTTCGCGAACCGGTTATATTAAAGCAGCTGGAAATCGCAATCGGCATCCCCTTCGGCCTTGTCGCGCTTTTGATCGGGTTGCGTCGGGCAGAAGCATTTATACGCTCTATGGACTGGGGCTTATCGGTGGGCTGCTGTTTTTTACATGGCTTTTATTATGGCTGTGAACGCCCTCACGGTTGTATTGGACTTGATTTTCAGCTTATTAATGCGCTAGAGGAAGATACAAAGCTGACTTTCGGCCAACCAATCATTATGTCTGCCGATGCGTTTCTCGTTATTCTAATGAATCGAACAAAAATTAATTTTATCAGGAAATATAAAAACGATAAAAATATTGGTTCATGATGTTGCTGTTTTAATAAGTTAAAACAGGGAACAGAGGCTTTGAGTTCGCAGGCGACGACGAAATCATAATTAAATCGTACACTATATACCGCCCGATTTGGAGTAAAAAACCAGTCGGGCGGTTTTCATAATAAAAGATTTTGCCA
>JAAYKB010000117.1 GCA_012522615.1 Clostridiales bacterium
ACGTACTGTATAATATTTTAAAGCCGCTTCAAGCGCTTTAATGGGGATTTCAACCTCGAATCTCAACCATCCGCTGAATTATACACCGCTTGAGCTTGGAGAGGAATAATTATGAAACTCAGACCATCCGTATTGCTTTTATATATACCATTTATACTGGTTGTTATGGCTATGATGACCGCCTGTGACGCCTCGCTTTGGCTTGTGCCCGGCGGCGACAGCACAACAAAAGCCCCAACTGAACAAACCGCCTTGGAAACAACAAGCGGCGGTTCAACCGCTATCGAAACCACCTCGGACAATCCGGAAACCGAAACGGGTTCGTCCGAAAGCACAGGTACAACCAAAACCGGCAGCACAGCCTCGGCTCCCGGCTCGACAACATCATCTGCTAAAAAAACAACCACCACAACCGCAACCTATCCCAAACCCGACACGGGAAAGGAGATGCGCGCCGCCTGGGTATCCTGTTTTGAACTTGATGATTTAATTGTCAAAAAAACGGTAAATGAGGCCAAAGCGGTGATAGACGATATAATGATTAACTGCAAGGCATATGGACTTAACGCCGTTATCTTCCATGCCCGTTCGCACAGCAACGCTTATTATAAATCCACCGTTTTTAATTCGGCGACCAGTGTAAAAAATCTTATAAGTTCGGGGTTTGACCCGCTGGAATATGCCGTCAATGCGGCCCACAGCCGCGGGCTGGAGCTGCACGCGTGGGTCAATCCTTATCGAATCGGGTCAGACAAAAGCTTTGCAAAATGCAATGATTATTTTAAGTCGGACAGCAACTATTTTTATAATCCGGCGTCAAATGATGCTCAAAAGCTGATTGTCTCGGGCGTTGAAGAGATTGTAAAAAATTATAATGTCGACGGCATCCATTTTGACGATTATTTTTATCCCACCGATTTGTCCAATCTTTCAAACGACAAGTTTTATAATGATTACAAATCAAAAGGCGGTACAATGAGCGTCGCAGACTGGCGTCGCGACAACGTCAGCAAACTTATCAAAGCCGTCTATTCAAAGGTCCACAGCATAAAATCCGGATGCGTGTTCGGCGTCAGTCCGCGCGGGGTTCAATCGCAGAACTTCGGCACTGTTTATGCGGACGTCGGGCTTTGGATGAGCAAAAAGGGATATGTTGATTATGTCTGCCCTCAGGTTTATTTCGGATTTAAGCACAAAACACAGGCATTCGGTAAAAACGTCGACAGTTGGATTGAAATGCCCCGCCACAGCAGCGTGAGGCTGTTCATCGGGCTTGGGCTGTATAAAATCGGTATGTATAACGATTCTAATGCTATCTCAGAAGAAGGCAAAAAAGAATGGGCGACAAATGACGATATAATGAAGAGCTCCTTGCTGTATGTACGTTCAAAGCCGGAGTGCGGCGGCGTGATGTTTTTCAGTTACTCATTCTTTAAGCCGCTATTAAAGCCGGACAGCAGCAGTTGGTCAAAGGATATCGCAAGACGCGAGGTAGAAAACCTGCTCTCGGTTATGAAACCCTGATAACAACACCTAAGAAATTACCAGTTTGGACGTTAAGACGAAAGGACTTCAAAATGCAAAAGCCAGCCAGAAAAATCAAACACCCCCGTATCCTCGCAGGTTCTATTACCGCCATATCGGTCATCTTTCTCGCCGTTGCGGTTCTTCTGACCATAAATAACGGCGTGCTGGCGACAATGGCGGCGTTCATTTCGGGCAACTCTGACG
>JAAYKB010000118.1 GCA_012522615.1 Clostridiales bacterium
GCTGGACACGGTTGCGCAGCGTATCGGGTACAAGGATTTTAACCACCATCGCGCTTTGGATGATGCAAGAGCCCTGTGCGCGGTCTTTTCGCACCTTATTGGCGACATGAAAGAGCGGCACGGTATAGCTGGTAGTGGCGCGATAAACACAGAGCTAGCGGGCATGGACGCAAAAAAGGCGCGCCCGTATCATATGATAATTCTGGCAAAGAACAGGATTGGGCTGAAGAACTTATATAAGCTGATTTCGTGGTCGCATCTTCACAATTTCTACCGCAGACCCCGTATAACAAAAACAAAACTGCTCGAGCACCGCGAGGGCCTGATACTCGGCAGCGCATGCGAGCAGGGCGAGCTTTTTCAGGCCGTAATGAACGGCAAATCGTGGGGCGAGCTCTGCGATATCGCAAAATTTTATGATTTTCTCGAAATCCAGCCGATAGGCAATAATGAGTTCATGCTGAGGGACGGAACCGCAAAGGATGAAAACCAGCTCAGAGAATTCAACCGCACCATACTGCGGCTGGGCGAAAGGCTGAATATCCCCGTCTGCGCGACCGGCGACATGCACTTTATGGACCCGTCCGACGAGATATACCGCCGTATATTAATGGCGGGGCAGGGATATGAGGACGCGGACAACCAAGCCCCTCTGTATTTTCGGACAACCGATGAGATGCTGAAGGAGTTTGAATATCTCGGAGCCGAAAAGGCGTATGAGGTGGTTGTCGAAAACCCCAGCCGCATCGCGGATATGATTGAAAACATCCGCCCGATACCCGAAGGCACATTCCGGCCACATATCGACGGAGCCGAAGAACAGCTCCAGCAGATTACATGGAGCCGTGCAAAAGAGGTTTACGGCGAAAACCTGCCGCAGGTGGTTTCGGACAGGCTTGAACGCGAGCTGGGTTCCATTATAAAGCACGGCTTTGCCGTTCTGTATATGATAGCCCAGAAGCTGGTGCAGGATTCCGAGGAGCACGGTTATCTCGTCGGATCGCGCGGTTCGGTCGGTTCATCCTTTGTCGCCAACATGGCCGGCATTTCGGAGGTAAACCCTCTGCCGCCGCATTATGTCTGCAAAAAATGCAAGTATTCAGAATTCTTCACCAAGGGCGAGGTGGGCTCGGGCTTCGACCTCCCCGAAAAGGTCTGTCCGGTCTGCGGCGAAACACTGGGGCGCGACGGGCACGAAATCCCGTTTGAAACCTTTCTCGGCTTCGACGGGGACAAAGCCCCCGATATTGATTTAAACTTTGCGGGCGAATATCAGGCTTCTGCCCATAAGTATACAGAATCGCTGTTCGGCAGCGACCACGTATTTAAGGCGGGCACAATCGCCACGATAGCCAACAAGACGGCCTTCGGCTATGTCAAGAAATATGCCGAAGAGCGCGGCTTGATACTCGGGAACGCCGAAATTGACAGGCTTTCAAAGGGCTGCACCGGGGTAAAGCGCACGACCGGGCAGCATCCCGGCGGCATGGTTGTTGTGCCGAACGAGTATGAAGTCGAGGAATTTACACCCGTACAGCGCCCGGCCGATGACCCCGATTCCGATATAATAACAACCCATTTTGATTTCCATTCGATACACGACACCATACTCAAGCTGGACAACCTCGGACATGATATCCCGACGATGTACAAATACCTTGAGGAATACACCGGCGTCAGCGTAAAGGACGTCCCGATGTCGGATCCGAAGGTTTATGAGCTATTCACTTCGCCTGCCCCGCTGGGCGTGACCGAAGAAGACATCGGATGCGACACCGGCACCCTTTCGATACCCGAGATGGGGACCCCGTTCGTAAGGCAGATGCTGCTGGATGCAAGACCAAAAACCTTCAGCGACCTTATACAGATA
>JAAYKB010000119.1 GCA_012522615.1 Clostridiales bacterium
ATACCAAATAAAACCCCGCGGCAAGCCACAGGGTTTTAAACCTAGATAGTTTATAAAGAAATTAACGGCAACAACGCCGGATATATTATTCAATCGTTTTGAATCGAAAGGAAGAAAACCCGATGCTCGATCAAATTTTTGAATTCGCTTTAAACTGCTGGCCGTCACTGATTCTGGCGGCATTATCCGCCTATCTTCTGGGCAGTTTCAATTCTGCGATTGTGGTTACAAAGCTGCTTTTCCATACCGATATAAGGGATAGCGGAAGCGGCAATGCGGGGGCCACCAATGTTTTACGCTCACAGGGCAAGTTGCCCGCCTTGATTACGACTCTCGGAGACCTTGGCAAAAGCATTGCTGCGGTTTTAATTGGCGGCTGGCTGGTCAGCGAAATGAACGCCGATTATACCGGAGGAAATATGAAGTTTGTGCTGGTCGGTAAATATCTGGCGGGACTTTTCTGTATTCTCGGGCATCTTTATCCGCTGTATTTCAGGTTTCGCGGCGGCAAGGGGGTCCTTGCCTCGCTTGGCATGATGCTTATCCTCGACTGGCGGGTCGCCCTGCTCTGCCTCGGCGTCTTTATAATAGTTGTTCTTATATTCAGGATGGTGTCGCTCGGTTCGGTTTGTGCCGGTATTGTGCTGCCGATTTTCACGGGACTGTTCAGCACCTTTGTCGATAAAAACTCGTCTTCAAACACCCTGTTTTGCGTAACCATGACCTTGTTTATTTCCGCCATGCTTATATTAAAGCACATACCAAATATAAAGCGCATCATAGCCGGAACCGAAAGTAAACTCGGTTCCAAAAAAGATAATACATAATGAGAGGAGCGGTTGGTTTGGCGACGAAGATATCAGTTTTAGGCGCCGGAGGCTGGGGTACTGCCCTTGCCATTATGGCACAGAATCACGGAAACGCGGTTACCCTCTGGTCGCCCTTTGAAGAGGAAATCCGAGGGATAAGACGGTTCGGAGAGAACAAAAAGCTGTTGCCAGGCGTGCCGATATCCCCAGAAATCACACTTACGACTGATATTTCGGTTGCTGCCGATGCTGAGCTGATCATATTCGCGGTACCCTCTTTTGCGATTCACCAAACAGCCCAGCTTCTTAAGCCGCATATGAAGGCGGGTTGCATTATCACCAATGCCGGAAAGGGATTGGAAACCGGCACACACCGTAGGTTTTCGGTGGCTTTATCTGAAGCGCTGCCCAAAGCACGGGTGGTGGCGTTGTCCGGGCCGTCCCATGCCGAGGAGGTTGCAAGAAACGTACCCACAACGGTAATCAGCGCGTCAGAGGACGTAGAGGCAGCCGAGCGGGTACAGGAAATACTCATGAATCCCAATTTTCGAATCTATGTAAACACCGATGTTGTAGGGGTTGAGCTGGGCGGCGCTTTAAAGAATGTCATTGCGCTGGCGGCAGGAATCTGTGACGGGCTTGAGGTCGGCGACAATACCAAGGCGGCGTTGATGACGAGAGGACTTGCCGAGATTGCCCGTCTCGGCATAAAGCTCGGCGCAAGGGCCGAAACCTTTGCAGGACTTTCCGGTATGGGGGATTTGATAGTGACCTGCGGAAGCCTTCATTCGCGCAACCGCCGCGCAGGAATACTTATCGGACAGGGGCACACACCGCAAGAAGCTGTACGGCTTGTGGGTACGGTTGAGGGATACCATGCCGCACTTGCGGGATGGGAACTTTCAAAGTCGGCAGGGGTTGAGATGCCGATAATCGAGCAATGCTGGCAGGTTTGCTATAACGGGCAGTCACCGCGCGATGCCGTTCGGGAGCTTATGGAGCGTCCCCGCCGCCATGAGCCGGAGAGTGCATGGTATGCCGGGAACTAACCAGTTTTTTTAACTTGCTAACAATCTTTATTTAACGGGATAGAAATTGCTGAACAACCATTTCCCGTCTATGTATTCATAATTGAAGTTATGTACCTCGTGTCCCTCTATGCTTCTTGTATCGACATCCACTACCTCTATTTTGACGCGGTAGACTATCTTTGTATCGCCTTCACGTATTATTTCATGTGTTTCATTTCCTTTGGTGTTATCCACTCCCCGGCTTGCATTCAGCGTATACAGGGCCCCGCCTATATCGACATATAGATTTTGGTTTTCGTTTAGCAGATTACTTACAACCCTGTCGGTAAACAGTGTATTTAAGTAGTCGACAAGCTGGGCGTATGTTTTTATGGTATCGTGGGTCACCCTGTAATAATCGAATCCGTTGTATTGTTTGGAATCATCCAAATCGCATTTCATGGTGGACAGGTCGAACCACCCGAAGGCCTCCTCCGCCTTTTTATACGCCTCTCTAATCTGTGCATCGTCAGGAGCATTGATATCCGTTGTCGTTTTGCAGGATGAAATCAGAAGGGAAGTCACGACAAAACCCATAATCACAATCGTAATAGAAAGAATCCGCGCAGAATGCCTAATCAAATCAAACCCTCCTACAATTACAATTTACTATGAACTTTCCGGATTAGATACCCCGCGGCTTGCCGCGGGGAAAGTTCACTATA
Source organism: Clostridiales bacterium (assembly GCA_012522615.1). Classification (GTDB taxonomy): domain Bacteria; phylum Bacillota; class Clostridia; order Oscillospirales; family Acutalibacteraceae; genus Avimonas. Next base: position 2,545 of record JAAYKB010000119.1, read on the forward strand.
ATCATTATATGGTTAATCGGTGTTGAAATAACCAAAAAAATGACAGTGTATTATTAATATTGTTAATAGTGATTAAGAAAGGTTCGATTGTACGGTATTAAAAAAATAATATACTTTATTCCACAATATAGTCTTTACAAAGCTCAAGCATCCGCATCCCGATTGTGGCCGTCATGCGGACACCCTCCGGGGTGAATTCTTCACTCTCGACCGCCCCGTCGCGCCTGCATTGTTCGGCAAGAGCCCCCTTGTTGTAGGGGAGAACCAGAGTGACCCTGCAGCGGTCGGGCGGCAGGGCGGCGGCAACCGCATCCAGCAGGGCGGGAATTCCCTCTCCCGTAAGCGCACTTATACGCACGGCGTTATGCCCGGCTGCGGTAAGGGCTTCACCCGGGATGTCGCATTTATTCAACACCGGGATTATCGGGCGGTCACCGCAGCCAAGCTCGCCGAGAAGCTTTAGAGCGACATCAAGATGCTCGGCGGCATCCGGACTGGATGCATCGCAGATGTTTAGAATAACGTCTGCTTCGGCGGCCTCCTCAAGGGTGGAGCGAAAGGCATCGACGAGATGGTGGGGCAGCCTTCGGACAAATCCCACGGTATCAATAAGAAGAACCTGACGACCGTCCGGCAGCTTCAGACTGCGGGCGGTAGGGTCAAGGGTGGCAAACAGCTTGTTCTCAACCAACACCCCCGCGTCGGTAAGCCTGTTCATCAGGGTTGATTTTCCGGCGTTGGTGTAACCCACAAGTGCCACGGTTCGAGTCCCATCCTTGCGGCGACGGAAGCGGAGAGCCTTTCGGCGGGATTCAATCTGCCTTAGCTGCTCGCGTAGAGCTTTAATACGCTTTCTGATATGGCGCCGGTCGGTTTCCAGCTTTGTTTCGCCCGGCCCGCGTGTTCCGATTCCGCCGCCGAGCCGCGACAGTTGGGCGCCCTTGCCCGCAAGCCGCGGCAGAAGATACTGAAGCTGGGCAAGCTCGACCTGTATACGCCCCTCGGCCGAGCGGGCTCGTGCCGCAAAGATATCGAGAATCAGCATGGTGCGGTCTATTACGCGGCATCCGGTTATCTCCTCAATATTGCGGAGCTGAGTCGAGGTCAGTTCAAGGTCAAAGATTAAAAGGGGAATTTCGGCGTTTTCGCAAATCTCTGCAATCTCTTCGAGCCTACCTGTTCCGATACAGGTAGCTTTATCGGGAGCTTCCCGCTTTTGCACAATCTGACCGCGCACATCAACGCCGGCTGTTTTAGCCAGTTCGGCAAGCTCATCCAGCGAGGTCTGCGCGTCAAAATCGCCGATATCGACCGAGACAAGCAGAGCGGTCTGAACTTCTTCGCCGTCATGTATGATTTCCAAAACCAATCCCCCTAAAAAGAAAAATTCGAACCGGCAGGCTCCCTTAGCTGCCCTTTTTGCGAATAATACTGACAGTATCACGTAAACGTTATATATTGTCAGTGAAGTCGCCTGTCGGAATGTTGCTGGGGAATTGTACCCCAGGGATGTTCCGAAGTTGGTGACTTTTATTTTTTTCTATAAAAAGTATTCTGTATACTATAATATCCCGGCAGTTGTGCATTGTCCATAGTTAAGCCTTGCAATACCTGAAAAATTTCGGTAACGAAAAATATAGCGAAAAATTTCTTTTTTATTTTGTTTGTGGTATTATTGATTTACGATATTTAAAATAAATGATTAAAATATAAGGGGTAGTAGGCATTGTCAGATTTGAAGTCCGGTGAAGACATCTTCGGTAGGGAAGACCACGTCGCGCCGCTAAGCATTATTGCAATGCAAAGCAGCAAGGATCTTGGAGATAAGATAAATGCCCATCTGGTCGGGTGGGCGAAGCAGAGCAAGCACCCGCAGGAAACCTATCTTGTACGCTCGGAGTGTCCCAGGTTTTCATCGGGTGACGCTAAGGGAATTATCCATTCAAGTATTCGCGGGGACGATGTGTTTATTCTGGTTGACGTCGGGAACTACAGTTGCACATATAAAATGTTCGGCAGGGAAAACGCCATGTCGCCCGACGACCACTATCAGGACCTTAAGCGCATTATCCAGGCTATCAGCGGGAAGGCCCACCGTATAAATGTGATTATGCCCATACTATATGGCGGTCGTCAGCATCGCCGGAACTACCGTGAATCTCTTGACTGCGCCTTTGCACTGCAGGAGCTGCGCGATATGGGTGTTTCAAACGTTCTCACGTTTGACGCTCATGACCCGCGTGTGCAAAACGCCGTTCCTCTGATGGGCTTTGATAATATTATTCCTTCGTATCAGGTCCTCAAGGCGCTGTTCAACAATGTTCCGGATATTATACCCGACCAAAAACACCTGATGATTGTCAGTCCCGATGAAGGCGCAATGAGCCGCAATATGTACTATGCTTCAGTGCTTGGCGTTGACCTCGGCATGTTTTATAAAAGGCGCGACTATTCCAGAATAGTCAACGGACGGAACCCGATTGTCGCCCACGAATATCTCGGCAATTCGGTTGAGGGCAAGGATGTATTCATTGCCGACGATATCATTTCTTCGGGCGAATCAATGCTTGACATTGCTTATGAACTTAAAAAGCGCAAGGCCCGCAATATTTACGCCTATGCAACGTACGCTATATTTACAAACGGGCTTGCCAGTTTTGATAAAGCGTATGCGGAGGGGGCTATTGCCGGTGTTCTCGGAACCAACCTCACCTATAGTACGGAAGCCCTAAAAAATCGCGAGTGGTTTTATGAGGTTGATGTATCGAAATATATTGCTTATTATATTGTCGCTCTCAACCACGATATGTCGGTCAGCGTGATTATCGACCCTCACAAAAAAATCGAGAATCTCTTGAAGAGGTTCCGATAAGGCGGCGAAGGATAAAGATACAAAAAGGGCAGGTGCTGGAATCCTGCCCTGAAATAATATACCGGAGGATTGCTCCGCAGATAAATCTTGGGACACACCCGTCTCATTAACTGATAACGGCTAAAAAGGGCTGATTTGAATATGGTTAATCAATATGATGTTTTGATTGCCGGCTCGGGAGTCGCCGGTCTTTATGCGGCGTTGAATTTTGAGCCCGAGGTTCGTGTTCTTGTGCTGTCAAAACGAGAGCTCACCCTGAACAACAGCTTTCTTGCACAGGGCGGGGTGGCAGCCGTGGTTGATAAAACCAATGACGATTACCGGCTTCATATTGCCGACACCCTGATTGCGGGCGGGTATAAAAACGACCTGCGGAGTCTTGAAATACTGGTCAACGAAGGCCCCGAGGATGTCCTGAGGCTTATTAAGGAAATGGGGGTTGAATTCGACCGCGACGAGATGATGAACATCTCCATGACGCTGGAGGGCGGACATTCGCGCCGTCGTATCCTGCACCACAAGGATTCAACCGGCCGGGAAATTACCCAAAAGCTTTTGTCGGCGGCACAGCGAAAGCCGAATATAAAGTTTATGGAATATACCCATCTGGCGAGCCTCACTCCGGCGGGCGGCGGCTTTTGGGCAGGTCTCTTAGTAAACGGCGAACACCGCTATGTTTCCTGCTCATACTGCATACTCTGCACAGGCGGAATCGGGCGGGTCTACCCCTATACCACAAACTCGGCAATAGCGACCGGGGACGGGATAACCTTGGCGCATGAACTCGGCGCAAGAATTAAAAACCTCCATCTGGTCCAGTTCCACCCCACCGCCTTTGCAGCGGCGCAGGGTCGGGAACGTTTTCTTATATCCGAAGCGGTACGCGGGGAGGGCGCCTATCTGCTCAACTGCAATGGCGAACGCTTTATGCACAACTATGACGAGCGGGGCGAGCTTGCGCCGCGTGATGTCGTATCTAGAAGCATTATTAAGGAGGCGGCGCTGACGGCGAGCGAGGATTTTTATCTGGACATCACCCACCGCGGCGAAGCCTTTATCAAAAGCCGCTTCCCGATGATATACGCCCGCTGTCTTGAGGAAGGGGTTGACATCACCCGCGACAGGATTCCCATATTTCCCTGCCAGCATTATCTTATGGGGGGTATTGACGTAAATGTTTACGGTGATACCACGATTGACCGCCTCTATGCCGCGGGAGAATGTTCGCATACCGGCGTACACGGACTTAACAGACTTGCCAGCAACTCGCTGCTGGAGGCGCTGGTGTTCGCCCGCCGATGCACCTATGATATTGCCCGCCGTATGCGGCATGAGGAAAGCGGCGTGCAGACCGCCGTGCCAAACCCGCCGTCAGGAAGGCGGGCGCTCGAGCCGGGCCACCGCACGACCATCCGCCGGATTATGCAGCGCGCATGGTTTGTGATTCCAGACTATAACGCGGTTGACGAGGGTCTTGCCGAGGCAACCGAAATTCTAAAGGAATTGCGAAACGGTGATTATATACTTACTCCTGATTATCTTGAAGCAAAAAGCCTTGCGACCGTCTGTACCCTGCTTTTAAGCGAGGTCGTCAAAAAAAAGGCAAATGAACCATAAAAAGATATTTAACAAAAAGTATGCATCACGAACTATATACTGAAAGTAGATAAAAAATGGAGGGTTCCCTATGCGCTTGCCGCAATTTTATGTGGATGATCTCATAAAAACCGCGTTGCGTGAAGATATCAACTATATTGACATCACAACCGACCTGATGATTCCCGAGGATGCGAGGGGACAAGCCCGATTTATTGCCAAAGAAAACGGGGTGCTGTGCGGGTTGGATGTCGCTCTTCGTGTGTTTGAGCTTCTGGACGGCAGCTTTAAAGCCGAAGTGTATAAAAAAGACGGCGATATGGTGAACCCCGGCGACCTGATAGCCGAGATGACAGGTAAAATCCGTGGCCTTTTAAAGGGGGAACGAACCGCGCTCAACCTGCTCCAGCATATGTCGGGGATCGCGACCCAGACCCGTCGCTGTGTTGAGATTGTAAAGGGGACAAAGGCCACGATAACCGACACCCGCAAAACCCTGCCGGGGTTGCGCCCGCTTCAAAAATATGCGGTTGCGGTCGGCGGGGGACGCAACCACCGATTTAACCTTTCGGACGGAGCGATGCTTAAGGACAACCATATCGACGCCGCCGGGGGGATTACAGCCGCTGTTGCCGCCATACGCAAACAACTCGGACACATGGTAAATCTGGAGGTCGAGACCCGAAACCTCGACGAGGTCCGCGAGGCAATTAATGCGGGAGCGGACATCGTCATGCTGGATAACATGGATATCCAAACCATGAAAGCGGCGGTCGAGCTGGCGGCAGGACGTGTCCTATTAGAGGCCAGCGGAGGGATTACCGAAGGAACTCTGCGGGCCGTCGCCGAAACCGGAGTTGATATCATATCTCTCGGTGCGCTGACCCATTCGGTAAAGGCGCTTGATATTTCAATGAAGATAAAGTGAGTTTTGAAGGAAGGGTTTCCATGAAGATTGAAAAGGTGGACAGCAACTTTAAATTCGGCAATATCAGAAGGGATGATCTGTTATGGATAGACGGTTCCCATCCGTGTGTCCAAATCAACGGGGCAGAGGATATAAACTCGTTTTACCGAATTTCCGAGGAAAACAGCCTGCAGATGAGGGAAAACGTCCGGCACCTTTCAACCAACACATCCGGGGTGCGGATGCGGTTTTGCACCGATTCGGACTATATTGCCCTGAAAGCGGTGCTCCGATATCCGTGCGATATGCCCCATATGCCGAAATCCGGCTCCTCGGGATTCGACTTATACGCCGCAAAAAACGGGGAGTCCATGGCTTTCAGGAAAATATTCATGCCGGAAGGCCTACAGCTCGAGGTGTCGGGAGAATATAGTTTTGGTAACAGTGAAATCAGGGAGATTTTAATCAATTTCCCGTTGTATAACGGGGTTACGCATATCGAGTTGGGTCTTTCTCAAGACGCCGTCTTACAGCCGCCCGCTCGGTTTACCTATAAGGACCCGATTGTCTTTTACGGCTCATCCATAACCCAGGGAGGATGCGCTTCACGACCCGGAAACTCCTACACCGCCATTTTGTGTCGCGATTTAAATGTCGATTTCATAAATCTAGGGTTTAGTGGAAACGCAAAGGGAGAACCCGAAATGGCCGAATATATTGCGCATAAAAGCATGTCTGTATTTGTTATGGACTATGACCACAATGCGGATTCGCCGGAATCTCTCAAAGCTACACATGCAGCCTTTTTTAACATCATTCGGAAGACAAACCCCCATCTCCCGGTTATCTTTATCTCAAGACCGGATTTTGACTGCGACAAGGAGCTAAATGCAGTAAGTCGCGAAATTATCTATGACACATATCGGCAAGCGCTCGAAAGCGGCGATAACAATGTCTGGTTTATTGACGGTGAAACCCTCTTCGGAGAACATCATAGGGACAGTTGCACCGTGGACGGCTGTCATCCGAATGATTTGGGGTTTATGCGCATGGCTGAAAAGATTTGCCCGGTAATCAGAGAGGTGCTCGGCAAAAAATAATTATACAGCGATACTTAATACATAATATAGCTAAGCACACCGCGCGCCTGTCCGTTAATCGGGCGCGCGGTATATTTATGTCCTCCTCCCCATAAAGATTATGGAGAAGGGGGACGGTTTTATGTGGATGGATACGGGTATGGTGGTGCTTTATCTGGCCGTCCTTATAGGAATCGGCTTTCGCGGACGCGTGAAGGATGTCAAGGGCTTTATCGCCGCGGGGGGAAGATATGGAACCTTCACGATATTTGCATCACTGTCCGCATCGTATATAGGCGGCGGCTATTCCTCGGGGAATGCCGCCGAGGCGTTTTCGGGCGGTATCGGAATGCCCCTCGCCCTGTTCGGATTCAGCCTTTCAACCATCCTGATAGGCAGGTTTCTGGTTCCCGGAGTGCGCAGGTTTGAAGGGGAGGCAACCGTCGGAGGGGTAATCGGACGTTCCTACGGCAGGGCGGCAAGGGTGCTGACCGGAATATTCTCCTTTGTCTGCTGTGCCGGAGTAGTTGGGGCGCAGATGGGAGCAATGGGGCTGGTGTTTAATGTTTTGCTCGGCATCCCGCCAAGACTGGGGATACTGATAGGCTGCGGAATTGTAATGCTGTACTCGACAACCGGCGGGCTGTCCTCTGTCATTATGGCGGACATGGTTCAGTTTATGATGCTGGCTATCGGGATGCCTTTGTTGCTCTTTATGGCGCTGGACCGCGCGGGCGGGGCGGGCGCCATGCTGAAGACCCTGCCGGCGGAATACCTGAATCCCTTCAACGGCACGACGCCGTCCGGTTTTTTTTCGATGTTTCTCACCATGATGTTCGGGGAGGCGCTCGCGCCCCCCTATACCCAGCGGCTTTTAATCGGGCGCAACCCGATGGGTACGGCACGGGCGACGATTTTGAGCGGGGTCTTCTCGGTCCCGTTTTTTATCATAACCGGAATGATAGGCATGACGGCGTTTTCTCTCGGTATTACCGGCGAGGCGGCAACCGCCATGCCGGCTCTGGTAAAGGAGATACTGCCCGTAGGGGTACGGGGGCTTGTCATGGCGTCAATGGTTTCAATAATCCTGTCAGCTGCCGACGGTTTTCTCAACGGCGCGTCGGTGGGGCTTGTCTGCGATACGGTTCGAGTGCTCTGCCCCGACATATCGGGCAGGGCAGAGCTTTGGTGCCTGCGCGCCGTCAACCTTGCGACGGGCATTGCGGCCGTGGCTGTGGCATTTGTTTTACCCGACATTTTTAATATACTGGTGCTTGCCTATTCTTTTTGGTCGCCGCTTATACTCGTTCCGCTGGCGGCGGCAATGTTGGGAATCAGGTCAAATGGACGTGCCTTTCGCTATGCCCTGCTCGCCGGACTGTCCTCTTCGCTGGTATGGAATTACTGTCTGCAAAAGCCGTGGAATGTTGACGGAGCGGTGGTCGGTATGCTCTGTAATCTTTTGTTTTTCGCAATCTTTACCCGAAGCTATCAAAAATACCGTGTACAGCGAATTGTTGTCTGCAGAGAAAAATGACCGATCGGGAGGTAATAATATGCCGTACAACCGCGCAAATGCGGTTGCCTATGCCCACCGCTGGGCGTTCGACCGCAACCCCGCCTACGCGGATTTCTCCGAGATGGGCGGCGACTGCACAAACTTCATATCACAGTGTCTTCATGCGGGCGGGGCGGCCATGAACTACACCCCAAACACCGGATGGTATTACAACAGCTTGAGAAGCCGCGCACCGGCATGGAGCGGCGTCGAACCGCTCTACCGCTTTCTGACAACCAACCGGGGCAAGGGCCCTTTTGCTATAAGGGTGTCGGCGGGTGAAATCCATCCGGGGGATATTGTGCAGCTTTCCTTTAACGGCGGGAGCAGCTTTGGGCACAGTCTGTTTGTCGTAAGTACAGGAGACCCTCCCGACAACAGCAACATCCTGATAGCCACACATACGGCCGACAGCGACAACCGCCCGCTTGACAGCTGGGAGGGTGTGGTCTACCGCTATTTGCATATCCTCGGTACAAGGTGATGCCCTTCTGGAGGCATATTGGACAAATGACCTATGAAGTGGTAAATTAAATATAAAAAAACTGTCGGAAGGAAAATAATGAAGATATTAAATACGGCTATCTGTGTTCTCAATTCAAAATATATACATTCATCCCTTGCGCCGTGGTGCCTGATGGCGGGTATTGATAAATGGGGAAACGGCGGCATCAGGGCAGAGGTAATAGAGGGCACGATAAACCAAAGGCTCGAGAACATTTTGCGCTATATTTGCGACGCAAAGCCAAGCGTAATCGGCTTTTGCTGTTATATATGGAATATTACTGCCACAAAACAGCTGGTAACCCTTGTGAAAAACCGGCTGCCCGAAAGCATTATAGTTTTGGGAGGACCGGAGGTGAGCTATAACGCGGCCCAAGTCCTGCGGGACACTCCCCTTGTCGATTATGTTATCTCGGGCGAGGGGGAAAAACCGTTCGCCCTTTTGCTCAACGCGATTTATGACGGTGGCCATGCCGATAATATAGAAGGCTTATGCTACAGAAAAGGCGGGGAAATCGTCGCTTCACCTCCCTTTGTATCCCAGGAGGAACCGCCAAGTCCTTATAACGATCGGTATTTTAATGCCCTCGGCGGACGGATTGCCTATCTTGAAACCAGCCGCGGTTGCCCCTATTCCTGCGCCTTTTGCCTGTCGGGAAGATGCGGAACGGTTCGGTATTACGACACCGAAAGGGCAAAGAACGAGCTTGTTATGCTTGCAAAAAGCGGTGCCAAAACCGTCAAGCTCGTGGACAGAACCTTTAACGCCAACCGAAAACGCGCCTTTGAGTTGGTCGACTTCATAATAAGGAATTATGAGAAGGAGATACCGAAAGGGGTGTGCTTTCATTTCGAGATTGCGGGGGATATTCTCGACGACGAGACGATAAAGCTGCTTTGCACAGCGCCCGCCGGAGCCATCCAGCTTGAAATCGGGCTGCAAAGCTATAACAAGAAGACGCTGGAAGCCATAAACCGCCATACGGATATTGACAGGCTGAATGATAATATAAAGCGGCTTATCGAATGCGGAAACATTCATATTCATGTTGATTTGATAGCCGGACTTCCTTATGAGGATATCAACAGCTTTTCTCAAAGCTTTAACACGGCATACAACCTCAAACCGCATATGCTGCAGCTCGGTTTTTTAAAGCTGCTGCACGGCTCGCCAATGCGTGAAAATCGCCAAAGCTTTCCGTGCGGCTTTTCCGCCGACCCCCCGTATGAAGTGACAGAAACGCCGTGGATGACCGGAGACGAGCTTGTCTGCCTGCACCATGCGGAGGACGCCCTCGACCGGCTTTATAACAGCGGACGGTTCCGCCAAACCCTTGATTATGTCATTAAACAAAGTGGGATAACACCTTTTGAACTGTTTTTAAAGATGGGCGAAGATTTAGGGCAAAAAAACTTATACGGAATCACGCTTGATGACTATACAGGTCTTGTTTATGACTATTTCGGAAGGTTTAGTGGGGTTAAAAAGCCGGCTTTACGCGATGTTATGGTATGTGATCGGCTTGCTGCCAACCCGAACGGCAGACTGCCTGCCGCCCTTGTTGTCGATAATGACGAAATCAAAACAGCGCTCAAGGAGCTTAGAAAAAATCCTCATATCCGCCCAAAGAAAGGAGTAAAACGCGGTGTCGCGGTTCTTCATTCTCAAAACTGTATTGTTTATGTCGATTATGAAGACAAGAACCCGGTTACAGGCGAGTACAGACTTAACTATCTTCACACTTGAGTAATACGGCGTGTAATATGTATAAACGATGATATATGGTAGACATAAAAAGGAGGTTTTGGCATGCCCGCATATGTTAATAATCGTAAAAAACTTTAGGTTAATTATACGACACTTTTACGACAAAAGAGGGAGTTTATCCCGCCTTTTTCAGCCTTTTTGTGTTGAATGCTCACAATCATACGTTCGCCACCCGGTACTTGGAGAACGGCGGTGATATATACTCACTCCAACAAATTTTGGGTCATACTACCCTTGAAATGGTGAAACGGAATGTCCATTTTACACCCGGAAAAACGCTGTCAAACTACGTAAAATATAGTCCGCTTGACAATGTGCTGCGGGCGTGAAAAAGCCCGGTATTCTGCGGAAAACAGAGTTACCGGGTTTCACTGTGTAATTTTGGTGAGCCATCGGAGATTCGAACTCCGGACCCTTTGATTAAAAGTCAAATGCTCTGCCAACTGAGCTAATGGCTCGTACACAAAAATGCGCTTTTTACCGCGCCAGAATATTATATACAAACACGTATTGCTTGTCAAGCAAAACTACCGATTTTATTTTTACAACTAACTACCGATTTTATTTTTACAACTACCGATTTTATTTTTACAATTTGTGCAAGTGTAGGTGTAAAAATTAAATGTAGGGTTCTGAATGTAGGTTTCAGTGCAGATTTCAAAAATTTCTCTTTATTTTTTCATTTTTACATGGTATAATATTGGTAAATTTTAATAATATATTTCCGGTTGGGCAGTTAACTGACCCAAGGTGCAGAGCTTTAGGGCGGGAGCTTCATGATGAAGTTTACGCCTCTTTTTGTGCATTTTAAGTTGAACGCGGAGCCCGTTGAGCTTTTACGGAAAGAAAAGACGATATAGATATCAGAGAAGAGGATAATGTATTATGAAAATCATTATTGTCGGATGCGGGAAGATGGGCTATACGGTAGCAAAGGTATTGTCTGAAAAAAAGGATATTTACGTGACTGTTGTTGACAACAATCCGAATGATCTTGATAATGTGCCCTAACCGCTTGATGTAATATTTGTCGTGGGTAATGAGGCAAACGAACAAACACTGATAGAAGCAGGAGCCAGGGATGCAGATTTAATTGTAAGCACAACAAATGCCGATGAGTTAAATGTCTTATGCTGTATTATGGCCGAGCGCCTTGGGGCAAAGCATTCGATAGCAAGGGTACGCAATCCCGAGTATATGCTGGAGTTTAACAAGCTATGGAAAGATCTTGGAATCGATATGGTCATCAATCCCGAACGGCAAACAGCAAGAGAGATTTCGAGAATTCTGAGATATCCTGCCGCTGACGATATAGATACCTTTGTCAACGGTAGGGTTGAGTTGGTTTCTTTTAAAGTGTCCGAAAAACCCGACTACTTCGTGGGCAAGAGCGTAGCCCAGCTTTTTGACAGGGGCATGGGAATTCTCCTTGCGGTTGTTGAAAGGGAACACAAAGCGTTGATTCCCTACGGAGATTTTGTTTTCAAGGAATCCGATATTATCAGAATACTTGGCCGCCCGTCTCAAATCATGAAATTCTTTACCCAGATAAAGAAAAGGCCCAAAAAAGCACAGGAAGTCATGATTATAGGAGGGGGAAAAATTACACATTACCTTGTTGAACTCCTGAGCAGGCATACGGTGAAAACCAATATAAAAATAATTGAAAAAGACCGAAAAAAATGCGAAGCTTTGTACCAAGCACTGGCTTCGCTTGAGCTAGAGCGCCGCTGTTTATTCATACACGGGGACGGAACAAATGAAGAGCTCCTGGCCGCGGAAGAAATTGATAGTATGGACGCTTTTGTATGCCTTACGGATAGTGATGAAGAAAATGCGATAATTTCTCTTTATGCTTTTAAAATGGGTGTAAAAAAAGTAGTCACGAAGGTTAATCATATCCATCAGAATATGATTAAAAACCTCGGGTTAGGTCTTGGGAGCATCATCACGCCCCAAAATATAACTGCGAATACTGTTCTCAGATATGTGGACGGGCTGACCGGTATCGCCGGAAGCAATATCAGATTGATGCACCGGATTTTCTTCGGCGATGATGAGAATGTTGAAGCGATTGAATTTCAAGTGAACAAAAAGACAAAATGCCTTGATACGCCCATAAAGGATTTGAAGCTGAAGAAAGGGATACTTATAGGGTGTATAAGTAGGGGTTCGGACATTATTATTCCGTCGGGCGAAACCCAGATACTCATCGGTGACAGTGTAATCATTATTACAAAAAATAACGATATTCGTGACCTTGATGATATTTTAATGAACAGGACAGGTGCTTTAGCCGATACGGAAAAAACTGAACAAGAAGGTTAGTACAGTAATGAATTATAGTCTTATATTTAAATTAATCGGGAATGTACTCAGGATAGAAGCATTATTCATGCTTTTTCCGCTGGCGGTTTCATTTATATATGGAGGAGGAGAGCATTGGGCTTTCCTTTGGTCAATTTTGATATTAGCCATCGCAGGTACGTTGTTAGCCATGCTAAAACCAAAAGACAAAAACTTCAGGACGAGGGACGCTTTTGTCGTCGCAGGGGTTTCATGGTTTTTATTCTCGCTTTTCGGCGCTCTGCCATTTTACTTTTCCGGACATTTTAACAGTTTTATCGACTGTATCTTTGAATCCGTATCGGGCTTTACGACAACCGGCGCTACCATCTTAAACGACGTTGAAATCCTACCTAAGGGAATAATATTTTGGCGGAGTTTTTCTCACTGGATCGGCGGTATGGGCGTCCTGATGTTTATTATGGCGGTAATACCGTCGATAAACGCATCATCAATCAATCTTTTGAGAGCCGAAAGTACCGGGCCGTCGCCCGATAAAATTGTTCCCAAGATACGTGAGACGGCCAGAATCATGTATCTTATCTATCTTGCAATGACTGTTTTACTGATTGTTCTTCTCAGGATAGCCGGGCTTCCAATTTTTGATTCTATTATCAACGCCTTTTCCACGGCAGGTACAGGCGGATTTTCAAATATGAACGCAAGCGTTGCAGCCTACAACAATGTTGCTGCCGAGATAATGATAACCGTATTTATGTTTTTGTTCGGAATCAATTTTTCACTATACTTTTTTATTCTTGGCGGAAAATTTGCAAAATTCATCAAGGATATAGAATTAAAAGTGTATTTTGGAGTCGTTATAGTATCTATACTTATCATTACGGTTAACATTTCCGGGATTTATGGCGGAATCGCGGAAGGTCTGAGGCATTCGTCTTTTCAGGTTTCGTCCGTCATATCGACGACAGGATTTTCAACCACGGATTTTAACCTTTGGCCTACCTTAAGCAAAGTTATATTGGTGTTTTTGATGGTTACCGGATGCTCTGCCGGTTCTACCGGCGGCGGCGTGAAGCTCATAAGGTTTATTATCCTTTTTAAAGCTGCCGGAATTGAGTTGGGTAAAATCTTTCATCCCGGAAGCGTAAAAGCCGTGTCGGTCAACGGAAAGAAGGTTGATAATGATGTTGTGTCAAAGACGGCTCTGTTTTTCTTTATTTATTTCGCGGTTTTCTTTGCCTCTGTCGTGCTGATTTCCATTGAAGGAAAGGATATCGTTTCGAGTACAACAGCGGTGATTGCTTCATTGAGCAATATCGGGCCCGGTCTCGGCATCGTCGGCCCGGCAGGGAATTTCGCCGCATTCTCTCCCTTTTCAAAGGTTGTTTTTTCGTTTTGCATGATTGCGGGGCGTCTGGAGTTTTTCCCCGTGTTGGTTTTGTTTACCCCGTCTGTATGGAAGAAAAGTTTAATTAAATAATGATTACTTTTCAAATTATCTTTAATATTTATGATGTCAATTAATTGACAATTGGATAAAAGAGAATATAATTTTAAGAGTATTCTATAATTTACTAAATCTATATTTAAGGGAGATTTTCCAATGAGCCAAACTACATACAATCCTTACATGACCGCCCAGAAGCAGTTTGACGGTGTGGCTGATTTAATTGGTTTGGAGCAGCCTATTCGCGATTTGCTCCGTCAGCCCGGCCGGGAATACCACTTTACCATTCCTGTAAAAATGGATGACGGTACGACCAAAATATTCAATGGATACAGGATACAGCACAATGATGCGCGCGGTCCCGCCAAGGGAGGAATACGTTTTCATCCACAGGAAACGATAGATACAATAAGAGCTTTGTCCATGTGGATGACATGGAAATGTGCGGTCGTCGACATTCCGCTTGGGGGAGCAAAGGGAGGAGTTATCTGCGATCCCCACAGCCTGTCAAAGGGTGAACAGGAACGGTTGTGTCGGGGATATGTAAGACAGTTGGCAAAAAATATCGGTCCGACCATTGATGTGCCTGCTCCCGATGTTATGACAAACGGTCAGCACATGCTTTGGATGATGGATGAGTTTGAGACTATTCACGGCGGACATTATCCAGGAACAATTACCGGAAAGCCTGTCGGGATGGGCGGTTCGCTAGGACGCACTCAGGCTACGGGATACGGTGTTATTTATTGTCTCAGAGAAGCCCTAAAAGAATTGAAGATAGATATCACAAAAACAACCGCAAGCTTGCAAGGGTTTGGAAATGTTGCTGAATATGCGGCAAGACTGTATACCAAGATGGGCGGAAAGATAGTTGCCATTTCATGCTGGGATAATAATGATAAAAAGGCATATACCTACCGTAATCTAAACGGACTGGATATCGAGAAAATGGCAGCCATCAAGGATTCCTTCGGAACCATCGATAAGGTTAAGGCGCAGAAAATGGGAGCCGAGCTGTTGGATGGGGATGACTGGATAGCCCAAGACGTTGACATTCTTCTGCCCTGTGCGCTTGAAAACCAGCTTACGCCGGCGACCTTTACAAAAATCAGCGATAAGGTTAAGGTTATATGCGAAGGTGCCAACGGACCTACAACGCCGGATTGCGATGAATTGATAAAGGCAAAAAACATCTATCTCATACCCGATTTTTTGTGCAACGCCGGCGGTGTCACCTGTAGCTACTTTGAACAGGTGCAATGCAACATGAACTACTTCTGGTCGATGGAAG
>JAAYKB010000120.1 GCA_012522615.1 Clostridiales bacterium
AAATACTTAAAGATATTAAATCTATAAATCAATCTCATTCAAAAGATCGCGCAGCAGGATGATCTCATCAGCCGATAAGGTGACGCCTTTCCCCATTTTTGTATGATCCGGCGACCAATCCCTGATATCATATTTGGGATCACGGTCATTCCAGCTCACCAGATTCAGTTCTTTGGTCCATCCCGAAGACGACTGGGATATAACCCCCAGACTTTTTACCACTTCGTATTTCAGTTCCGCCATAATTGCTCTCCTTTATGAAAAGAAAATAATATAAGAATATGCACGAAAGCCGCGCATAAATCCGCCTGACTAAACCAGCTGCGGCTATTATTCCCCAACCCGGTTGTCAAAAAGGCTGCCGCCGCGGCAATCCACCCCGACAATCAGCGGGAATTCATGGAACTCAAGCTTTTTAACCGCCTCACACCCCAAATCCTCAAACGCGATAACCTCGCAGGTTTTTACCGATTGCGCCGCCAATGCGCCGGCTCCCCCTATCGCACACAAATAAACCGCCTTGTTGCGCTTTATCGCTTCAACGACCTCCCTGCTGCGGGCTCCTTTTCCGATGGTTGCCACCACACCTTTATCATACAAAATGGGGGCATATACATCCATACGCCCGGATGTCGTGGGTCCACACGAACCGATGGGCAATCCCGCTGCCGCCGGCGTAGATCCCGAATAGTAGATAACCGCGTCGGACAGACTGTATGGAAGCTCTTTCCCCTGTTCCATCAGGGAAAAAATGCGCTTATGTGCCGCATCGCGGGAGGTATATACGGTTCCCGAAAGCAAAACACGGTCGCCGGCACGGAGGGAAGCAGCCTTGCTGCGGAGTTCCGAGGTGTTCAGGTATACGGTTTGCGTGGAAATCGCTCCTTTATACAAAAATCCATGTTCGGTTGAAGGATTATATTTCAGCCGAAATCTTATCCGGACACCGCAAGCAAACTCAATCTTCCCGGGTATCTTCATCAGGGTCGGAAATGGCGCCGGCCGAGTTTTCAAGGGTCTGCATCAGCTCATCCAGCCTTAGACCGGCAATCGCGCCGTAATCGAGAAGCTCCTGTCTGGCTTTTTTGACATTTTCACGCGCATCGGCCGCCTGTGCCGACAGGGTTTGCAGGGATTCCTCCATGCTGTTGAGACAGCCGTCGCTCCTCTTATACGCGGTTTCAAGAAAGCGCTGTCCCATTGAATACATCTCGAGTATGAAGGCGCCCGCGTCGCCGACCAGACCGTTGTATCTCTTGTTCGCTTCATCCACTTCCGAAAGCTGTTTTTTAAGGTCGTCGTTGGACGTCTGTAATCTTTTATTAAGTAAGGACAACTGCTGGTTTTCGTTTTTAAGGCTTTCTATCTCATCCCGAAGGTCAGATTCACCGACTGCTTTCGGGCTTTCCTGCAGTTCGGCAAGTCTTTCCATGTGCTCCTTCTTTTCAAGCCTGAGGACCTCAACCTCCTCTGCCAGTCGTCTTAAATCGGCGGCATAGCGCATCTTTTCCTGCGTTGTATTCTTAAGGCTGTTGTTCTCTTCCTCCATCAGGATCAGCTTGCTGTTGAGAAGCTCTAGGTTGGCTTTTAAGCTCTCGTTTTCGCTGGTTTTTTCATTTACTGCTTTATGAAGGTCGTCTATCTGCTTTTTTGCCGCGTTGAACTCTTCGATATGACGGGACTGCATGGCGTCTATATAATCAAGTACATCGGCTTTATTAAAGCCATTTATGGATGAGCGAAAGCCACATTTATTTGCCATGTTTATCCCCCTTTTCTCTGATTTTTTATTATACCATCCCTTGGTATAAAAAACAACCAAGAAAACGGTAAAATCATATATCATTATACTGACAATCTCTCTCTATTATGATATACTACCTGAAGTAATGCCAGATGACACGCGGAATCGCGCCAGAAAGGACTTGGTAAAACAGTGGATATGAAACAGCTTGCAATGGATAAGCATTACGAATGGCGGGGTAAGCTTGAGGTTGTGTCACGCGCCAGTGTCACCGACGGCGAGCAGCTTTCCATCGCATATACCCCTGGTGTTGCAGAGCCGTGTCTTGCAATCCAAAAGGACTATAACAAATCGTTTGAGCTGACACGCCGCTGGAACATGGTTTTGGTCATCACAGACGGCACGGCGGTTCTCGGGCTGGGCGATATAGGCCCCGAAGCCGGTATGCCGGTTATGGAGGGCAAGTGTTGCCTGTTTAAGGAGTTCGGCGGGGTCGACGCCTTTCCGCTTTGCATCCGTTCCAAGGATGTGGACGAGATTGTGAGAACGATATATCTGATATCCGGCAGCTTTGGCGGTATTAACCTGGAGGATATTGCCGCCCCCCGCTGCTTTGAGATTGAAAAGAAGCTCAAGAAATTGTGCGATATACCGGTATTCCATGACGACCAGCACGGAACCGCGGTGGTTACCGGCGCGGCGCTCGTCAATGCCCTTAAGGTGGTCGGCAAGGAGATGGAAAGCGTGCGCTGTGTCATTAACGGGGCAGGCTCGGCCGGTGTTGCCATTGCAAACCATCTGTTAAAAATGGGCGTGACCGACATCATCCTCTGCGACCGTTCCGGCATCATATGCCAGGGAGACCCGAGGCTGAATGATTCGAAGGCCGAGATAAGCCTTAGAACCAACCGCAGCCGTCTTACAGGCACCCTCGCCGACGCAATGCGCGGCGCGGATGTGTTTATCGGGGTTTCGGTTCCGGGTGTTGTAACCCCCGAAATGGTACATAGTATGTCCCCGAATCCCATTGTCCTTGCCATGTCGAATCCGGTGCCCGAGATTTATCCCGATATTGCAATAAAATCAGGCGCCGCCGTTGTGGGGACAGGGCGTTCCGACTTCCCGAACCAGATTAATAATGTGCTGGCCTTCCCGGGTATCTTCCGCGGCGCGCTGGATGTCCGGGCAAGCGACATAAACGAGGATATGCAGATTGCGGCATCTTATGCGATTGCCTCATTGGTTTCAAAGGACGAGCTTTGCCCCGAATATATTATTCCAAGGGCATTCGACACCCGGGTCGGCAAAACGGTTGCCGAGGCTGTTGCGGCTGCCGCCCGTGAAAGCGGAGTAGCTAGGGTATAGGTTAAAAATTAACTAACCCATTTATAGTTCATGTTAAGTAAAACTCCAAAATTCGCGTAAAATCGCTCATTAACAGTTCTATAATTAAATAAAAAAAGGAGCTGTTAATATGCCAAGGGGAATTCAGAAATCCGACGAGGAGAAGCTTCAGAGCATTGAAGAACAGATTGCCGAAATGGAAGAACGAAAGGCAAAAATCCAAAGCGCCATAACCAAGCTGAATAACCAGCGCAAGAAACTGCTACAGACAATCCATAATAAAAAGCTGGTCGAGCTTTCAAAGGTTCTGGATTCGGTTGGAAAAACTCCCGAAGATATTATTGAGATGTTAAATAACTAGCTTTGGATTTTGCCCAATGGGCTCGGCAGGACAAAGCCCGTTCAGAAATCGTTGTGCCGTCGGCGATAAAAAATCAGAAACAGCGTCAGTGCGTTATCATGAGTGCTGACGCTGTTTCTGATTTTATTAAGTAAGTAAATGGGCAAAAACCATAGTGCTAACTGTATACTTCCTCATATTGTATACATTCGGTCTGGTCTTTACAGGAATTTATATTCGGATTGGGAGTTGTATAAAATGTTAACGGAATAACAACCTGGGTGTGATGGCCGACAGATTTAATCTGGACTATTGCATCATGTCGGGCACCCGTAAGTTCGCGGGGTGTGATAATAAATTCGGCTTTCGCATCAGGACTTTTTTGGTACTGTTCCAAAAAAACAGATACCGACTTCTGACTTATATCCCACCATTCGGGCAGATGCCATTTAACCTCAAGCCACTGTTGATGCTGCAGATTGTTTTCGATTGAAATAATTATTCTTCTTGGTTCGCCTTCATTGACATACGGTTCGTTTACGTAATCTACGTATACATTAAACAGGATATTCTGAATTTTCACAACAAACGGACTTTGCCGGAGCACATCCAAAAAGCTCTTTTCTCTCCACGGAGTAAATCGATGCGGCCTGCAATACAAATTGTTTTCGTCAATATTAATATCATAGCCTTTTTCGGCGTTGATGTAATCACATATCCTGCTGCCCAAAAACTGCGGGGTGAGATTTAAAACCCGGTCCGTAAGCTGTTCGGTTGTCTCGGGTAAGCTGAATTCGAGATTATAGGTTTTATCGATACAGAGGGTCTTTATATTCCCCCCAAGCGGTTTTAACCATTTTTCATCTATTTTTTTATTTCCGTTTATAATCCCCAGTATCGCGCCCAGGGTTCCCGCCGTGCAATCGGCATCCTCGCCGCAGTTGGTGGCAATACAGATGCTTTTGCCGAAATCGCCCTCTCCATAGAGCCAGCCGATAATTATAATTCCGATATTGTTGGGGGCATCAAACCCCATCTCTGCGATGGGTTCATCCTCCGCTATTTGTTCCAGCGGCGTCATCCATGCGCCAAAGCTTCCGGGAACCTCATTAAATAG
>JAAYKB010000121.1 GCA_012522615.1 Clostridiales bacterium
AAAAGCCTTTCATCCGGATTTCGGTTTCCCTCGCCCTTGTTTCCGCCGACCTTTTTTCTCCCCGGCATGTCCGCCGGAGGGTCATCCGCAAAGCCCCGCTATCGCAGGTTTTTCGCTGCCCCGCGCGCCCTCTTTTCGGCCGCTTTTGCCGCGGAGTCTGCCGAGCGCTTAGCTATAATACCATCACCTTTACCTTTTGTCAACACCTTTTTATCCTTTTGTTTTTAAGGTTTTTATTACCTTTGCTATATCGATTGTAACCATTCTAAATTTGGGTGTAATCATTCTAATTTTGTATCTCTTCCAGCTTTACTCACTCGACAATGTTTTCTTGACTTGTCGAATTACCCTCCAAACCCTGATTTGCTTTTTGCGGGTAGTATGATAAAATACCTATTATAATAAACGCTTTTGCTTATTATAATAAACGCTTGCTTATTCCGCGCCCGGTTCCGAATTTTTTTTGGCGGCGGGCGAATAATACTCTACATAACGGAGGGGTCTCTTTGCGCTGGGAGCTTCTTGTAATCCTTATGGTTTTGCCGTGGGCGGCAACCTTCATAGGTTCCCTGTCGGCTCTGCTGATAAAGACCGATAACAACCGCGGGCAGGGAGGGCTGCTCGGATTTGCCGCCGGCGTTATGATTGCGGCGTCGATATGGTCGCTTATCATACCCGCCTTTAACGAGGCGAGTCAGGTCAGGTTCGGCGAGGTGTTTGTAACCCTGGGCTTTGTCCTCGGTTGTCTCGGGATGCTCGGACTTGACAGGCTTGTTCCCCACCAGCATGACAAGCAGAACCAGACAGAGGGGCTTCCGAGCCATCTTTCCCGTCCCATGCTGCTTGTGCTCGCGGTCGCACTCCACAATATACCCGAGGGTCTGGCGTTGGGGATTGTAATCGCCTCGGCGATGGGGGAATCGGGCATGAGCGTGACGGCGGCCCTTGTGTTCGGAGCCGGACTTGCTTTGCAGAATCTCCCCGAAGGGATGGCGGTAATCCTGCCGCTTTACCAAAGCGGCACCGGTAAAAGGCGCTGTATCCAGCTGGGCTTTCTTGCAAGCCTTGCCGAACCTGTCGCCGCCCTTGTCGGGCTTGCCTTTACCTCGTTTTTACCCGCCCTCGGCTCCTTCATCATGCCTGTCATGCTGAGTATCGCCGCCGGCGCCATGATTTTTATCGTGGTCGAGGAGCTTATACCCGAATCCCAGATTGTCGCCAAACGCCACATGGCTACCTACGGCTTTTTGCTGGGCTTCTGGATTATGGCCCTCATGGGGGTCATGGGGGTATAGCCGCTTTTATATATAGAAAGGATTAAATACACTTTATATGGAGTATACCGAAAAGATTGTTTTGGATAACGGGCTTCGCATATTGTATCTTCCTATAGACGGCGCGCTTTCGGCATCGGTCGCCGTATGGGTCGCGGCGGGCTCGCGCCACGAAAAAACCGAAGAACAGGGCATATCTCATTTTATAGAGCATATGCTTTTTAAGGGGACAACCCGACGCACATCCCGCGAGATTTCCGAGGAAATGGATTTTCTCGGAGGGGGGCTTAACGCCTATACCGCCCGGGAATACACGAGATACTATGCCCAGACGCTGGCGGAAAACGCCGTGCCGACCCTGGACATCATCTGCGACATGCTGATGAATCCCCTGCTCGACAAGGATGAGCTCGAGCGCGAGCGCGGGGTCATACTCGACGAGATGGCAATGTATGAGGACAGCGGCGAGGATGTTGTGCACGACGCCCTGTGCGCCGCCGTCTGGCCGGGGTCGCCGCTCGGCAGACCCATCTGCGGGGTGGCAAAGACGGTGTCCTCGTTTACCTCGGACGATTTAAGGAATTATATCAAGACCCACTACACCCCCGAGCGTATGATTGCGGTGGTTGCCGGCGGCTTTGACCGGAACGGGATCGACTCCCTGATTCAAAAGACCCTTGGCGCCCTCCCGCCCGGAAAGGGGGCGGACGGGTTTGTCGCTCCCGAGTTTACGCCCTCGCTTGCCCTGACAAAAAAGAGGTTTGAGCAGACCAGCCTGTCGCTCGCCATGCCCGGACTTCCGGCGGGCGATCCCCGCCGTTATGCCATGATGGTTTTCAACTTCATCGTGGGAGGCGGGGCGTCCTCCCGCCTGTTCCAGCGGCTTCGCGAGGAGCTTGGGCTCGCCTATTCGGTTTACAGCTCCCATTCCTCCTCGACCGGCGTCGGACTTTTCACCGTCACAGCCTCCTTTTCTGCCGACCGGCAGGAGCAGGTGCTTTCCGAAATCAACTCGGTTTTGAAGGGGCTTGAAAGCGGGGTCACCGCGGAGGAATTCGACCGGGCGCTCGCCCAGATAAAGGCGTCCAGCATCATGGGGCTTGAAACGGTTGCCGCCAAGGCATCGTTTGCCGGACATAACGAGCTTTTTGAGGGGCGGCAGATTACAAGCGAGGAGATGCTGCAAAACCTCAACGCCCTGACCCGTTCCGACATCGACAGTCTGGCGCATGATATTCTGAGCGAAAGCAAGCGCGCCCTTTCGGTGGCGGGCAATATCAAGAAGCGTTCGTTTTATACCTCCTTTCTGCCTTTTATTTAAGGTTATAATAAGGTAATAGTAGCGCCTCGGTGTAAAATTAATGTAGAAGATTTTTGTTTCATCACAATATGTACGCATAATCATGAAATATTATTCGGTGATATACGGTCGGATTCCATTTCTGCTCGCATGATAGACACCGTTTTTAATCAAACAATAAAGCAGTATCCCTACATCGAATGTCCTAAATATGTGATTATGCCAAACCATTTTCACGCAATTATTATCATTAAGCGACCGGGTATGAAATCCAACCGCACAACAGCGCCGAGGATTGAGATTTCGGCGGGAGCCCGCGCGAACATTGCGGGACAAACGGCATTCAACCTTAGAATATATTAAATTGGTCGAACAGGGATTGTTACCTCCTTTTAAAAAATATGTTTGGCAACGGTCATTTCACGACCATATTATTCGCAATGACAAGGACTATCAGAAAATATGGGAATACATTGACACAAACACGATGAAATGGGAGCAAGATTGCTTTTATATAGATAAAAAATCAGACTTAAAAAACCTATAAAAACTTGACATTGATGCAATAGTACAATTTGCTTGCGCGACGGCTGTGTGGCTGGTATAATGTCTTTTACTGGATATATCAAGCCCAAGCCGATATATTGTTTATAAATTGGGAAGTGAGCTTGTGAGCGCATTAAACGAAAAGATTAAGAAGGTTCAGGCCGCAAAGCGGGTCGTGGTAAAGGTGGGCACCTCCACCCTGACCTATCCGAACGGCAGTCTAAACATCAGACGTATCGAAACCCTTGTCAAGGTGCTGTCCGACATCAAGAATTCCGGCAAAGAGGTTGTGCTTGTCACCTCGGGGGCCATCGGGGTGGGCGCCGCCCATCTCGGGCTAAAGGAGCGTCCGCGCGACATCGGGGGCAAGCAGGCGGCCGCCGCCGTCGGGCAGTGCGAGCTGATGTACATATACGATAAGCAGTTTGCCGAGTACGGGCATGTCACCGGTCAGGTGCTCCTGACCCGGGATGTCATTGAGGATGAGAAAAGAAAAACCAATGTTATCAACACCATAAATCAGCTTCTTGTTTACGGCGCGGTGCCGATCGTCAACGAGAACGACACCGTTTCGGTCGAGGAGATCGAGTTCGGGGACAACGACACCCTGTCGGCCGTGGTTGCCGTCCTTTCGGGGGCGGGCGCCCTTATTATCCTGACCGATATTGACGGCATGTACTCGTCCGACCCCCGCACCAATGACGACGCCGTTCTTATACCTCTTGTCGAGGAGTTTGACGACACGCTGCGCAAAGCCGCCAGCGGCGCGGGCTCGGCTTACGGGACCGGAGGCATGGTAACCAAGCTTCACGCCGCCGAGATTGCCGCCGAGGCCGGAATACCCGCGGTCATCATGAACGGCAGGAATCCTTTACGGCTTTACGACCTGTTTGACGGCAAGCCTGTGGGAACCCTGTTTTGCAAGTAGTATTTAACCGAAAGGCAGGTTTTGATAATGGCAGCTTTAACCCTTGACCAACTCGGAAGACGCGCCAAGGCCGCTTCAAGACTGCTCGGGGTGGCTTCGACCGCCCGGAAAAACCGTGCGCTTGAGGAGATGGCCTCCGCCCTTGTCCTCAGGCAGGATCATATCATTGAAGCAAACCGGCTCGACCTTGAGAATGCAGAGGCGAACGGCATGGGCCGCGCCATGCTCGACCGGCTTTCGCTCTCCCCCGACCGCATCTCGGCCATGGCGGACGGCGTCCGTCAGGTGGCGGCACTCGCCGACCCGGTGGGAGAGATTGTCGAGGGCTATCTGCGCCCCAACGGTCTGCGCATACAGAAAACCCGGGTGCCCATGGGGGTTGTGGGCATCATTTACGAATCCCGTCCCAACGTCACCTCGGACGCCGC
>JAAYKB010000122.1 GCA_012522615.1 Clostridiales bacterium
ATATCTTAATTTTTGTGAAATATTTACTTGCAGAATAAATCAAAGCATGTTATAATACCCCAGTTATGAAAACACACGCAGAATTTACAGCGGTTGGTGCCGCATAAAGCGGTCGCCGTGTCTTGGTTCTGCGGAGGAAAAACCAAGGAGGAAGAGTTAATGGCAGTAGTATCCATGAAACAGCTGCTCGAGGCGGGTGTCCATTTCGGTCACCAGACTCGCCGCTGGAACCCCAAAATGGCTCCCTACATCTTTACGGAGCGCAACGGCATCTACATTATCGACCTGCAAAAGACGGTTCGCAAGCTGGAGGAAGCGTATATGTTTATACGCGACCTTGCCGCAAACGGTGAAGAGGTTCTTTTTGTAGGTACAAAAAAGCAGGCCCAGGATTCGGTCCGTGAAGAAGCCGTCCGTGCAGGCGTACACTATGTAAACGCCCGCTGGCTCGGCGGTATGCTGACCAATTTCCGCACAATCCGCGGACGTATTCAGCGTTTGGCCCAGCTCAGGCAGATGGAGACCGAAGGCATTTTTGAACTGCTCCCCAAAAAGGAAGTTATCAAGCTTAACCATGAGATTGAAAAGCTTGAAAAGTTCCTCGGCGGAATAAAAGAGATGAAGAAGCTTCCCGGCGCTCTGTTTATTATCGATCCCCGCAAAGAAAAGATTGCGGTCGCAGAGGCAAAGAAACTCGGCATTCCGATTGTCGCCATTGTCGATACAAACTGCGATCCCGATGAAATTGATTATATTATTCCGGGCAATGACGACGCCATCCGTGCGGTCAAGTTAATTTCTGCAACCATGGCAAATGCAATTGTCGAAGGCCGTCAGGGCGAGCAGATTACTCCGGAAGAGGCGGAAGCTTCCGAGGAAGCGGCAGAAGCTTTGGAAGAAGCCGAAGTGACTTCCGAGGCAGAAGAAGCTTCTGAAGAAGTCAAAGCAGAATAATCGTTTCATTAATATTATCATGATTTTCTTTTGAAAGGGATGATGCTCTATGGCATTTACAGCTAAAGACGTGCAGGCTTTGCGCGAAAAAACGGGCGTCGGAATGATGGACTGCAAAAAAGCGCTTACACAGGCCGACGGCGATATGGAAAAGGCGGTTGATATTCTTCGTGAAAAGGGGTTAGCCGCCGCCGCAAAGAAATCGAGCCGTATTGCCGCCGAAGGTTTGGTTTACGCTTATGTAGACCGGGATAAAAAGGTCGGCGCCATGGTTGAGGTTAATTCTGAGACTGATTTTGTTGCCAAAAACGCCGATTTCCAGTCGTTTGTACAGAAGATTGCCGAAATTGTGGCGGACAAAAACCCCGCCGATATTGACGCTTTGCTTGAAACCTCATATGACGGAAATCTGAGTGTTGCGGACGCATTGCGCGAAAAAATCCTTGTGATAGGCGAAAACCTCAGTATCCGGCGGTTTGCCCGGTATGAGGGCGATGCCGTGGCATATGTCCACGGCGGAGGCCGTATCGGCGTTCTTGTCCGGTTTGATGCCGATTCAGCCGCCGCAGCATCAAGCGAGCTACAGGAATGCGGCAAGGATGTTGCAATGCAGATTGCAGCCCTTAACGCCGCCTATTTGGACAAGAATTCCGTACCGGAGGAAGATATCAACAAGGAAAAGGAAATCCTGATTGCCCAGATAAAGAACGATCCTAAAAACGCCAACAAGCCCGAGCAGATTATTCAGAAGATGGTCAATGGCCGCATAGGTAAGTTTTATGAAACAAACTGCTTGCTCAATCAGGCTTTCGTTAAAAACGGCGATATCACGGTTGAACAGTATGTCTCCGAAATGTCCAAGAAGGCGGGCGGAGCAATGAAAATTGCGGAATACGTCCGTTTTGAAAAGGGCGAGGGTCTGCAAAAGCGTGAAGACAATTTTGCGGATGAAGTAGCCGGAATGATTAAATAACGATAGGTTAATATAACCGATGAAAGGAGGGTGTAATGCCCTCCTTTTGTGTTATCGTTTGATTTTCGTTATTGCAGTTTTGGGCTCATGAACTGCGCATCAGCCATATTATAGTAATTAATATAATTAAAATTTTACAGATTAGATACTTCCCGACTTTACAGGACTTGTGTAATAGTGTAGAATAATACGGAGCATAAAAGTTATATGGCAACGCCATGGTAAATCTATATTAAAATCAAATAAAGCGTATCCTACGGAGCGGAAAGGTTAGGGATGTTAAAATGCAGCCAAGGTACAAGAGGGTCTTGTTAAAGCTCAGCGGTGAAGCCCTTGCCGGCGATAACAAATTCGGACTGGACTTTGACACGGTGCTGAGAATCTGCAAAGAGATCAAGGTATGCGCCGACGCAGGTGTGGAGATTGCAATCGTTGTAGGAGGAGGCAACTTCTGGCGGGGAAGGTCAAGCGGTCAAATGGACAGAACCCGCGCCGACCATATGGGTATGCTTGCAACCACATTGAACGCGCTGGCTTTAGCCGACGCTCTTGAGCAGCTTGAATGTGTTGTGCGTGTCCAGACAGCCATTTCAATGAACCAGATCGCCGAACCGTATATCAGGAACAGGGCGGTAAGACATCTTGAAAAGGGAAGGGTCGTTATTTTTGCCTGCGGAACCGGCAACCCGTTTTTCTCGACCGACACCGCCGCCGCTTTGCGGGCAGCCGAGATCGAAGCCGATATCATCTTAAAGGCCAGCATGGTTGACGGTATTTATGACAGCGATCCAAAGCAAAACACGGCCGCGATTAAGTTCGGTTCGCTCACATATCTTGACCTTGTTAACAAGGGGCTGAAGATTATGGACTCGACGGCCGCAACGCTTTGCCGAGATAACGAGATACCCATTCTGGTATTCAATCTTAAAGACCCTAAGAATATCGTAAGAGCTGTAAACGGTGAAGATATTGGAACAATTGTTAAGGAGGTAAAATCATGAACACTATCCTTTCAAATGCAGAAGAGAAAATGAACAAATCGATCAACGCCCTTATCAGCGAGTATGCGTCGATCCGTGCAGGGCGTGCCAATCCGACCATTCTTGACAAGGTTATGGTCGAATACTACGGCACTCCGACGCCAATCAACCAACTGGCTGCCGTATCTGTTCCGGAGGCGCGCACCCTTCTTATCCAGCCGTGGGACAAATCATCAATAAAATCCATTGAAAAAGCGATTCAAACCTCGGATATCGGCATTAACCCTCAAAATGACGGAAACTCTATCCGCCTGATTTTCCCTCCTCTGACCGAAGAGCGCCGTCGCGAACTTGTCAAAGGGGTTTATAAGTATGCCGAAGAGTGCAAGGTCGCCGTACGTTCGATACGCAGGGACGCCATGGAAAAGACTAAGGACTTGAAAAAGAAGAGCGAGATTACCGAAGACGACCAGAAAAACGCCGAGAAGAAGATTCAGGAGATAACCGATAGATTCTGCAAGGAAATCGATGAAATAGCACAAAATAAAGAAAAGGATATAATGGAGATATAGGGATATATTTAATTAACTTTAATATGACTATGCCCCATATATCTGTGACGAGGGAGGCGGGCGGACGTCCGCCTTTCCCTGTTGTTTAAGTACGGTCTGAATTTTGTGGGAGTGAGCTGTTTGTTTTTCAAAAGACAAAAACCACACATACCCGATGTTCTTCCCCGACACATAGGTATCATCATGGACGGAAACGGGCGGTGGGCAAGAAAGCGTGCTTTGCCGCGTCAGGCCGGGCATAATTACGGAGCCCAGACCTTCCGAAAAATAACCAAATACTGTGAAAAAATCGGTATCAAACACCTTACCGTGTACGCCTTCTCCACCGAGAACTGGCGACGTCCGAAATCCGAGGTCGACAGTATTATGAAGCTCTTCAAGGAATACCTTGAAGAGTCCTTAACCGATTTTACAAAGGAAAATATACGCACCCGCTTTATCGGGGATTTCACCCCGCTTTCCCCAGAAATACGGGAGCTGATGAGCAAAGCGGAGGAACTGACAAAGAATAAAACCGGCCTGTGCCTTAATATTGCGATAAATTACGGCGGGAGAGAGGAAATCGCCCATGCCGCAAGAAGTATTGCAAGAGATGTGGCCGAGGGACGGCTTTCCCCCGACGACATCACACAACAGGACATATCGGAGAGAATATATACCGCCGGCCAGCCCGACCCCGATTTGATTCTGCGTCCGAGCGGGGAATACAGGACATCAAACTTCCTTTTATGGCAATCCGCATATTCGGAATATGTTTTTATGGATATATTGTGGCCGGATTTCAAGCCTGCCGACCTTGACAGAGCCTTGAACGAGTATGCCCGCAGAAACCGCCGCTTTGGAGGGGTTTAATGAAACTGAGAATAATTACCGCCGTTATCGGCATCACCCTGCTCGTTATTGTGCTCGTACTGCCGCCGATTGCCCTGATGATTGCCTTGTCCGCGATATGCGGATTGGCAATGGCGGAGATGCTCGGCACATCAAACAAGGAAGTTGATAAAACCCTGCTGGCAGCATCGGTTCTGTATTCCGCCGCAACACCCTTTTTCGTGTTGTGGGATAACCTGCTGCCCGCCTCAATCATAACATTAACCTATCTGCTGTTAACAATATGTATACAGATTTACCGGCACAGCAGCCTTGCGATTGAACAGACCGGCTTTTCGTTTTTCATGTCCCTGATATTCCCGATATCGTTTTCCTGCCTTGCTTATATCCGTGTCTTCAGCGAGCGCGACGGGCTGTTTCTTGTCTTGCTGGCTATTGTGATACCGTGGATGTGCGATATGGGGGCATATTTTGTAGGGACATTTTTCGGCAAGCATAAGCTATGCCCGAACATCAGTCCTAAAAAAACTGTCGAAGGCCTTGTCGGCGGAATGGTTGTTTCGCTTATCAGCGCGTTGGCTGTCAGCTTGGTTTATCGGAATTTCTTTCTTAAAGACGAGGGATCAGTTCAGATATGGCCGGTAGTTATTTTTACCCTTATCTGCGCTCCTTTGTCGGTGCTGGGAGATTTGTTTGCATCCTTGATAAAACGCCAGCGCAATGTAAAGGATTTCGGACATATCATGCCCGGACACGGCGGAATCATGGACAGATTTGACAGCTTTTTGCTCGCCGTCCCCTTCTTTTATATAATCCTGCATTTTGTCGATATTATTATTTGAGGCCGATTTAATAGGGGGATAGTTTTAAAAGAAAGGAATGGCGGCCATGACTGCTTCGGCTAATAATCGGGAAGATATCGCCAAAAAGCGGGTCACCATATTAGGCTCCACCGGTTCGGTAGGAACTCAGGCCCTTGAGGTTGCAAAAAGTCTTGGATTCAGTATAACGGCGCTGGCGGCCCATTCGGACGTCAAAGCCATGGAAGGCCAGATCCGCCGGTTCAAGCCCGAAATTGCCGTCCTGTTTGACAAAGACGCGGCGGACGATCTGCGCCTGAGGGTACGTGATTTGCAGGTCTCGGTCGCGTCCGGCATGGACGGCCTGTGTGAAGCCGCCGCGGCCGATACCGATATTGTGCTCAACTCGGTTGTCGGTATGGTGGGATTGAAGCCGACGATTGCCGCCATGGAAGCCGGACATGATATTGCGCTTGCAAACAAGGAAACCCTTGTCGCAGGCGGCGCGCTGGTCATGGAAACGGCGCGGCGGCGCGGGATTAGAATCCTTCCGGTTGACAGCGAGCATTCGGCTGTGTTCCAATGCCTGCAGGGTTCGCCTCCGAACAAGGCCGTCAAACGGCTGATATTAACGGCATCGGGCGGACCTTTTTTCGGCAAGACCATAAGTGAGCTGGAATCGGTTACCCCGTCGGACGCATTGAAACATCCAAACTGGAGCATGGGATCAAAAATCACTATCGATTCGGCGACAATGATGAACAAGGGTTTGGAATTAATCGAAGCCAGATGGTTATTTGACGTTGCTCCCGTAAATATTGATATTGTGATACACCGCGAAAGCGTTGTGCACTCCCTGATTGAGTATGACGACCGTTCGGTTATTGCACAGCTCGGGGTCCCGGACATGAAGATTCCGATACAGTATGCCCTGACGTGGCCGTATAGGTTCGAATGCGGTGTAAAGCGCCTTGACTTGACAGAGTGGGGGAAACTGAGCTTTTATCCTCCCGATTTCAAGACATTTGTATGTATGGACGCATGCAGGCGCGCGATTGAAGAGGGCGGACTCAGACCGGCCGCCGTCAATGCGGCGAATGAAATTGCGGTTGCGCTTTTCCTGAATGGTGAGATCGGTTTTTTGGATATCGGAAGGCTTGTCAGCCAAGCCCTTGATTATCCCTTGCCCCAACCTGACGGACGGCTTGACCGGATTCTTGAGACCGACGCCTACATCAGGGAAAAAACCACTGCTGCGGCGCAAAAAAGCAAGAGGTGAGTACAATAGAGATTTTATCTATCGTTTTAAAAATACTTTCGGCTGTTTTTGTTTTCGGAATAATCATACTTGTACATGAGCTGGGGCATTTTGTGCTTGCAAAGCTGATGGACGTAAAGGTGAATGAATTTGCCATCGGTATGGGACCCAAGCTTTTGCGCTTCGGCAAAAAAGAGACCAGATATTCGCTGCGTGCCTTTCCGGTAGGCGGCTTTTGCGCAATGGAGGGCGAGGATGAGGAAAGCCGCGACCCGCGCTCCTTCGGAAGCAAAAAGGTTTGGCGGCGCGTCCTTATTGTTATTGCCGGAGTGGTTATGAATCTTGCGCTCGGGTTCATATTGCTGGTTATCATGCTTTCCTTGCTGATGGTGCCCGGAAAAGACGGAAAGGTGATGTTCTCGAGCACAACAATTTCCCGGCTTTCGGAAGATGCGTCGTCGTATAAAACCGGACTTCGGCCGGGCGATAAAATACTGAAGATTAACGGCAAGGGCGTGGTTACGGACCAGGATATCGCAATCCTTATGCAAAGCGACGAGGACGGCGTTATGGATATGGTTGTCCGCCGTCAGGAAAACGGCAGGAATAAAAAGGTTAAGCTGCCCGGCGTCACCTTTGAAATCAAGAAGGATGAAAACGGTAATCGGCAGTATCTGATATACGATTTTATTGTCGTGGGAATCGAGCGCACGCCTGTAAATACAATAACCCAGGCGGCAAAGATGGAATATTCTATCGCCACCCTGATATGGCGGAGCCTCGGCGGCATTGTAACGGGAAAATACAAGCTGAACGAGCTTTCGGGTCCCGTGGGTACGGTTGACGCGATAGGCCAGGCCGTGGAGAATGTCGCACGGCAGGAGGATATACGCGACGGTCTCTATTCGCTCTTTATGATGGTGGTTCTTATCACCGTGAACGTCGGTATCTTCAACCTTCTTCCGCTTCCGGCGCTTGATGGGGGAAGACTGATTTTCCTGATATACGAGGGCATATTCCGCCGTCCGGTAAACCCGAAATATGAAAGTATGGTTCACGCAATCGGGCTCGGCCTCCTTCTTCTGCTGATGCTGGTCGTGACCTTCAGCGATATATCGCGTCTTATTTCAGGCGGATAATAAAAAGTCGGTATGAGAGGGCTGAATAAATTATGATAACCCGAAGGAAAACCCGCGAGGTTGTCGCCGGAAATGTAAAGATTGGCGGGAACAGCCCGATAACTGTACAGACCATGCTTAACACCCCCGCCCACGATATACAAGCGGGGGTAGAGCAGGCAAAAAGACTTGAAGCGGCGGGCTGCGAGATACTGCGCGCCGCCGTCCCCGATACCGAGGCGGTTTCCCTTATCTCGGCATTGAAGCGGGCGGTAAGCATTCCGATCGTCGCCGACATACATTTCGATTACCGTCTTGCCCTGGAATCTGCGGCGGCAGGCGCCGACAAGATACGCATCAACCCGGGCAATATCGGGGACCAAAGCAGGGTCAAGGCGGTTGCCGACGAGTGCCGCCGCCGTCGTATTCCGATACGCATAGGGGTCAACTCCGGCTCGCTCGAACGGGATATACTCGCAAAGTACGGGTGTCCGAGCCCCGAGGCGATGCGGGACAGCGCATTGTATCATGTATCCCTGCTCGAAAGGTTCGACTTCAACGATATCGTAATATCAATAAAATCATCCGATGTGGGGACGATGGTAAGGGCGTACGAACTGGTTTGCGAGGCCTGCGATTATCCCCTGCACCTCGGCGTTACCGAGGCCGGAACCGAACGGATGGGGCTTTTAAAGTCGGCGGCGGGTATCGGTTCGCTTTTACTGCGCGGAATAGGGGATACCATCCGAATATCGCTGACCGCCGACCCCGAACGCGAGGTTGAGGCGGGGCGCGACCTGCTCCGCGGTCTTGGCATAAGGCCGGAGGGCGCCGCCATGGTATCCTGTCCCACATGCGGGCGCACCGAGATTGATTTGATTGGTATTGCAAACGAGGTGGAACGGCGTTTACGCGGCGTAAAAAAGAATATAACCGTGGCGGTCATGGGCTGTGTGGTAAACGGCCCCGGCGAGGCGCGTGAAGCCGATGTCGGCATAGCGGGCGGAAAGGGAAAGGTCGCCATTTTCCGCAAGGGACAGGTGGTAAGGACGGTTGACCAAAGCATGGCGGTCGACGAGCTGATGAAGGAAATCGAAGCGCTATAATCTGGTCGGGCTCTAGGCGGGCATAAGCGGTGTCCGCCGTTTTGCTTAAACAGGCATGTGTCTGCTTTGACTGCGTTTAGTATCAATGAAAAGACTCGGGGGCATGATTCTCAAAATGAAGAAGACAAAAGCAAAAAGATTTAAGGATGTATTCGG
Organism: Clostridiales bacterium; assembly: GCA_012522615.1. Classification (GTDB taxonomy): domain Bacteria; phylum Bacillota; class Clostridia; order Oscillospirales; family Acutalibacteraceae; genus Avimonas. Next base: position 8,749 of record JAAYKB010000122.1, read on the forward strand.
ACAGTATATCAAAAACCCCGACTTGGAACCGATAATACTCGATTCCGAGGTGCGGCTTATCGAGATTAATCAAAAAAGCGGCGCTGCCCGTATCAGCCTTGCTTTTTCTGATTTTATAGATATAAACGGGATACAGAAAGCCGAAAAAATCATCTCCGAAGCCCTTGGCATATCCGCGGTGATTGACCCGACATACCCGCCGAACACATTGAACGAGGGATGCTTTCCCACCATTATGGCGCTGCTGAAGCGGCGGGTAGCGGCGGTCAACGGAGCGTTTGAGGGGGCGTCCTGTCATATAGAAGACGAAAGATTCATGGTATACCTGACGCACGGCGGCCTGAACGTGATACAAACGACAAAGACCGACAGCATACTCAAAAAACTTATACAGGACACATTCGGCCGTCATATAGAGCTTGTTTTCGACGGGGTTACCGAAGTAAGCACAGAAAGCCGGGAATACCGCAAGCTCATGGAGGAGGCGGAGCGCGAGGCCGCTCTGGCTAAGGAGACCGCAATTGCGGCGATGGTAGCCGAGCCGTCTGACCGAAAACCCGCCGCCGGCAAGCCCGTAACGCCCGGAAAACCCGCCGACCCGACAAAGCCTCCGGCCGACGGGCTGCCGATATACCTTGAAACCGCAAGGACGGTTTTGGGCCCGGAAATTCGGGAAAAACCGGTTCCCCTTTCGTCCCTTGAACCGCACGGCGGAACCTATACAGTCTGGGGCAGGGTCTTTGACAGCGAGGTCCGCTCCTTTCGCGACGGGACAAAACTGCGCTATACATACAAGATTACCGACCAAACAAGCTCTGTCACCGCAATCCTCTGGCTTGACGTAAAGAGAGACAAGACAAAAATCAGCGCGCTTGAGGGGGTCGAAGAGGGCAGCTGTATCATCATTTCAGGCGTCTATGAGTATGACAGATTCGCAAACGATAACATAATAACCCCGAAATCAATAGCGGCTGTCGCCCCCTATATAAAACAGGATACCGCAAAAACCAAGCGGGTTGAGCTGCATTCGCATACCAAAATGTCCGCAATGGATGCCGTCAGCGATGCCGAGTCTTTGGTTTTGCGCGCCGCCGAATGGGGGCATAAGGCAATCGCAATAACCGACCACGGGGTGGTGCAGGCGTTTCCGGACGCCATGAACGCCGCCGCCAAGGCAAAAAAGCAGGGCAAGGAAATCAAGATTCTTTACGGCGTCGAAGGATATTACATAAACGACAGCATAGATATTGTTCAGGGAAACGAAAGCCAAGCCTTTGACGGCGATTTCATTGTCTTTGATATCGAGACCACCGGCTTAAACCCACAAAACGAGCGTATTACGGAGATCGGGGCCTTGAGACTTTGCAACGGTGAGATAAAAGACAGCTTCAGCACCTTTGTCAATCCCGGCAAGCCCATATCCGAAAAGATTACCCAGCTGACAGGCATCACCGACGAAATGGTAAAGGACGCACCTGCCGAACAGCAGGCTATCGAGGACTTTTACGCCTTTTGCGGCGATACCAAGGTGCTGGTTGCCCACAACGCGCCGTTTGACACCTCTTTCATCATGGCGGCGGC
>JAAYKB010000123.1 GCA_012522615.1 Clostridiales bacterium
AACGACCCTTGTTTGAGCCCCGCCCGGTCGCCTTTTCGCTTTATAACACCTTCGACAGGAACTCTTTTGTCCGGATGTTTTGCGGATTTGTGAAGATTTCCTCCGGCTTGTTCTCCTCGACGATTCGGCCGTCGTCCATAAACATGACCCTTGTGGCTACCTCTCTCGCAAAGCCCATTTCATGGGTCACAATCACCATGGTCATACCCTCGTCGGCAAGCTGCTTGATAAGGTCAAGAACCTCTCCCACCATTTCGGGGTCAAGCGCCGAGGTCGGCTCGTCGAACAGCATGACCTTAGGGTTCATGGCGAGGGCGCGTATAATAGCTATCCTCTGCTTTTGTCCGCCCGAAAGGGTGGAGGGATATGCGTTGGCCTTGTCCTCAAGCCCTATACGCTTCAAAAGCCGCATGGCGTTCTGCCTCGCGTCCTCCTTTATCTTGGCGGCGGTGTCGATTTCAAGCAGATCTTTCTTGTTCTTGCAAAACAGATTCCCGAACCTTATAAGCAGGTTCCGACGACGCTTGCGGCGAAGACCCTGCAGCCCGATATGAACGGGCGAAAGCATGATGTTGCCGAGAACCGTTTTGTTGTTGAACAGGTTAAACTGCTGAAAAACCATCCCCATATGCCGGCGGTGGATATTGATGTTTACGCTCATATCGGCGATATTGACGCCCTCAAAGATGACCTCGCCGCTTGTCGGGTCTTCCATGCAGTTCAGACAGCGCAGAAAGGTGCTCTTGCCGCTTCCGGACGGCCCGATTATAACGACCTTCTCGCCCTTTTTGATGGTGGTTGTAATCCCCTTTAAAACCTCAAGCTCGCCGAAGCTTTTCTTTAGGTCAATTACGTCTATCACTTTTTCTGAGGCTCCTTTCCATGGTTTTTACAAGGAGCGCTATTAACATAACCAAAACAATGTAGATAAGCGCCATGACAAGATACGGAACCATAAATTCATAGCTGTTCGAGCCGATATAGTTGAAAGCAACATACAAATCGGCCGCCCCGACAAAGCTTACAACCGAGGTTTCCTTGATTAGGACAATGAATTCGTTGCCGAGGGTCGGCAGAATGTTCTTGACCGCCTGTGGAACGACCACCTTCGTCATGGTAGCCCCGTAGCTCATGCCGAGGGCCCGCCCGGCCTCCATCTGACCGGGATCGACCGACATAATGCCTCCCCGCATAATTTCCGAAACATATGCTCCGCTGTTAAGCCCGAACACCAGGACACAGACATAAAGCGCCGGCAGATTGACCCCCAGCAAGGGCAGAATAACATAATATGCTACCAACAGCTGGACCACAATCGGCGTTCCTCTGAACATCCCCACATAAAAGTTGCATATGCCGTTAAGCACTCTGGGCAGTCTTTTATACTTGGGCAGTACTTTAATAACCGCGATAACCGTGCCGATTACAATACCGATCATAAGCCCGATAATCGCAATATACAGCGTGTTTCTAAGGCCGGTTAAGACCCGGTTATATCCGCCGTGTTCGTAAAATATCTCCCAGAATCTTTCCAGCTTCTTATCAAAATTACCCATACCGACGACCTTCCTTTTCGTCAATCCGACTGCCCTGTACGGCTTGGCGAAACCGGTTTCTCCCCGGTATATCCGGAGAAAAACAGCAAATTTGCCCCTAAAGCATACATTACCCCGCCGTTAGCGCGGGGTAATGTGAAAAACACCGTTAGTTATCGTCTCCGCAAGGTTATATAATCCGCTTATGCCATATCGTTGATGGATTCCACAATCCTTATCGCGGGAGCCTCGTCAATGACGACATAGTCGATATTCCCGTTAATCATGTCCTGCACCGCAAGGGAACCGCTCTTGTAGCCGGAGACCTTGAGGTTTTCGAATCCTTCAAAACCCCAATCCTCGTCGCCCTCTACATAGTATTGGGCGGTCGTCCCTGCCTGGACGCCGACTTTTGTGCCTTTTTTAAGCCCCTTCAGGACCTTTTCGACATCCTCGGCCGTCTTGCAGTCGTCAAAGGTTTTGTCCGATTTTCTTGCGATAACCTTCTGCGATGCGTTATAGTACTTTTCTGAGAAGGTGACATACTCCTTGCGCTCATCCGTGATGGTCAGCCCGGCCATGGCGATATCGGCCTTGCCCTGGCTTACGGAAAGGCACACCGCGTCAAAATCCAGGTTGCTTATTACCAGTTCTTTGCCGAGGAACTGAGCAAGCTTTTCCGCAATCTCCATATCAATTCCGCAATATTTATCGCCCTTCATATATTCAAAGGGCTCAAAGGCCGCGTTGGTCGCGACGACAAGCTGATCCTTGCTGGTATCGAGGGCGGCGGAGGTTATCTCTTTCGGCGTTCCGCCTTTAAAATGCCTGTCGCATATCTCGTCAAATGTGCCGTCCGCCTTTATCTGCGCGATAAATTCGTTTACCTTTGAAAGAAGGTCGGACTGGTTTTTGTCAACCCCGAAGGCATATTCCTCATCTGTGAGCTTTATGTCTATTACCTTGGCCTTCTTTGAATCCGCGCTGCAACCTGTAAGTATCAGGCCGATCATAACAACCGCCGTAAACAAAGCCGCTATTTTTTTCATAACTTACTATCTCCTTCATCTGCTTTTAGTACAATCTATGCATTATTATGTATAGATATAAATTATCCCATTACTTTATTTTTGTCAAGCAAAACAGGCAATTTAGGCGGTATTATTATATGGAAAAATTTCCACCGCCGACTATTATTTTGATATTACTGCCATAACACAGCATATCGCTCCCTGTTTCAGAAGCTTTACCCGTTGTTTTGTTTGGTAAAATCCTGCGCCGGATTTATCCGCAATATAGCCACTGCAAGCCGTCTTGTAAAAACAACAGAGCGGGACGCCCTTGTCCCGCTCCACATGTCTTTTGCTGTAACAAATTTTATATCCCGCCGTCTTTCGGGGTACGCTTCTTCCTATAACAGAGAACGGCTAATACCGCGCCGGCGCCGCCAAGCCCCGCGACCGCCAGGATTATATATAAAACCATACCCGTTCGGTTATCGCCTTTATTACTTGCCGGATCTGTTGAAGAACTTTCCTTACCTGTATTCGAGGTATTTGAGCCGGAGGTATCCGAACCGGATGTCGACGTACTGCTGCCGGTTGTAACCCTCGTCGTCTGTGTCGCCGATGTCGCCGAAGCGCCGGATTCGTACCACAACAATCCGACTTCAGGCTTCCCTCTTATTTGACTGAACATCCATTCAAATACGTTCGGATTGTTCCATACGGCCGGCCATATACCGTGATCCATCCACCCGAAAATGGTAAACTGCACATACTTATTTCCCGCAGCCTGTAAAGCGTTATTCCAGTTATCCGATACCGAAAAAGAAACCACGGTATCGGCCTTCCCGTGAAAAATCCATATCGGCATGTTTCTTAAAGCCCATACATACTGATCGGATGGCCTCGCAGCGCCGCAGACAGGCACCAAAGCCGCCACCCTGTCCGCATACCGTGCGCCTATATCCCATGTTCCGGCTCCGCCCATCGAAGCCCCGGTCACGTACAGCCTGTCGCCGTCGGTCGAATATCTGGTTTTCACGTCTTCCACAATCTCCATGACACAGTCGGTATATACACCGGACCACCAGGCCCCGACAGGGCATTGGGGAAGTATGATAATCGCCGGATATTGTTTGTAATATATTGAAACCAGCTTGTCGAGAAGATAGTTCGGCATATGCGACCGATTGTCGTCGCCATTCTCCCCCAGCCCGTGCAGTATGACGACAATCGGATATTTTTTCTTCTTGTCATAGCTGTTCGGAATAAAAACATGATAGGGCATCATCCGCTCACCCTCCGGGCTTGTATAACGGTGGGCGTCCTCAATGTCTTTATAGTTGTAATAATCGGTCCAGGTTTCCTCCGCCGCAGCGCCGATGCAAAACCCAAATACCAACATAAGCAAAAATAAGAATGTAATAACTTTTTTCATATAAACCCACCTCATATTTCCATTTTACCCTACTATACATTAAGAATATGCTTGACACTCGCAGTCGCCAATTATTAAAAAATTCTCGACCTCTCAGGTGATAAGCGAGGTTTTAATGGTGTTTTCGTTGGCATGTCTGTTCGCAAGGTGCAAAAAGCCGACTAGCGGATAACGCCGCGCGCGTTTTGCGGACATTGCTTAAACCATAACAAAAGGCGGGCTTTGCACGCCTTTCTTTTAACTAATTCTCGCCTTCTTTCGGCGCACGTTTTTTTCTGTAACAAATAACCCCCAATACGGCCCCAGCGCCGCCAAGCACCACCGCAGCCGCCAGAACCACATGTAAAACCGTACCCGTACGGCCGCCGCCCTTACCGCTTACCGAACCGGTCAAAGTCCCCGTTTTAACCGTATTCGAGCCGGAGGTTGCCGAACCGGACGTTGACGTACTGCTGCCAGTTGTAGCCCTCGTCGTCGACGTAGACGTTGTCGCCGACGCGCCGGCTTCGTCCTGCAACAAACCGACTTCAGGCTTCCCCCTTATCTGGCTGAACATCCATTTATATACGTTCGCATTGTTCCATGCGGTCGACCAGATACCGTGACCCATCCACCCGTAAATGGTAAACCGCACATATTTATTCCCCGCAGCCTGCAAAGCGTTATTCCAGTCATCCGATACCGAAAAAGAAACCACGGTATCGGCCTTCCCGTGAAAAATCCATATCGGCATGTTTCTTAAAACCCATGCGCCCTGATTGGGTG
>JAAYKB010000124.1 GCA_012522615.1 Clostridiales bacterium
CTTCACAGATATGTGAAGCAGAAAAATTGTCAAATGACTATGATTGCGATGTTGAAAAGGTGCTACTGAAAATTCTTGTCGAACATAACAATAAGGAGGTTGCTTAAATGACAAGATTAGAAAAAATGAAGAAAAGAGGTATTATCCCAAAGGCTGCGTTGTATGCACGGTTTTCGAGTGACAATCAACGAGAGGAATCCATTGAGGCTCAACTTCGAGCAATGCATGACTACTGCCAGAGAAACAGCATATACATTATTCACGAGTATTGCGACAGAGCCAAAAGCGCTACCACCGATGACAGACCGGAGTTCTTACAGATGATAAATGATTCAAAAAAGAAAGAATTCAATTATGTCATCGTGCATAAGCTCGACCGCTTCTCCAGAAATCGGTATGACTCGGCTATTTACCAAAAAGAGCTGAAAAGAAACGGAGTAGAAGTTGTATCTGTACTTGAACAGTTTGATGATTCGCCCGAAAGCATAATACTTCAATCAGTACTTGAGGGAATGGCAGAGTACTACTCCAAAAACTTATCCAGAGAGGTGATGAAAGGCATGAGAGAAAGCGCCTTGAAATGTCAGGCTCTTGGCGGCAAACCTCCATTTGGATATAAGGTAAATCCCGAAACAAGAAAGTATGAAATAGAGGAATCGGAAGCCGAAGCCGTAAAAATTATTTTTAATAGAGTTGTTGAAGGTGTCGGATACAATGAAATAATTACCGAGCTTAATCAATTAGGCTATCGTACCCGCAACGGCAATCCGTTCGGAAAAAACAGCTTATCCGCGATCATCAGAAATGAAAAATACAGAGGCGTATACATCTTTAATCGGGCAGTCTCCCGAAATGCCGAGGGACGAAGAAATAATCACAAAAACAAGCCGGAGGATGAAATGATAAGAATTGAAAACGGAATGCCTCGTATTATTGATGATGAAACCTTTGAAAAGGTTAACGCTATCTTAAAAGGTCGAACACATAACGCACCATATAAAAAAGCGAAAGAAACATATTATCTTACAGGCAAGATATTTTGCGGGGTGTGCGGATCAAGCTATACAGGCACCAGACATCGCTGTGGGCAAAACAAAAATTTATTGGTCACATATCGGTGCGGAAAGAAAAATAATCATGGCGATTTTCGCTGTAAAAACAAGGACGTCAACCGCAATTACGTTGAGAGGTTTGTTTTTGATACCATTGAAAAAATTGTTTTTGATGTCTCAAGAATTCCGCGTCTTGTTAAAAGATATAACGAATGCTTAAATGAGCTTAACACGGATGTAAATAAAAGAATATCAAAGCTTCATGCCAATCTAAAATCCATCAGTCAAAAAATTGAAAATATAGTAGGTGTTATTGCAAGCACGGGCAGTCAAGCACTTCTTGATACATTGGATAATCTTGAAAAGGAAAAACAGGAGCTGATATTGAAAATTAAAGCGGAAGAACAAAGCTCAAACTCCAGTACGCTATCATATAAAGATATTGCGGAGGCAATGAAGCGAGCGCAGAAAATGTTCCGCGACGGTAGTCTGCCCGAGAAAAAGCAATTGCTGAATTTGTACTTAAACAAGGTCACTGTATACCCCGAGCATGTGGAAATTGTATTTAATCATGTTCCGCAAAATCTAATACCATTTGCCTCACAGTCGCAGGTAAGGCCCGCCGATGAAGGCGAGCCCTGCGATGTACATAAGCTGATTTTAACGGCTAAAATAAAAGAAGCGCCCACTCCAAAATTGGAATGGACACGCTTCCCGTTGGTGGAGGCGAGGAGAGTCGAACTCCTGTCCGAAAATCGCTTACCTGAGTTTTCTCCGAGCGCAGCCAATTATTTGGGATTCCCCTCACCGGACGCCAAAAGGCAGGCTTCCGGTTACGGTAGCCGTTTAATTCATGATAAAGAGCACGGCTTCTCTTTATTCACGTGCACCGCTAATCGACGCCTTTATCCCAGCCGCGGTACTCCGGGTGAAGACGGCAGCTTAATTAAGCTGCGTACGCAACAGTATTGTTGTCGTTTATTTTTAAAGTTTGCGGCTTTTATAGCGGGTCCGCACCGCTGCTCGCTTACCCAGGCTTGCAATCCCCGTCGAAACCTTTACGCCCCCGGATGCTTTCATATTATAACATACAGAATTATATTATTCCACAGAAATTATTGACCATACCGGTAAGATTTTTCGCCGACACGGATAAACAACATTTCGCCGACACGGATAAACAACTTTTTCTTGACGGCAGTCGTCATATGCTGTAATATAGTTTGGCAATTAGTAAAATCGTTCAAACTTTAGAAGGGGGCATCCCTTATGTGTGGGATTGTAGGCTATATCGGCAACAGTGCGGCGGCTCCGTTGTTATTAGAAGGGCTTGCAAAGCTTGAATACCGCGGTTATGACTCGGCCGGTATTGCGCTTGTGGGAAAACCGTCTGAGAAAATAAAAGCCGAAAAGCCGGATGGATGCGATATTGTTTCCGCGACACCCGGGGCGAAAGCAAACCAAGGTGTTATTGAAATATATAAATCTAAGGGAAGACTGAGCATTCTGAGCGAAAAAATCAGGGGAGGAGCCGATTTAACCGCTAATGTAGGCATTGGGCACACACGCTGGGCAACGCACGGTAAGCCCAGTGACGAAAATTCCCACCCACATCGCAGTGCAAGCGGATTGTTTGCGGTGGTTCATAACGGAATTATTGAAAATTATGCCGCGCTGAAAGCCAAGTTGATTAATGAGGGCGTCGAGTTTGTTTCCGAAACCGATACCGAGGTTATCGCGCATTTACTTGAGAAAAACTATAACGGCGATTTTTTGGGTGCAGCAAGGGCGGCAGTTTCTCAGTTACAGGGCTCATATGCGTTGGGGATTCTCTGCGCCGAGCATCCCGATGAGATTATTGCTGTTCGCAACTCCAGCCCGCTTGTTGTTGGCTTGACTGACAACGGAAACGTTATAGCTTCCGATATTCCGGCAATCCTTGCACACACAAGAAGGGTAATACAGCTTTCGGATAACGAGATGGTAAGGCTTCGCAAGGACAGTGTCGAAGTGTATGATTCGTCCGGATTCCCAATCAACAAGAAGGAGATTCTTGTTGATTGGGATGTATCCAGTGCCGAGCGCGGGGGCTATGACCATTTTATGATAAAGGAGATTATGGAGCAGCCGCAGGCCTTGGCGGCTACCATTTCTCCCCGTATCGGAGCAGACGGCAGCATTGTGTTGGACGGCATTAACCTAACCGCCAAGCAGCTAGCAGGTTTTCGCCGGATATGTATCGTTGCCTGCGGCTCGGCTTATCATACCGGGGTTGTGGGGAAATATGTCATGGAAAAGCTGACCCGGCTGCCCGTTGAGGTGGATGTTGCCTCAGAATTCCGCTATCGCGATCCGCTAATAGATAAGGATACGCTTGTTATTATTGTAAGCCAGTCGGGCGAAACCGCAGACACAATTGCCGCGCTGCGTGAAGCAAAGAACCGCGGCGCACGTGTCCTGTCTATTGTCAATGTTGTAGGCAGTACGATTGCGAGCGAAAGCGATGACGTGCTTTATACATGGGCGGGGCCTGAGATTTCGGTTGCGACCACAAAGGCTTATTCAACCCAGTTGACGATGCTGTATATTATTGCTTTCTATATTGCGCACAAGCTGGGTAGAATCGACGATCGCGATCTGCGAAGGCTTCTCAGCGCGCTGAACCGCTTGCCGGATATGGTGGCGGGTATATTGAGGCAGGCTCCCGATATTAAAAGGATTTCCCAAAGATATGCCTATCTTGAACATGCGTATTTCATAGGCAGAAACCTTGATTATGCTGTCGCGCTGGAAGCCTCTTTAAAGCTGAAGGAGGTAAGTTATATACACTCTGAGGCTTATCCTGCCGGAGAGCTGAAGCACGGTACCATCTCGCTGATTGAAGAGGGTACCTTTGTCGTTGCCCTTGCCTGCTGTGACAAGCTTTTTGAAAAGACCATGTCGAATATAAAGGAGGTTAAGGCGAGGGGGGCGGAGGTTATGGTCGTCACCACCGACGATCGGCGTGACGTGATTTCGGAGGTGGATCAGATTATCTATATCCCAAAAACCAATGATCTGCTGATGCCTTCGCTTGAGGTTGTTCCCATGCAGCTTCTGGGTTACTATATATCTCTTGCACGAAAATGTGACATTGACAAACCGAGAAATCTTGCCAAGAGTGTTACGGTTGAATAGTATCCTGACAGGATTCTGATACAGATTTAGCAGATATTTTAACTTTATTGCGCGAATATTAGATAATACACGTGTAAGATTTACAAGAACAAAGCCTTGTAAATCTTACACGTGTATTTATTATAAAATTTTCGGCTTCGCTGTAACAATGGTCAACCGGTTTTAATTAAAAACCGAAATATTTCTCGTATTGACAAGCCGATTATAAAAGTATCAATCGGTGTTGTGGTTTATCCCGATACAACAAAGGATTTCGGCAGACTTATTGAAGAAACCAACGGCACGCTTTATGATGCAAAGCATTCCGGCAGAAACAGAGTAGTTTTGCGTATATAATAAACTGTGCAATCCTCACAAAATCAGTGCAGGAGTGTTGTAAAAAATTTGATTGTTAAATTATTGACAAAGTCATTGCAGAAAGTCTATAATAATGGTGCTTGTTAAATTATTAACAAACCTGAAAGGAGAATCATTATGGCCAAAAAGCATGAAAAAAACCTGCAGATTACTGCGGATGACATTCATGAGTCTATCGATAAGCTTATAAATAACGCGCTTGCAGCTTTAGAGGAATATATGAAGATGTCTCAGGAGCAGGTTGACGCCATTGTACAGGCTATGGCGCTTGCCGGGCTTGACAATCATATGCTGCTGGCGAAAATGGCAGTTGAAGAAACGGGCAGAGGGATTTTCGAAGACAAGGTTATAAAAAATATGTTTTCCACCGAATATGTCTATCACAGCATCAAGTACGAAAAGACGGTTGGGATTGTCAACGAAAATGAACATGAGGATTTTTATGAAATCATTGAGCCGGTCGGAGTTATCGCCGGGGTGACCCCTGTTACCAACCCGACCTCCACAACCATGTTTAAGTCGATAATCTCGGCAAAGACCAGAAACCCTATTATATTTGCGTTTCATCCCTCTGCCCAGAAGTGCAGCGTCGAGGCCGCACGAATTCTCAGGGATGCGGCAGTCAAGGCGGGCGCACCTAAGGATTGCATTCAGTGGATAGAGAAGCCCTCGATAGAAGCCACCCGAAGCCTGATGAATCACAAGGGGGTATCCCTGATTCTCGCCACAGGCGGCACGGGCATGGTTAAATCGGCATATTCCTGCGGCAAGCCTGCTCTCGGGGTCGGACCGGGGAACGTGCCGTGTTTTATAGAAAAGACGGCAAAGCTCAAGAGGGCGCTTACCGACCTTATTATGTCAAAATCCTTTGACAACGGCATGATTTGTGCCTCAGAGCAGGCGGTCATTCTGGAAGAGCCGATTTACGACGATGCCGTTGAGTTCATGAAGGAGCATAAATGCTATTTTACAACTCCGGAAGAGACAAAAAAGATTGAAGCGACGGTTATGAATGTCGAGTGCTGCGCCGTTAATCCTGAAATCGTGGGTAAGAGTCCGTATACCATTGCAAAAATGGCCGGTATTCGCGTACCCGAGGATACCAAAATCCTGTGCTGTGAAATTGAGGACGTCGGCAGGGAGTACCCTCTGTCATATGAAAAGTTGTCGCCGGTTCTAGCGGTACTCAAGGCAAGGGATGTTGAACATGGGATTGAACTTGCCGAGCATATGGTTGAAATCGGAGGCCTTGGTCATTCGTCTGTTCTGCATACTTCCGACGGCAAGGTAATCGAGGAATTTTCGAAAAGGATGAAGACCGGTCGTATAATTATCAATTCTCCCTCAACCCACGGTGCGATAGGAGATATTTACAACACAAACATGCCGTCTCTGACGCTCGGGTGCGGCTCTTACGGTTCAAACTCCACCACCGCAAATGTAACAGCCGTAAACCTGATAAACAGAAAAAGGGTTGCAAAGAGGAGGGTCAACATGCAGTGGTTCAAGGTTCCCGAAAAGATTTATTTCGAGCCCGGTTGCCTGCAATACCTCGAGAAGATGCAAAATATCAGCCGTGCGTTTATTGTTACCGACCCGTATATGGTAAAGTTCGGCTATGTTGACAGGGTACTCTACTATTTGAGAAAACGCTTGAGCTATGTCCATTCGGAGGTCTTTACGGATGTTGAGCCAGATCCCTCGTTGGATACCGTTTTAAAGGGCGCCGAGATTATGAAAGGCTTTAGACCCGACGTGATAATCGCGCTGGGCGGCGGCTCTGTGATTGACGCCGCAAAAGGCATGTGGTTGTATTACGAACATCCCGAAACCGACTTTAGAGGACTTTCCGAGAAGTTTATGGACATCAGAAAGCGTGTCTATAAGCTGCCCAAAATGGGCAACAAGGCAAAGCTGGTTGCAATTCCGACCACCTCGGGCACCGGCAGCGAGGTTACCTCATTCGCCGTTATCACCGATAAGGAGCGCAATATAAAATATCCGCTTGCAGACTATGAACTGACCCCTGATGTCGCCATAATTGATCCTGACTTTGTTATGAGCGTTCCGCCCTCCGTCACCGCCGATACCGGTATGGATGTTTTGACACATGCAATCGAAGCTTATGTGTCGGTGCTTGCATCCGACTATACCGATGCATTGGCAATCAAGGCAATCCAGCTTGTGTTCAGGTATCTGCCCGACGCGTATAAGAACGGCGAAGACCAGGTCGCGCGTGAAAAGATGCACAACGCTTCGACAATCGCGGGTATGGCGTTCACCAACGCTTTTCTCGGTATCAACCATTCAATGGCACATAAGCTGGGCGGCGAGTTCAATATCCCGCACGGTAGGGCAAACGCGGTTCTCCTGCCTTATGTGATTGAGTATAACGGGGTAGAGAGCCCGACAAAATTTGTGTCCTTTCCGAAATATGAGCATTATGTTGCGGCTGATAAATATGCCGAAATTGCAAATGCAATCGGATTAAGGTTCAATACAATCCAAGAAGGGGTCAAGGCGCTTGCCGATGCCGTCAGAGGACTGATGAAAGAGGTCAATATCCCTCTGACCATTAAGGATTGCGGGGTTGAAAAGGATAAATTTGAGCAGAAGGTTGATTATCTCGCAGTCAAGGCATTTGAGGATCAGTGTACCACCGCGAATCCCCGACTGCCCCTGATTGAAGAGCTCGCGGAGATTTACAGAAAGGCTTATACCGGATAATATCATAGTTTATAAAGAATGGGCTGACTTGTGGGTCGGCCCATTCTCGGTTGTCTAAACTGTATTCTGATTTCTGAAGGTTTTATAAAAGCCTGAAGCGATATATACAACTGCAATACTAAAAATAGCCGTATTTCGGCTCTTCAAGTTGACATGGTGCAGCAAGTGTCAAGGCACCGTGTCAGGTAAACATATTGTTCAATATATCAGATTAATTCAAGCAAGTCACCTTACGACTGTTATGATGTATGATGTACATTCTTGTAAATAGTATAACATTAAAATAATTATCATAGTTTCTGGTATAAAAACAGAGCGAAAAAGTTGGCAATTACAGCGACGAGGAAAATTATATCTGCACCCTTGACAAGCATAAAAAACCGTGGTATAGTAGCACTTGCCCGTGATAAAACGGGCATTTATATGGGGGAATTCCCGAGCGGCCAAAGGGGGCAGACTGTAAATCTGTTGTCACTGACTTCGGTGGTTCGAATCCACCTTCCCCCACCATAAAGAGGTAACAATATTTTTTATTGCGAATTTGAAATGCGCGCTGTATTTAAGGAAATGAGGATTCAATCGTAAAATCGGACGGCGCTGTTTCCGGGAAACTTCCCATCTTCAAAAAGGAACGA
>JAAYKB010000125.1 GCA_012522615.1 Clostridiales bacterium
AAAGAATAACGCATGAAATTGTACAAGAGCTTCAAGCTACGAGAAGAGACTCCCGCTTTTGTTTATTGAAAGTTTTAGAACGGCAACTTGAGCAGGTGTCAAACCGTTCAAATCATCAAAGAATGAGTGGCTGCACTTTTTTGTATCAGCAGCGGTAGTTGCTGTGATGCTCATAGTCGTGTTGCATGAAGTTGGCTTTTCCGCAAAACGGGCAGCAGGGCGGGAAGCCCCGCCGACAATTTGCCCCCGAACGCCCGAAGGCGTTCGGGGGCAAATTGATGATGGCAGTTTCGCAGAGATATTTTTGATAACTATTTGGAAGGTGCAGTGTTTTGTGGTGAAGCCATTGTACCAAAAGGGCTGAGGTGTTCTCAGCTTTCATTTAACTTTACAATACTCGTAAACAGTACCGGAGGAAATGATATGGAATGGAGAATTGCGAGAATAGGAAGTCATGAGACTGTTCAATTTGCCGAGCAGGAGCTAAGGAGATATTTAACAAAGTTAACACCTAATATTGAGATTGCTGTCATGTCAGAAAAAAATTATATACCGAACCGGAAAGGAACACTTTGGCTCGGCTGTTCCGATGCTTTTCAGGAGTATCTTCCGCAAGTAGAGAATCCTCAGTTAGATGATGCAATTTATATAGGAGTAAAAAATGGAGAGGGCATTATTACCGGAACAAATGAGCGCAGTGTTTTGATTGCTGTTTATCGTTTTTTGAAGGAATACGGTTGCCGATGGATTCGTCCGGGCATATTGGGTGAAATAATTCCTTATGTAGTTTTTCCGGAAAAAAAACAAGTTTCTATTTGCGAAAAAGCCTCATATCGGCATCGCGGTGTTTGCATCGAGGGATTTGACTCATATACGCATATTGAGCAGATGCTTGATTGGCTGCCCAAAATCGGGCTAAACAGCTATTTTTTTCAATTTATGGTGCCGTATACTTTTTTTAATAAATGGTATGGACATGTTCAGAATCCCTATATGCCTAAGCAGCACGTCACTGTGGAAGAAGTTGACAGTATGGTAATGTCTTTGGTCGACGTAGCGAAGACGCGCGGGCTGCTTTTGCACCGCGCCGGTCACGGGTGGACCTGTGAGCCTTTCGGCTTGGCTGGAAATGGATGGGATGCTCAGAAAGAGGACGTGCCTGAGGAGATTCGCCCTTATTTGGCCTTGGTGAACGGGAAAAGAGAATTGTGGAATCAAATTGCACTGAATACGAATTTATGCTATTCCAATCCGCAAGTTCATCGGACAATATCGACGGCAGCAGTAAATTATGTCAAAGAGCATCCAAAAACCGATTATCTACATATTTGGCTAGCGGATGATACTAATAATCATTGTGAATGTGAAAATTGCAGGGATACTCGCCCGGCGGATTTTTATCTGCAGCTTCTAAATGAAATTGATGATGGGCTGACGGAAGCAAATTTATCTACAAAAATTGTGTTTCTGCTATATATGGATTTGTTGTGGCCGCCTGAAATAGAGCGCCTGAAACACCCGGAACGCTTTGTACTGATGTTTGCTCCACATACACGTAGCTATACAACACCACTTTGTAATGGGGAGCGCCCCAAATCCGGGACGACGAATCCATTTATTAGAAATCATCTTCAAATGCCAAAGAAGACAGAGGATAATATTGAATATCTGCGTCAATGGCAGAAGCTTTTCTCCGGTGACAGCTTTATTTTTGAATATCACTTGTGCTGGGATGTCAATTACGATTTATCAGGTTATCGTGCCGCGCGGATTTTATTCAAGGATATGCAGGATTTGCATCTGTTGGGTCTTAACGGGATGATGAGCTGCCAGATGCAAAGAATTTTTTTACCGAATGGGCTTGCAATGACCGCTATGGCTGCGGCCCTTTGGAATCGAAACACCGATTATGATATTCTGTTGAATCAATATTTTAAAGATGTTTATGGTGAGTATGCTGATGAGATGCAGCACTATCTAGATATACTGTCTGACTTGCTTGACGCACGATATCTGCGGCGGGAACTTCCGATAAAAGATGAAAGCTGTGTAATAAAATTCAAACGCATTCCGGATTTGGTCAATCACTATTTACCTCTTTTTAAAGATGCTGAAATGGCGGCGAAAACACCCGTGCAGCGAGCAGTGTGGAAAAATATGAAGCTACACGGGGAATTATGTATTCGTTTTTCCAAAGTGCTTGTCAACCGTGCTTCCGGAAATTTTCAGGAGGCAGATGCTTGTTGGAATGAAATGAAGGATTATATAAATCAAATTGAGCCTGAGATTCATCCGGTGTTTGATGTACTGTATTACATGATTATTGTAGGACGCGCATTAGGTTATGAGGATAGCCCGGATTATCAAGGGTGAGGATAGTACAATATGATATCCGAAAAAAGACTTGTACGGATAATGTTGTATTCCTGAAGAAAAGCTGATAGGCCACCCGGAGCGGAAGTTCATAGGTGTAAACTATCGGATTATTGGACAAATACGGTAAGCAGGACGAATTTCAAATGAATTGAGAATCTGTACAAGATATTCAACAAAAAAAGAAAGACTGCCTGTGTTCTTTAATCAATGGTGATCATATCACGGATTGCGGCGAAACGCTTTTCTCCGATACCGCTGACATTCATTATTTCCTCTATCGAGTCAAAGCCGCCGTATGTCTCACGATAAATAATAATACGTTCGGCGTACGCGGGACCGATGCCCGGCAGTGTTTCAAGAAGCTGCTTGCTTGCGGTATTAATATTGATTTTTTCGGCTGCGCTTGAATGATTTGATGTTGCATTTATTGATGAAGATGGACCGTCGGCAACTGTATTTTGGGCAGAAGCCGTGCCTTCCGTTTTGATTGAATCCGATTCGGCGGCAAGACTTGATTCCGGCTCCGAATAAACCACGCTTATCGGGGATAGGTCGGGCGCATCCCATGCAGCGACAATACAAACCGCGACACAGAGCAGGATAGCCAAAGCCACCAACACCCGTTCCTTAAACAGATCGCTCATTCACATCTCCCCACCCGACATTCTGGCAAGTGTATGATTATATGTCTATTATAATCGAATAAGGAAGAATAAGGCAAGCGATATTTATAAAAATCCCAAATTATTATTATAAAACTAAGGTTAAATAGGTATAGCTTTAGAAATACCGCAACAAGGAAACGACCCTGCCCAAGACGATTGCTTCGTCCACTATAATCGGTTCATATTCATCATTTTCAGGCTGCAGGCGTATATGTCCGTTTTCACGATAAATACGCTTGACGGTTGCTTCGTCTCCTATCAAAGCAACCACAATTTCACCGTTTTCGGCTACCGAGGTCTTGCGAACGATGACGACGTCGCCGTCAAAAATACCGGCATTAATCATACTGTCTCCCATGACGCGGAGAGCAAACAAATCGCCCGGGTTATATCCTCCGCCCGAGTAGGGGACATACTCCTCAACCTCTTCGACTGCAAGAATAGGTTTTCCGGCCGTTACACGTCCGAGAAGAGGAACACGTGCAACATTTTCACCAGGCATACGGATTGCGCGGTTTAATCCGCTTAGGCGTGTGATATACCCTTCTTCTTCCAACACCCTAAGACAGGCGTGAACCGTTGATGTTGAGCTAATCCCTGTCGCCGCGCAGATCTCACGGACCGTAGGCGGCATGCTGTCCTGTGCACGCTCTCTAAGAAACATCAAGACTTTGCTTTGCCTTTCGGTTAATGGCTTCATGGAACAACCCCCTTTACTTTATCTCTATTTTACCATATTAATTCCAAAGAGTCAAACAAATGTTTGCGTCATTTATCTACAAAAAAATCTAACACTTTATTCATACTCAATTCACATAAAGGACACAACAGCGATTTATAATCTTAGTGTACTCGGAATAAACGGAGCCGCACCGTTTATTCCATCCAAGCGAGTACATTTACCCTCCTCAAAACACCCCTCTAACTTATTGCAAAGGACCTGCTGAAAAGTGGGCCCTTTGCTTTTTTGTATGCAATTTAAAAATTTTTCTGTTTCTCCGGCATATCGGCGATATTTCGGTCAAAAATACTAACAAACCCGATTGCCAAAAGTCCGTTTGATGACATCTCGGTATATTGTATTCAACATCCACAGGGATGTCATTCAAATGCATAACCACTTCCGGCAATCCGATTTGAATGGAGGAACAAGATGGGACATATTAATTTTGATAAAGGCAATAAAAAGAAAAGCGCGTTTAACGGCTTTTATCTTGCTCTGGCAATCTGTCTGGTTGCGGTGGGCGGCGTTGCCGTCACCACCTTTATCAGTGCAATGCGCGGCGTTGAAACCGATAAAAAAGGGAAAAGCGAGAATCCCGCTGTTGCAACAACAAACCCGACAAAGCCGGTCGGTCAAGTCGTAACAAATATACCGGACGACAGGACAAGCACACCGAAAAGCACCGCAACATCTGTAAGTACAAGCACTACCGCGGCGCGTGCCGATTTATTTATACTTCCGCTTACCAACCAGGTAATCCGCGCTTACAGCAACAGCAAGCCGGTTTTTTCGCCCACAATGAATGATTGGCGTGTTCATAACGGGGTTGATTTTGCGGGCAGCACGAATCAGACCGTAAAAGCTCTTGCGGACGGGACTATCGCTTCAATCTCCAAGGATACCATTTGGGGCGACGTTGTTTTAATAGACCACGGTTACGGAATTCAATCCCGATATTGCGGCGTCAATACCTCCTTAAAGAAAGGCGCCAAGGTTAAGGTGGGGGATGAAATAGGAAAGATCACGGTTATTCCGTGCGAAACAAGCGACCCGCCCCACCTGCATCTTGAGATTATGGTCAACAACGAATATGTGAATCCGATAGAAGCCATCGGAAGAGAGGTTAAATATTCCGCCCAGACGACCTCCTCCGGAACAACCAAAAAATAACCTGCCCTCGGAAACCGTACGGACTCCGTCGGATCGGTCAAAGGGGCATAAAGGGAAACTGCTGACGTTTGTATAGCTGCGGCAGTTTCTCTTTATGTTTATAGATTTTTATTATATAATAAACCAACAAATACTTTTGGAGGAATATATATGCGGTTTGCAACTATCGGTACGGGATGGATTACCGACGCTTTTATCGAGGGGACCGAGCAGGTCGAGGGTATGGAGCTTGCTGCGGTATATTCGCGCGATGAGAAAAGGGGACAGGCCTTTTCAAAAAAGCATGGGGGCAAACCGGTTTTTACCGCTCTTAACAAGCTGGCTGTATCCGATTTAATCGACGCGGTATATATTGCAAGCCCCAACGCTTTACACTATGAACAGAGCAGGTTGTTTTTAGAAAACGGAAAGCATGTATTATGCGAAAAGCCCATAACGGTTACCCCGGAGCAGTACCGTGAGCTTTTAGAGCTTGCTTTGCAAAACCACCTGGTTTATATGGAAGCAATCATGATGCGGCATCTGCCTGCCCGCGCCTTGCTGCATGACGCCTTGAATCGCATCGGGAAAATAACCACCGCAAGATTTGATTTTTCTCAGCTGTCGTCAAAATACGCTGCAATTCAGGCGGGCGAGCTTCCGAACATATTCAATCCCGCGATGGCAGCCGGATGTTTTATGGACCTTGGGATTTATTGCGTCTATGCCGCCGTTGACCTGTTCGGAAAGCCCGACAGAATCACCGCAAGTGCAGGCTTTCTGAAAACCGGCTCGGACGGCTTCGGGACGGCAATATTTGACTATAACGACAAGCAGGTCATCCTTACCTACTCCAAAACCGGTCAAAGCATGATCGGTTCTGAGATTTTAGGGGATAGGGGAACACTGAAAATCGGTTCTGTTTCCAAGCTTACCGATATAACCTTAGTCACCCACAATGACGGATATCCTCAAAGCGAAACAATTGTCGGCGATATACCCAAACCGGTATTGATGAGCGGCGAGGCCGCGGCGTTTCGCCGTTTTGCGGAAGATATGGCCAACCATGCCGCCGAGTATCAAAGCGTATGTAAACTCACCCTCGCGGTAAATGAAACAATGGAAGAAGTTCGAAGGCTTGCAGGAATAAAATTTAATTAAAAAAGTTCTTGACCCTGACGTTATGTCATAGTGTATGATGGCCTTGAAGGAGGGAAAAGAATGAACTATACCGTGAAGCAGGTGGCAGATAAGACCGGAATCAGTGTGCGGACGCTGCATTACTATGATGAAATCGGGCTGCTCCGTCCGTCCTCGGTAACAGATGCGGGATATCGGCTGTATGACGAAGACTGTCTTGAAAGACTACAGCAGATTATGTTTTTTCGGGAGCTTGGTTTTCCTCTGAAAGACATCATAGGATTTATAAACCGTCCGGAATTTAACAAGCATGAAACCCTTAAAAAACAGCGCGAATTACTGCTGCTGCGGCGTGAACGTCTTGACGGTTTAATCGCACTTGTTGACAAAGCGTTAAAAGGAGAGAATGATATGAGTTTTAAAGAATTTGATATGACCGAAATCGAAAACATCAAGAAAAAATATGCGGATGAAGTGCAGGAACGCTGGGGCGGCACACAGGCGTTTGAGGAAAGCCAGAAAAAGACTGCCGACTACAAAAAATCCGATTGGGAGAGAATCAGTAAGGGAACAGACAGGATTTTCAGCGATTTTGCAGCGCACATGAAGGCAAACCGTCCGCCCTCCGACCCAGAAGTTCAGAAGACGGTAGCAGACTGGCAGTCCAATATATCCAAAAACTTTTATAACTGCACGAACGAGATTCTCGCAGGACTGGGCGCAATGTATGTAAATGACCGCCGCTTTACAGACAACATTGATAAATACGCAGACGGTCTGGCCTCCTATATCAGCCAAGCAATTGAAGCATATATCTAGGCGAGTCCGACATTAACCGAAGACAGGGGATTTTTGAGCAGCTCGTCAACGGTTGGCGACGCAAAAAGTCCCACCGCCCCGGTAAGTCCGTAATGCAGCGAAAACGCCACAGTCCCCTCCATAACTGCGGCACAGCCTTTATGAAGCCGGGCGGCGGCCCTTACCAGCGCAAGGGTTTTTGGGCCTTTTGCAGGGTATAAACCGCTGACCGAAACCGATATGCTGCTTTTATGCAGCCTTATATTCGCATACAGTTCACCTTCTCTGTTCGACATTTCAAAATCGTGCAGCAGGTGAATCAGTGCAGTTGTCAAAAAACGCGGTTCAGCCGCGGTGAATATACTCTTTTCAGGTGTTTTATAAGTCAGTTCCACCCCTCTTTTACTCAGTATTATTGCGGATGCATCAAGCACAGAGGTCAATAACAGGTTGACATCCCCGTATTTGAGAGGGCGTTTGATGGACGCGGACTGCAGGCATGAGCGTATCTCCAGTTCCGCCATACATCTTAACGCCCGTTTATATCTTATTTTTTCCTGTTCGGATTGCTGTAAAAGCGGCGGGGCAGACAGGAAATATGCAGCGAGATTCTCTCTTGCCGCCCCTTCGTTTTCCATTGTATCGGCGGGATTATTGGTATTTGTATCAAAAGAAAATCCCATATCAGGGTTCCGACCTTTCAAGAATTAAATTAAATCTAATATAGTTACAAGATATTATATCCCATTTTATTAACCGGAATCCCATGCTTTTGTGAAACTTAACAAAAGTCAAGGATGTCAGTTAAATTTTTGACGAAGTTATTGATAAATTGGAAAAAAGAAGATAGAATAGATAAGGAAAATAGAAAATGGAGGTTAAAGCTATGGCAATTAAAGTTGGTATTAACGGCTTCGGCCGTATCGGTCGTCTTGTTTTCCGTGCGGCGATTGCCCAGCCCGAAAAGTTCGAAATTGTTGGTATTAACGATCCGTTTATCGGTACGGATTATATGGTGTATATGGTGCAGTATGACACCATACACGGCAGATTCAAAGGCAGTGTTGAAGCCAGGGACGGCAAGCTGGTTGTTAACGGCAAGCCCATTTTTGTCTATGCCGAGAGGAATCCCGCCGACATTAAATGGAGCGAGTGCGGGGCGGAATATATTGTTGAGTCAACCGGCGTATTCTGCACAACCGAGCAGGCAAGCGCCCATATTCAGGCAGGCGCAAAGAAGGTTGTTATTTCGGCTCCTGCCAAGGATAAGGAAACCCCGACCTTCGTTTGCGGCGTAAACCTCGATAAATACACCAAGGATATGAAGGTTGTTTCCAATGCTTCCTGTACAACCAACTGTCTTGCCCCTCTTGCAAAGGTTATTAACGACAAGTTCGGCATCATTGAGGGTCTTATGACAACGGTACACTCGACCACAGCAACCCAGAAGACGGTTGACGGTCCTTCCGCAAAGGATTGGAGAGGCGGACGTGCCGCCGCGGGCAACATTATCCCATCCTCAACAGGCGCCGCAAAGGCCTGCGCCCTTGTTATTCCAGAGTTAAAGGGCAAGCTTACCGGTATGGCGTTCCGTGTACCTACCCTTGACGTTTCGGTGGTCGACCTCACCGTCCGCACCGAGAAGGCCGCTTCAATGGACGATATCAACGCCGCCTTGAAAGAGGCTTCCGAGACCTATATGAAGGGTATTATGGGATACACCGAGGATGCGGTCGTCTCCTCCGACTTTTACGGCGATCCCAGAACCTCGATTTATGATGCAACCGCCGGTATTGCGCTTAACTCCAACTTCTTTAAGCTGGTTTCTTGGTACGACAACGAGTGGGGCTACAGCAACAAGGTTCTTGACCTTATTGCCCACATGTCCGAAGTTGACGCCCGGTAATACTAAAAACAGAATATAATTTTAACGGCGCCCATGGTGAAAGAGCTTTCACTGTGGGCGCTGTTGGTTTATAATAAAGCATGATAAAATATATTTCACTTCATTCAACGTTTTTGAGTTTAGAATCGTATTATCAGTGAAAGGGGGCTTTACATTGCAGCGTTCTTTATTGCGTACGAATGAAGAACTGGCACAAATTTATAACCGCCATGTAACGACTGTATACAATGTCTGTTTTATGTATATGAAAAACCCTCACGATACCGAGGATATGGTCCAAAACACCTTTATTCGCCTTATGAGGGACCCGACCCGGTTTGAAAGCGAGGAGCACGAAAAGGCATGGCTCATCAGAACCGCAATCAATCTGTGCAAGGATTTTTTTCGGAGCTGGTGGGTCAGTAAGACAACAGATATTGATAAAGCGGAAAACGTGACAGTTGGACCCCCTTTAGAGCAAAACGAAATACTGATAAAGGTGTTGTCTCTCCCACAAAAATACAAAACCGCAATCTACTTGTATTATTACGAGGGCTATTCTTCGGTGGAAATCGCAAAAATGCTCGGAAAGAATGAATCGACCGTCAGAAGCTATCTGTACACCGGAAGAAAACTGCTTAAAATCGAAATGGAAGGAGAATCGTAATGAAAAGAGAAGATATAAAAAAAGCATTTTACAGTATACAGCCCGACCAAGCGACCAAGGACAGAATGCTGAATAATGTTTTGGCGCGTGAAGAAAAATCGTACAGAAAAAGCACGAGATCAAAAATTTTATTCAGGGCCATTCCCGCTGCCGCCATGGTTCTTGCCGTAACGGTCGGTTTATTTACCTTCTTTAATAATAACAAGGATATCCCCCCGGCACCCGAAAACACAGGAAGCAGATTGGTTGGGGACGATAAAATAACCGAAGACGCGGATTTGGCAACAGAGCCTCTTAATCAGTTCAAGATTGACGATAAAACCTATTATATTATGTCGGATTCAAATCTTTCGGAGTTCGGGTTCTCAAAAAACATTGACAAAAAGGATATCGGAGAAAAGATTACAACCATCAAAGCAGACGCCGCCCCGCAGCTGATTGGGCGCCCGGTCTATGAATACCTGCCGGCAAAGAGCAGGGCGGTACTGGCGGTCAAGACGGACGACGGCTATATTCTCTATAAGTTCTATGGTTTTGACAGCTATATGAATAATCGGGACGAGGATGCCGCGGCTTATCTTGAGTTGTACGGAATCCGCAAGGCCGAGGATATTGCCAAGATAGAGTTTGTTAAGCAGGGCGGCAGCACGATTACCGTAATCGACCGTTCGCAGATTAAAAAGTTCTATGATTATTATTCGGTTTTAAAGGACGCAAGCGATAAATATTTCATGAAGCTCTACTCATATAAGAATGAAAAAGCCGATACCCGATCTTCCGCCGAGCCCAACCAGATCCCGCCAGATTATATGGACCGACCCGACGTCGAGGTCGATAGCGTCGACCCGTCGGAGGGCGGTATAGCCGAGGATTTGATAGCGGAACGGCAGGCTGAACCGCAAGCGCCGGTTTACTATGATACCGGAAACACCGGTTCAACGCCGGGCAATATATCGGGAAGCACCGGAATATCAAGTGATATATTTAATGATTCGGTGTATATCCGCATCTATACCCAAAGCGGCATATATTTTGAAACCATATACTACCCGAATTTCGGCTTTATCTCAAGATATGAAGTTTCAGACGACTTTGAATCTTTTCTGAAAAATATTATAAAATAATTTGTTTTGCATTGTTTTGCAGCGCGGCAGATAACATTAACTGTCGCGCTGCTTTTGTGCTTTACACAAATATAAAATTGTTGCATCCTGACGGGAAAACTGGTAAACTGTACACAGCTTTATAAGGGTTTATACGGGCAATTCGTCTCTCGCGACGGAGCGTGGGCGCGGATACCGATTGAAAGGAATGAAGCTGATTATGCAATCCCGTCATCTGATTGATTTGTCAGATTTATCTGTTGCAGAGTGGGAAGAAATCACCAGCCTTGCTTGTGATATTCGCGAGAATATTGATTCATATTACGGCGCATGCCGCGGTAAAATACTTGCCACCTTGTTTTACGAGCCGTCCACCCGCACGCAGATGTCATTTCAAACGGCAATGCTGCGATTGGGCGGCCGTATTATAGGCTTTGACAATCCCGCAAATTCATCGGTTGCAAAGGGCGAAAGTCTCAAGGATACAATCCGGGTGGTGAGCGGTTATTCGGACATTATTGTAATGCGACACCCTGTCGCGGGAGCGGCAAAGGCGGCGTCGCTCTATTCGCGCGTTCCTATCATCAACGCGGGGGACGGAGGCCATCTTCATCCGACCCAAACCCTTACCGATTTGGTAACCCTTCGTCATGAAAAGGGTACATTTTCCGGATTGTGTATCGGGCTTTGCGGAGATTTGAAAAACGGGAGAACCGTCCACTCGCTAATCAAGGCGTTGGCGGGATTCCCCGGCAATAGTTTTGTGCTTGTTTCAACCCCATATTTGCAGGTGCCCGGATATATTAAGGATTTTCTTTCGGCTGCCGGCGCGCCATGGCAGGAGGTCGACAACCTTGCCGACGCCATGCCCCTTCTTGACATTTTGTATATGACCCGCATCCAAAGGGAGCGCTTTGCTTCCGAGGAGGAATATATGAGTCAAAGGGGCGTTTATGTACTCGACAGCGCTAAAATGTCGATGGCGAAAAAAGACCTTATTGTTTTGCATCCCCTTCCTCGGGTCGATGAAATCAGCGTAGATGTGGATGACGACCCGCGGGCAAAATACTTCGAGCAGACGGAATATGGGCTGTATGCGCGCATGGCGCTTATTATGAAGATGGTTAAAGCCTCGGACAAGCAGCTTTGCCCGTTGCCGACCGGCGTTGATATACAGTGCAGTAATCCTAATTGCATTACGTACAGTGAGACCTATATCCCGCACATATTCCGAAAGAAGGGTGATATTCTTGTGTGCGACTACTGCGAAGAAAGAACCCTGCTCTGAGAGAATTCGGGTGCTTGTGATTTTCGGTTCGCCAAGGAAAAACGGCAGTACCGCCGCGCTTGTAAACGCTTTTACGAGTGCCCTGCCCAAAGGGGTTTTAATCGACCGCTTCGATTGTTATGATACCCCGCCTATTCCATGCAATGATTGCCGCTACTGCCATTCTAACAACGATTGTGCTTATGATGACCTGAACGGGCTGTATGAAAGGCTGGAGAATTCCGACATATTGGTATTTGCCTCGCCGGTGTATAATCTGTCTTTTCCCGCCCCGATGAAGGCCCTGATAGACCGTATGCAGCGATATTGGGCGGCGCGTTTTAAACGCGGCGTATGCCCGCCGATCACACGATCCAAACGCGCAATCCTGATTACTTCATGCGGGTCCGGTACCGACAGCGATATGCTCGAAAGACAGTTAAAGCCTGTATTGACA
>JAAYKB010000126.1 GCA_012522615.1 Clostridiales bacterium
AAAAATCCTGTCGAATTTATTCGACAGATTGTTTTGGATAATGAAGTCGCTTGCGCTGACGAATAATGGATAATTAAACAATCTAAATAAGAGTACAAAAAGAAACGACAATCCTTCGTTAAAAAGATTGTCGTTTCTTTTTGCTTTACTGGATTATGTGTCGGCTGCTTAATTATGTTCAAAATATTCTTCTTCTGCGTCTGAAGAGTTCTGAAAGCAAGAGGAATTCAATGAAGTCTCTGAATACCCCTCTCCGCCTGAAACGGCTTCTGTCCCTGTCCCGATCAAAGGTTATAAAACCTTGTGCGGGTATATTTGCGCCGCCTTTTTGTTCGGCGCTTCTGATATATTCGACCATGTCGGGATACATACGGCATATGTCGTCATAAATATTATCCGCCATCATTTCAATCATTTCCTGTGTGGGCATCTCCGAACTAACAGCGTCCATTTGGTCGCAAGCCATCATCACGAAGGGCTGACATTTATAATATATTTCCGGATAAGCCACACGATAATTCATTAAATCATTCATTTCCTGCATGTTATCAGGCGCTTGACCCGCAAAGGGGGCGGACTGCGAGTTTGGCATTCCCTGATTACTCATACCGGGGTCTTGTTTCACTTTATCTCCTCCATTAATTAAATCAGTAATTTGGTTTATGTTGAATGTAACCATTACATAGTATGAATTCAGGCAAAGGGTGGTTCTTATGATTTTGTTTGTCGTGCTGCAACAGCGTTATATTTGATAACATATTTGCTCTGTCTTACATATAATAATCAAAAAGGATTTGAGTTAATATTATACTTATTTGTCAGAGGAGGTATTTTTATCTATCCCGATTACAGAGGCCACCAGCAATCTTACCATAATAGTGAAATCAGTATATCTATATTATTGTACCGCTTTCAAATATTAAAATATTAATAGAAGAAGGTTTATTTATGATTTCATCTAACGAATACATAAAGCAATCACTGGCATTGCATTTGTTTTTTGCAAGAATAATGAAGGAGCACAGCTTTTTCCTGCAGGTTGGATTTACCGCCAAGGATAACAAACTGATTGAACAAGCAAACAATCTTCGTACATCCTTTGACGCATTTTTGAGAGAGGTCGTAGCCCTGTCAAACGGGGTGGTTGACCCGGGAGTTCTGCAATCGGGCGAAGTGGTAACCCCTTATACGCAGAAAGCCGAAATGATTTCGTCTAATTATACCGGAGTTAATATACCTTTGCAGTTGACCCAGTCAGAAACAAGACTTCAGGGGAATCCGTTGCCGGTTGATTCGCAGTATGAGCGAAGGGTTAATATTTTGAATGAAAACGCGATTAGGTTAATCAATTCTATTATACGGTTCAAAACCAACATCTTAACGAATGTGTTGTCATGCAGGTTGTTTACCGTTAATTATCCCTTGTTGATTGACCATATTTTGAGAGAAGCAAGGCTTTATCTGAGCATGGTGCAAAGGCTTCAAAGAAGAGAGAGGATTAATGTCGAGCAAGAAGAGCTTGAGCAAGAACATTTCTGGAACAGAATCATGGCGGAACATTCGAAATTTATTCGCGGTTTGCTTGACCCGACAGAGGAAGAGCTGATTATGGCTGCCGATAACTTTGCGGATGAATTTGATCAATTAACCCAAGAGGCAAAACAGGCGATAGACAGAACCATACCGATAAGCAATGTGACAGAAGACAGCCTAAACGCAACAAGGGAGATTAGGAACTTTAACACGCAGGGTACCCAAGGACTAATCGAATGCAGGATAAAATCAATTATCATTCCGTTGCTGGGCGATCATGTCCTGCGTGAATCGAATCATTATCTGCGATTGTTAAACATGTTTAAACAAGGTTAAATCATATATAAAATTCAGCCTTATCAGTACTATCCGTTTCCAAAAACACCCGGATTTTTCGGATTATTTATTAACACTTTACGATACCCTGTCATATTATGGTGTAGTAAATTAATAAGGAGGGTTAGGTATGGGATTCGGCGGTCTTTTCGGAAGAGGCGATGATAACTGCTGCCTTATTATTCTGGCAATCATTTTCATACTGATTTGCTGCTGCAATGACGGCGGTTGCTAATTGAGCTTGTAAAAGGCGATACCATATCCTGTTTAAAGGGGGTCAAATTTAGTGTCTTGCGGGAATATTTTGGGAGATATGGACTGCTCATTGCTACTGTTTATTATCATAATCATTCTGCTCTTATGCAACGGCGACCGTAGTTGCTGATATACAATCAGGTTAGCCCTATGAGCATAGTGTTAGTATCTTTTTCGTTACCTCTTTACGTAAACCTGCCGAAGAAGCGGAATTGCTTCCCAGGCAGGTTTTTGCTATGCTGTTGGGGGTTTTTCTTAATCAAAAAAATTATGTGCTTTACGTAATATTTAACGAAAGAAGCCGATTGCTTGCAATCGGCTTCTTTCGTGTGTACCCGTTGAGCGCACGCTCTAAGTCGTATAATTATAAATAATTTACATAGTCGGGATTTAAAATCGTAGCAACAGTATTTCCTGAAAGAAAGTCAATAACATTCTTTGCGGAATACTCATTGGCACGCGTGACAGCTTCTATTGTACTGGAAGCATTATGCGGAAGGAGCATTACATTTTTTAATCCGATAAGCGGACTGTCGGCCGGGAGCGGTTCTTGGGCAAATACGTCCAGACCGGCGCCCGCAATGACTCCGGTTTTCAAAGCCTCGATTAAATCAGGCTCGTTTACCAGTTTTCCGCGCCCTGTATTAATAAGTATGGCGGCTCTCTTCATCTTTTTCAGAAATGCCATATCAACCATTCCTATTGTTCCCTTGACCGCAGGAACATGAAGACTGATAATATCCGCCTCCCGCTGAATTGTTTGTATGTCGGACTCTATTACTCCGTAGCGCTCAGCCGTATTTTTATCGAAGTTTATATCAAAGGCTAAAATGCGACAATCAAAGCCATAAAGCATTTTTGCCAATGCTTTTGAGATATCTCCAAAGCCGATAAGACCTACTGTTTTGCCTTCAAGCTGCCTTGTGCATTTCCCCTGAAAGAATCTGCTCCAATCTCCTTTTCTAACCTCGGCGTCAGCATTCGGAAAATCACGCAGCACGTTTAAAATAAGCGCCATAGCGCACTCTGCGACCGTAGTTGATAATGACCCGGCCGCATTGCAAACGGCAACACCGGATTCTGTCGCTGCCGCTATATCCATTTCATCCGTCCCGATTCCGCAACGTGAAACAAGCTTCAGACCTTTGGGAGCCAGCGAACGAAATACCACACCGGGGATTTTTTCCCCACAGGTTATCAAAGCGGAGTACCCTTCAAGTTCGCTTATCATATCCGACAAATTACGTGTTTCGGATTTTAAGAGGTCCGCACAAAAACCTGATTCTTCAATCATCGCTTTAACGAGGGAGCGAAGATTTGGCGGATTTTGTGCCCCGAGAATCGCAACCTTATGATCCATCAGTATACCATCCTTAAAATTAAATTTTGACATTTATTAATCTGAATTTTTGCCGGCTTTATGTAAAAGATTTTTTACACCTTTTATCACGGCATTAGCTCCGTCCGCAATATATGTTAAATCGCATCCTACCTCTAACCACGATGCCCCGCGGCGAATCCAGTCATTTAAATTATCCTCATTATAGCCTAAAGCCACGCCGAACGGAATATGATGTGAATTGCATTTTTCCGCGATAGTATCCATCATTTTCAGCACTTTAGGATGGCGATACTGACCGAGAAGCCCCGCCGACGCAGAAAGATCATTAGGACCGACTACGACAGAATCAATACCCGGTACAGACAGAATATCATCAAGGTTATTAACACCTTCCTCTGTCTCAATCTGGATTACGCGCCAGAAACATTTTTCGACATCTCTTATGTATTCTTCCATAGGCACAGTCCAATATTTTTGTGCGCGAAGCGGTCCGTAGCCTCTTATGCCTGCCGGGGGATACCGGCAAGAGCTGATTGCAAGCTCGGCATCGGCTTTTGTATTTATCAAAGGAAATATAACAGCACCCGGAGCAAGCTCCAAAATCGGTTTAATAGTTGCAGGATTAGTGTCTGCAACCCTTACCATAGAGACTTTTCCGGCAACATCCACCGCCTGCAGTAAGCCGCGCAGTGCATCCACTGAATGACCTGTATGCTCTAAATCAATCCAAACAAGGTCGAAATCCATCAAAGATAACTGTTCAGTCATTAACGGGTCATTAAAAAAAATTCCTGTTGCAAGCGCAACCCTGCCGGCTGCTATTTTTGTATTTAGATTTTCAAGTGCAGGATTTCTCATGTTTATTTCCTTTCTTATACCGTTAAAGATTCTGCCATTCGCCGACAGCGGAGATTATACATTCGGTCGACGGCGCGGTAGCTTTACATGCTTTGGCGAAAGAAGCGGGGTCGCCGCCGTGCTCCATAAACATCCAATAGTGACACGGCATCACGATTCTCGGAGCCAAGATTGCTGTCATTTCCGCAGCCTGTACAGCATCGGGATTGCCATACTTGCCGTTAATAGGAACCACGAGCAGGTCAACATCGCTAATACCAGATATCTGTGCGAAGTCACGTCTGAATGTCATATCCCCGGTGAAATAAATACGCCGGTTTAAAACCTCAACAACTACTCCTATTGCGTCCGGGCTTAAATCCCCATGATCACAGAACACACCTTTAACGGTGAATTTCCCCAAATGAAGGGTATCTCCGCGGTTAAGGCTGCATATTTGTTTTTTTGAAACCGTGCTTTTGCAAATCTCGGTTACCGAATCAGGCCCGGCAATGATTCTGTTTTGGTTCTGAGAAAGCCACAACGGTATGGATTCGGTATCCATATGATCTCCGTGTTCATGAGAACAGACAAGATAATCAACTTCGGTCTTTTCAGGTTCCCATGGCGGCGGAATCATTCTTTTAAACTGCCCTTCGGGCGTCATACATGAATTTGAAAAATACAGATCAATACCTAAAGCCTCGCCGTCGCAGCGAATTAAAAGTCCGGCGCCGCCCGTCCAACAGAATTGCAAACTCATTTCCCGCATCCTCCGCTCATATTATTTTTACCATTGTTTTAATAATCCTGCTATGGTCTTCTTCTTTAAGGGCATCATCAAGTTCGTCAAAGGTAATCACGTCGGTTATAATTCCGCCTAAATGCAGATCGTTTTCCGCCATGATTTTTGATACCGCTTCTATGTTCCCATATTCGCCGACAACACCGAATAACTTCAATTCCTTTAAAACCAGACTGTCAATATTCAGCCCGTCGATTGGTTTTTCATAAAATCCGACAAGTGCAATAGTACCTCTGACAGCCGCTAAAGAGATAGACTGACTGATTGTTTTAGGATTTCCGGAACACTCAATCACAAAATCGGCATATCTGCCCCCGGTTAGACGCAGTAATTCATCTTTCGGGTTTGTCTTGGAAGAATCGATTACCCCTGTTATTTCGAGTTGCTTTGCCCTTTCAAGCTTATAGCTGTTTCTTCCGATTAGATAAACTTGCCCCGCTCCCTTTTGTTTCGCAAGGGCGGCTGCACCCATACCGATACAGCCGGTACCGATAACCGCAACAATCGAATCGTAATTAATATTCATTTTTCTGATGCCGCCATAAGATACCGAAAGGGGTTCACACAGAGCGGCGTTTTGCAGTGAAATACTGTCCGCGATTTTATAAACATGCCATTTCGGCACAATAAAATATTCCGCGAAAGTACCGGGATAGCACGGATCAATTGTACCGACACATTTCAGCTGCTCACATTCATAATATCTCCCTGCCAAACAAAGCGAACAATGTCCGCATGATACACCATTGTCTCCGACGACAGAATCTCCCGGCTTAACATGGTTCACATCTTTGCCGACAGCTTCGACTATGCCGGACCACTCGTGACCGATTCTGATAGGATATGTAACCTGACCGTTTTCAACAAAGCTGT
>JAAYKB010000127.1 GCA_012522615.1 Clostridiales bacterium
AACATGGCAATGCTTACAATCAACGATCTTTACGTTTATTACGGTGTTATTCAGGCCATTAAGGGCATATCTTTTGAAGTTAACGAAGGCGAAGTTATCGCCCTAATCGGAGCCAATGGCGCCGGTAAGACTACGATTTTACATACCATAACCGGCCTTATTACGGCCAGGAGCGGCTCAATAGAGTTTCAGGGTCAGAAACTGACAAAAACTCCCGCCCACAAAATCGTCAAAATGGGTATTGCCCATGTTCCTGAAGGCCGTCGCATTTTTTCTCAACTTACGGTATTTGAAAATCTCCAGCTGGGCGCCTATACAAGGGGGGACAAGGCTGAAACCGAAGCTTCCCTCGAAGCTGTCTATCGGCGGTTCCCACGGCTAAAAGAACGCAGAAATCAGGTGGCCGGAACACTAAGCGGCGGCGAACAGCAAATGCTCGCGATTGGAAGAGCGCTGATGTCCCGCCCCAAACTTATTTTAATGGACGAACCCTCGATGGGGTTGTCTCCTATTTTGGTGAGTGAGATTTTCGATATCATCAAATCAATCAGCGAGGGCGGGACCACCGTGCTGCTGGTTGAACAAAACGCCAAAAAAGCACTTACCATCGCTAACCGTGCCTATGTGCTTGAGACCGGCAGGATTGTCCTTTCGGGCAACGCACAGGATTTAGTTAATGATGAATCGGTCAAAAAGGCTTATCTTGGCGAGTAATTAACTCGCGTTCCGCCTAAGTATATCTCGGTAATATTCGCGTTGTTGTCGCAGAAGTTGTAATCATCTTTTTTGGCATGACTAACTCTTCCCCTGTATTAATATTACAATACCATAGCCACAACTCTTATAAATAGCAACATATTTGTTCGGTCGAGCCAGGTTCTCGGTTCTTGTATTTTTGACCGGATGATATATCATAGCCCCGGTACGCATCTGTAGCCGGGGCCTTGAGCTAATTATTTGTTTCCGTTTATGCAATATCATTATCTTGATTTTAAGTTTTATGATAATTATCTGTTTAGAGGTCGGTCTGTTTGTCAGCCTTGACAACCGAGCCACTTTACATTCAAATATAATTGGAGAGCATAATAAATGAAGTATAGCCTGCCAAAGCTCAGCGCCAAAAATAAATTAGCCTTTGATTGGTTTCCGACAAGGGCTCAGTGCTTTATTTACCGGAACTGGGGAATTGTTACCCCGGTGAGGATGGCAGAAGTCTTGGGAACCACCGAGGACATAATAAAAGGCATGGCAGCCGATATGGGGCTTGAGCCGGAACCGGAAGTGCTCCCCGACTGGAATACCCGGGGATACATAACAATCATCCGCAACAACTGGCATCTGTTGGATTACAGCCAGCTTTGCACCTTGCTCGGCTGGGATGAGGAGCAGCTTGCTTACATACTAAAAGAGGATGACTTTCTGAGCGTAAAGCTTGGCCGTATCAAACCCGACACGGGGCCCCTTATGCTTGAAACACTTGATACCGCCAAAATCAATATGACAAAAAAGATAAGGGATATAACCTTATCGGTCAGAAAAAAATTGCCGGCTCCGAAAGCACGCCCCTTTGATTTTTTCAGTGATATTGAAACCATTGGTATTTGTAATAATAATGCCGTTGCAACTGCTTTCAAGTACAGAATAATATACTCGTATTGTGCAATTTACGGGGATACATTCATTGATAAGGATTTAATTGATCTCTCCTTTCCCGACGAAATGCTGGCTGCATACTGTAATTTGGGGATCAACGGTATATGGACCCAGGCGGTTCTCTCAAAACTTGCTCCTTATCCCTTTGATATGTCATTAAGCGAAGGATTTGACAAAAGGCTTGATGGCGTCAATTACCTTATTGACAAACTGAACCGGTATGGCATAAAGCTATACTTATATATAAATGAGCCGCGTTCCATGCCCGAGGGCTTTTTTGACGATCATCCGGGGATAAAAGGAGAGCCGGACGGCAGCGGCAACAATTGCCTGTGTGTAAGCACACAGGAGGTGCAGGACTACCTAAGAGATAGCATTGCGTATATTGTCCGCAACGCGCCGGGCCTTGGCGGTTTTATTACGATTACAGCATCCGAAAACCCGACGAATTGTTACAGCCATGTAAAAAACGATTTCGGAGCGAGTTGCCCGCGTTGCGCCAGGAAAAAGAAATCCGAAGTATTGGCGCTGGTTAACCGCTTAATATGCGAGGGAGCACACGCAGCCAAACCCGAAATTAAGGTGTTTGCATATACATGGGCATGGAAAACCCTTGAGCTGACAGAGGAAATATCAAAGCTCCTGCCGGATAAAGTCGGATTGATTTGTGTGAGCGAGCACGGGGTTGAGAAGGAAATCGGCGGGGTGAAAACTCATGTTATCGATTATTCTATGTCAATTGAGGGGCCAGGTGAGTTTGCGGTGAAAACCTGGCAATCCGCCAAGGGAAACCGGCACGAAGCACTGGCTAAGGTTCAGGTGAATAACACATGGGAAATGGCATCCGTCCCATTTATACCGGTACTGAAGCGCGTTTATGACCATATAAAAAGGCTTATAGAGCTGGATAATCTTGACGGGCTGATGTTGAGCTGGACTCTGGGCGGCTATCCCTCCCCTGCCCTGCAGTTAACAAACGAAATGTCACGGTATAAACCGCGGGAACTGCCGGATTTTTCCTCAATGGTAAAGGAGCTGTTTCCGGATTATGATGAGGTATTATTGTCCGATGCGTTCACCGCTTTTTCAGATGCCTTCGATAATTTTCCGTTTTCGCTGGGAGTGGCCTATCGCGCCCCGCTGCAATGCGCTCCTGCCAACCTGCTTTACAGGGAAAATCCTAATATAAAAGCCACGATGGTCTGTTACCCCTATAATGACCTGAATTCATGGCGCGATATATTCCCGATTGAAGTGTTCACATTACAGCTGGAAAAAATAATCAGCGGCTGGGAAGCAGGTATGAATAAGCTTTGGACGATACCTCACAGCAGCAGCAAGATAATGCAGCTGATATATGACTGTGCGGAAGCATTTTATCTTCATATCAGGTCAATGTACAATCAGGTAAAGTTTCTCAGCATTGATAATAACGATACCGAAAGAGAACAGTATATTGATGATGAATACTCTGTGGCAATGCAGCTGCTTGAAATAATCGGCAGAAATCCGATGATAGGATATGAATCCTCAAATCACTATTTTTATACTCGCTCAAACCTGCTTGAAAAAATAATTAATCTGAGTTATCTGAAGAAACAATTCGATTAGCTGCTTAAAAAGGGTGATTTCCCCGGGTCGATTTCAAACCTCCCTTCCTTAATCAGTTTGT
>JAAYKB010000128.1 GCA_012522615.1 Clostridiales bacterium
AATGCTTTCTGATGGTCCGAAGCGCTGTTTATCGGGACTGACGTGTAATTGAGAGAGCCGTGCTATTTGCACAAATTGAGAGAGCCGTACTATTTGCAGTTTATTGACATGCGGTTGATATATGATGTATAGTGTTAGTAGGAACACTAATAACCTTGTAGATTCTTCGATTCTTGTAAGAGGAGGTGCTAAGACTTTGTCCGACTGGGAAATACAATTAAAAAGATCCCTGAGTGAAGGAAAATTTTTTGTTGTAAGGGATCCTGGCCCATCCTTATGCGAAACCCACACTCATGAATTTATCGAAATCGAATATATTATTTCGGGCAAGGGGGTGCAAATCGTCAACGGAGTCGAATATTTAGCCCGTAAAGGCGATGTCTTCTTTTTCAATATCGGGGACTATCACTCCTATTATTCTATTCATGATTTTGAAATAGTAAACTGCGTCTTTTACCCTGATTTTGTTGATGAATGTATAATTAATAAGGCGCCTCAGGGATTATCCAAGATGCCTGTGTTTATACGTCTTCCCGGTAAACACATCCTTCAGATAGAGGAACTTATCAAAAAAATCGAAAACGAAGCCGTAAATAAGGAAGAAGAATATAAGCTAATATCAAAGCATTACATCTCCACGCTGATAATTCTGTTGCTAAGATGCGCAAGCAACGCAAATATCGGGAATAAAAAACCGGAAAAAGATATTACCCACGAAATTATCAGCTACCTTGAAAACAACTACAAAAACGTATTGCTCAACGATGTCGCAAAGCATTTTAATTATAACGCGGCTTATTTCAGCAGATACTTTAAGAATCACATCGGACTAACCTTTTCAAAATATATAAACGATAAGAAAATAAAAGAAGCAATAAATCTCATAATACATACCGACGACCCAATAGAAACAATCTGCTATCAGGTCGGATTCAACGATAAAAAACAGTTTTATAATTTATTCAAAAAATATACCGAAATGACCCCCAGCGAGATGAGAAAACTGAAATCCGAAAATAAATTAGAGGATACCACTAAACATCTGTTTATCTACCATGGTGATGATTTCAAAGATAATTGATTTTACAATGTAACCCTTAATAAAATATCCCTTTTAAAGCAAGAACCGTGTAACCATGCCGATAAAGGCATAAATACACGGTTCTTATTATTCTCAAAACCTATTATTATATTGTTCCGTCATCATCCTCATCGTCGCTGCGGGATCTGCGTTGCTTACGGCGCAGTCTCTTCATCTCGTCTTCCGAGTACTGGCGCGGGAAGGTGGTTTTTGGCTCGTCATCCTCATCCGGGAGGGTGTCCTCAAAAACCCTTTCCCCGTCGTCATCCTCATCCTCTTGGTCATAAATATTAAGCGCCCGCTTGGCTTCCTTGTCCTCGTCCGGATGATCCTTGTAATATGGGTCAATCATGTGCTTTTTTATCAGCGGAAACACGGTAAACTGGATAAGCAGCATCCTGAACGCCGGAAAAACGAGGATATACATTAGGGTTATAAATATTGTTCCGACAAGAAAAGAAAGATACAGAACAAATGCCGCAAGCGCATAACACAGGCCGAAAATAAATAGCAAAAGAAGATTGCGCCAAAGACCTGCAAACGCAAATATCAAGCTGTTTTTATAAATCTGTTTGATACTGAGTTTGAATGTCACCAGCATAAAATACATGTAATATTTCATAAAGGTAAATATCAGGGCTACCGACAAAATCACCGCCAGCATAATACTTCCCATTATCCCCTTGCTGCTTGTAAAGAAAAAGTATATATCAAATATCAGGATTATTGATATAATGAGGTTTAAAATCCCCACAATCAAGCCCTGTTTCCAGTTCTTTTTAATCGTATCAACAAAGTCGCCGCCGACAAAGGCGTGCTTCTCCCTTGCAAAATTACGGGTTATATAAGAAAGCCCCGAGTTTGCAAGCCCGACAGTCAGCACAGGTAAAGAAAACAGCACAAACAGCAGATTGACCGTGATAAGCTTCCAGAACTTCCGTGTAAAGATTTCAAGAAAAACAATAAACGACTTTTTTTGGGGCGCGTTTTTCTGCACGCCCGGACCCGGCTTGCTGTAATCAAACAGCCCGAAGAAACCTGCCATAACCAATACCATCCCTTTCAAACTTCCCGGGGTAATCCCCTTTTTCCCTTTCCCATTAATATTTCAAGCGGCGTAACCGATGTAAACCGCAGATTATTATTTCAGCAAAAGCGATCCGAATATCAAGCGCGTTAAAATATCCACCACGCCGGATGCAAAGGCAAGCATCAGATAAACCAAAAACCTTACGCAGTACATCTTGAAATCCTGCCACAAACCGCCCATGCCGCCCTCGGGCAAAAGCTGGCGGCTGAGCAGCAGCGACATGCGTATCGATTCCATGCTCCCGTACAGCAGGGCGATCGCCGCAATCAGATAATGGGGTACAATCAGCAGCGCACAAGCAATATACCCCTTAATTCCTATCGCGCTGTAATAGGCTTCCGTAAGTCCCAAACCCATACCGAAAAAAAGAGGGACAACCGCCGCGAACGGCGCGCCGCATGCGGAAAGGCCGCAAAGAAACAACAGGGCAAGAAGCAGGATCGTCGAAAAGCTGGAGGAAAACAACGCCGTGACGCCGTCCTTGAATCCCCCGATAACAGCCCTTACCTCCAATATGGTGCCGAGCTCCCGTGCAATCGCGGAATCCGACATGGCGTAAATCACGACGCCCAGCACCGCGCCGGCGAGAAATACCATTGAAAACAAAACCATAAGACGGTTGGCAGCAAGGAATTCCGCCCATGACGCCACCGTCTTGGCGGCAACGCCGGAAGCCGAAGCAAGCCTGCCGGAGTTTGTCCTTCTTATACCCATCATATACCTCCCGCATACAGTAAACAGCACAACAGAAAAGCTATATTGCTATACTCTGTAATACTGTATGCGAAAACCCCGAAGTATATGACCCCGATAAAACAGGCAAAAGCCCTTCTATCCTTCCGATAAGGCCGCCTGTATCATTATAGCACATTCCAGCCGCTTTTTTTCAAGCTCACATGACAGCTTGTGCGAGCGGAGAATATCTCCCATATACTGCTGATTATTTGCGTTACAGCCGCCCGAGCAATAAAACTTAGCCCAGCATTTACGGCATTCCGGCTTATCATAAACGGTTGAACGGGCAAAACGCCCCTTCATTTCAAGGTCGTACTCGCCGGTCAGCACGCTGCCCATCTTCCATTCGGGCTGCCCCACAAACTGGTGGCAGGGATATACGTCGCCGCCGGGATCGACGGCAGCATATTCATTGCCGCATCCGCAGCCTCTCAGCCTTTTGATGGCGCACGGCCCCTGTTCAAGGTCGATCATGAAATGAAAGAAGTTGAAACCCTTGCCCGCTTTTTTGCGCTCCAGCATAATCCTTGCAAGACGGTCGTATTCGTCAAACACCGCAGGCAGATCCTCTTGGCGGATTGAAAAATCCAGCTTGGGATCGCTGACAACCGGCTCGACCGAAATCTGGTCAAATCCGAGCTCGTTCATGTGTAGCACATCGTTTGCGAAATCGAGGTTGTTTTTTGTAAAGGTTCCGCGGACATAATAGTCTTTATCGCCGCGAATCCGCACAAAATGCTGATATTT
Source organism: Clostridiales bacterium (assembly GCA_012522615.1). GTDB lineage: Bacteria > Bacillota > Clostridia > Oscillospirales > Acutalibacteraceae > Avimonas. Next base: position 3,654 of record JAAYKB010000128.1, read on the forward strand.
CGGAACGATTGCGTCATAGCTGCCGCGTCCTCCGGCATTGGGTCTCATGGCGTCGTTGACCTCGCGCCTGCCGTCAAGCGACAAAACCACATTGTTCATTTCCCTGTTTAGGAAATCCGCGGCCTCGTCGCCGAGCAGCACCCCGTTGGTTGTTGTGGTAAAGCGGAACACCTTATTATGCTTCTTTTCAAGACTGCGCCCGTATTCGACCGTCTTTTTTATAACATCAAAATTCATTAAAGGCTCGCCGCCGAAAAAGTCTATTTCAAGATTGCGGCGTCCTTGCGATTTTTCAACAAGAAAATCAATCGCCGACAGTGCGACCTCTCGGCTCATCAGCTTTTTTTCGCCGCCGTAAACACCCTGGCCGGCAAAGCAGTATTTGCATCTGAGGTTACAATCGTGGGTTACATGAAGGCACATCGCCTTTAGCGGCGAAAGCCCCATCTTATCGGCGAACTGCCCGTAATCGTCCGAACTGAACAAATGCCCCGCACGGTGAAGATATAACAGCTCGTCGTAAAGCTCAAGTATTTCCGTTTTTGTATATTCACCCGACAAGGCACTTAATATTTCGGGCGGGCAGGCTTCCTCCATTGTTTCGCTGTCCTGGTCAAGCAGTCCGAGCATCCTGTAGCACATCTCGTCAACAAGATGCACCGCGCCGCTGTTTACGTCCAGAACTATATTATAACCGTTATTTTTAAATCGGTGAATCATTATGTAACATCCCTGTTTGTTAAAAATATCCGGCGGCGTCTATACAAAATAGGGCGGATACTCAAATCCGCCCCGCCGGGTAAACCGATTTTCAGAAGCAACGGCTTAAAAATAAGGCTGCACCTTATTTTAACCGTCACAACGATTTATTTCTCGCACTTCTGATTCGCCACGGTGCAAGAGGTTTTGCACGCCGACTGGCAGGACGCCTGACACTCGCCGCAGCCGCCTTTGACCGCAGTTTCCTTCAAATTCTGTTTGTTGATTGTTTTTACATGCTTCATGGTTCTCTTCCCTTTCCGGTAACTTCATATATTGACGGGATACCGTTATATTATCATCCGATCAACCCAAAAAGAGTTTATCATACAACCGGGGCAATTTCAACCGTTTTCTGCACTACGGGCGGCAAAAACTACTGCCGCCGTCCGCTCCGTTTCGGGCTGTTCACGCCGTACACCCCGCCGACGGCGGCGCTTGCGACCACCGCAAACAATTTGATAACCGCATACAACCCATTGACATTCTGAAGCAGAGAAAATCCCGCAATGAGAATCAGCAGATACATCAACGCCCCACAGGCGGCGCCGTATACCATCCCGCGGGAACCGGCCAGGCGGGCGCTCATAAACCCGCCGATAAAGGCTCCGACAGCCCCGGCAATCACGGCCATGGGCATAACCGCCGCCTGCGGAATATCGCGCATAGCCATGAGAAGCGCAAAGATAAGCAACACCGCCAGACAGCAAAGCACGCCGATAACCGTGCCCAGAACCACAGGCCGCAGCCATTTTAACATAACAGGCTCTTCTTTATGCGTCTTCAACAGAAGTCCCTCCCCCGAATCATCGGCTTATCCGATTAAAATCCACTTCGGTACAGCATATTCTGCGGAAGGACAAAATAGTACATCTGAATCTTAAATTGAGAAGCTTTATGCCCGCCCACCCGATATATGCTCGGGACGGGATTTAGATATCATCATCGTCATCGTCGTCGTCATCGTCAATATCATTGTCATCATGAATGGTGTTGACGCTCTGTAACGCCCATTTTTTAATGGTCATTTTGGTGCGGTCGGCTCCGGTTTCTATAACCAGATCATCCTCCTTGATATTGAGAACGCGTCCGGTAATGCCTCCGATTGTGGTGATCTCGTCACCCACCCGCAGGCTGTTGCGCATCTTCTGCTCTTCCTTCTGCTTCTTTTTCTGGGGACGGATCATCAGAAAATACATAAGCGGAATTATTATCAGAAACGGCAGAAACTGCAATAGCATAGTTGCTGCATTCCCGCCCTGCTGATTTAGTGCGGTTGTGGTGGCTAATACTGCGCTCAACTGAAACAAAAAAAGCACCTCCCTAAAAAATCCCTTTTATTATATAGGCTTTTCTGCCCGATAGCAATAGTTTTTATTAAAAACAGAAACAAATCGGCAAACCGCCTTGCCGCGTCATATCCGCCTGTCCAAAATATCCGTGTATTTTTTATAAAAGCTGTTGAATGTCCCGTTGTCCAGATTTTCACGTATTCGCTCCAAAAGCGTATTATAAAAGTATAGGTTGTGGATAACGCACAGCCTCATTGCGAGCATCTCGCCCGCTTTGAAAAGATGCCGTATATATGCGCGGGAATGTCTTTTGCATGTGGGGCAGTCACACTCCTCGTCCAGCGGGGACTCGTCAAGCAAATATTTCTCGTTATACAAATTGCGCCGTCCCTGCCATGTGAATATATGTCCGTGCCGCGCGTTTCTTGTGGGCATCACACAGTCGAACAAATCCACCCCCCTGTAAACAGCCTCGAGGATATTGACCGGCGTGCCGACCCCCATAAGATACCGCGGTTTATCCTTGGGCATGTAGGGCTCGACCGCCTCAATTACCCTGTACATCTCCTCGGCGGTCTCCCCTACCGCAAGCCCTCCAATCGAAAAGCCGTCAAGCTCAACGCACGCGATCTCCTTCATATTCTGAACCCGCAGCTCCTCATATATACTTCCCTGATTAATCCCGAACAGCATCTGTCTCGGATTCAAAGTTCCTTCCTCGGCATTCAGGCGGGTCCTCTCGTCGCGGCAGCGATGCAGCCAGCGCACCGTCCTTTCACATGAGGCCTTGGCGTATTCATAGGGCGAGGGGTTTTCCACGCATTCGTCGAAGGCCATGGCAATGGTAGAGGCGAGGTTTGATTGTATACGCATGCTCTCCTCCGGCCCGATAAAGAGCCTTCGCCCGTCCACATGGGAAGAAAAGTATACCCCCTCCTCCTTTATCTCCCTCAGCTTGGCTAGGGAAAAAACCTGAAATCCTCCGCTGTCGGTGAGAATAGGGCCCTCCCATCCGGTGAATTTATGGAGACCGCCCAGCCTGCGGACCGTTTCATCACCCGGCCTTATATGCAGGTGATAGGTATTGCAAAGCTGTACCTGACACTTTAGAGCAGCCAAATCATATGCCGACACGCCCCCCTTGATTGCCCCCTGGGTCGCCACGTTCATAAAGGCCGGGGTATTTACATCACCGTGGAGAGTTTTGAAAACACCCCTGCGTGCCCCGCCCTCGGTTTTAATTAACTCCATGGACATGGAAAGCGCTCCTTTCAATTACCACGCATCGCATGTTAAGGATTGTGACTTTACAGTATCAGCATGGCGTCCCCGAAGCTGAAGAAACGGTATCTTTGATTGACGGCGTGCCTGTACGCCTCCATGGTATGCTCATATCCGGCAAAGGCGGCAACCAGCATGATAAGGGTGCTTTCGGGCAGATGAAAATTTGTCAAAAGCCCGTCAATCACCTGAAACTTATATCCCGGATAGATAAAGATGCTTGTCCACCCGTCGGACGGCTGAACCTTGCCCTCGCAAAGCCCGACGCTTTCAATCGTCCGGCAGCTTGTTGTTCCCACCGCTATAATCCGCCCGCCCCGGGCGCGGGTTTTGTTCATCAGCTCCGCCGTTTCAAAAGGCAGTTCATAATGCTCCGAATGCATCCGGTGGTCCTCAATATTTTTCACCTTAACCGGTCTGAAGGTGCCGAGCCCGACATGCAGGGTCACAAACCCTATATCAACCCCCATGCCGCGTATCTCGTCCAAAAGCCCGGGCGTGAAATGCAGACCCGCGGTAGGCGCCGCGGCAGACCCCGGCTCACGTGAATAAACCGTCTGATACCGTTCGGCGTCGTCAAGCTTCTTTGTAATATAATGCGGCAGGGGCATCTCGCCTATCTTTTCAAGAATGTTATAGAAGTTCCCGTCAAAACGAAATTCAACCAGCCTGTTCCCGTCTTCGAGGATATCCAGCACCTCGGCCTCGAGAATCCCGCCTCCGAAAATCAGTATATTCCCCGGTTTCGCGCGCCTGCCCGGACCGGCAAGCACCTCCCAGCGATTGCCGCCCTTGGGACTGAGCAGCAAAAGCTCAACCGACGCTCCGGTATCTTTTTTGCTCCCGTATAAACGCGCCGGCAGAACGCGGCTGTCATTGAGGATCAGACAGTCGCCGGGCTTCAAATAATCCTTCAGCTCCGTAAATATGCGGTCCTCAAGCCTTCCCGTACCGCGATTCATGACAAGAAGTCTCGAATGGTCGCGAACCTCTGCCGGCTCCTGTGCAATCAGCTCCTGCGGCAGCTCATAAAAGAAGTCACTTGTTTTCATCACAAAGCACCGTTTCCCCGCAGACGCTTATAGAGAACGCATACAAACACCGTTCCTGCGGAAAACGGCGTTCTCCGGCACAATAATACAGCCATTTTACATATTAACACATGCAGTCAAGCTGTACACCGAAATATATCAAATATACAGGTTAAAAATTTAAATTGACATTGAAGGGCGGGGATGCTACAATAAACACAAAGGAATAGAGGCGCGCTGGGCGAAGAGTATTCTGTGTGAGACTCCGGGTCTGTGACCACAGAAAAAAGGCGACAGCGCCGAAGAAAGATTGTCTTCCGGAGGACGTCTTATCTGGCTTCACGGTGAATAATCGTGTGGCTGTCATCATAAACCATGATGGAGCGCTATTCAATGCATAATCACGGTCATGCCGTATATACTATTATGTGTTGATGCCTTTATTATAGGTCGATGACAGCCGGTTTACAACCGGTTTTTTCTTTTATATGTAACTCTACCCGGAAAGGACTTGAATCAAACATGAGAAAATGGAATGTCGGAATTATCGGCTGCACCGGAATGGTCGGTCAGCGTTTTGCGTCGCTGTTGGAGAATCACCCATGGTTCAATGTCACGGTGCTTGCTGCCAGCCCGCGTTCGGCCGGCAAGACTTACGAAGAGGCGACGGGTAAACGCTGGGTTATCGAAACCCCTATGCCCGAATCCATGAAAAAGATGATTGTAAAGGACGCTTCAAATATCGAGGAGGTGGCGTCACAGGCGGATTTTGTGTTTTGTGCCGTCGATATGCCCAAAGCCGATATAATGGCTCTCGAGGAGGCATACGCCCGCGCCGAATGCCCTGTTATATCCAATAACAGCGCCCACCGCTTTACCCCCGACGTCCCGATGATTATACCCGAGCTCAACTCCGACCACGCAAACGTAATCCCGTTTCAGCGTGCCCGTCTCGGAACAAAAAAGGGCTTTATCGCCGTAAAATCCAACTGCTCGCTTCAAAGCTATGTCCCGGCCCTCTACCCCCTGTCGAAATGGGGGATCAGCAAGGCGCTTGTCTGCACCTATCAGGCGATCTCGGGTGCCGGAAAAACCTTTGAATCGTGGGCCGAAATGGTCGATAATGTAATCCCCTATATCGGCGGCGAAGAGGAGAAATCCGAGCGGGAGCCCCTTAAAATCTGGGGGAAGGTCGAGAACGGCGTGATTGTTCCGGCGTCCTCCCCCGCATTTACCGCCCAGTGCCTGCGCGTTCCGGTTACAAACGGCCATTTTGCCGCCGTCTACTGCAGCTTTGACAAAAAACCGACCAAGGACGAGATTATCGAAGCATGGAGGAATTTCTCCGGACGTCCGCAGGAACTAAACCTGCCGAGCGCGCCCAAACAGTTTCTCCATTACTATTCGGAGGACAATATGCCCCAAGCCTCCCTCTGCCGCAACCTCGAGGGCGGGATGGCGGTTACACTCGGCCGCCTTCGCGAGGATACCCAGTACGACTATAAATTCGTCGGACTTTCACACAACACCCTGCGCGGCGCCGCCGGCGGAGCCGTTCTTCTGGCCGAGCTTCTCTGCGCCGAAGGATTTATCGATTGAAGGTCACCTCTAAAAACCCCTTCCGGCGTCTTCCGAGCACAATTTCCGCCGGACTGCGTCAAACCTCCTCGTAATGCGGGAAGCATTGCTTCGTCGGCTTTCCTTGCCCGACAAAAATTCTGCTCAGAATCCGTTCAAAACAGGTTTTCAGAGGTGAACTGAACCAATATAATACTAATACCCCTCAAACCATCTGCAAGAAAGGTAGGTTAATTATGAGTAAAAACACAATATTCATAGGTACAGGCGTTGCTATTGTTACCCCCATGTATGCCGACGGAAGGGTAAATTATGAAAAATACCGCGAACTTGTGGAATGGCAGATCGAAAACGGCACCGACGCCATAATCTCCTGCGGCACCACCGGCGAATCCTCAACACTAAACGACGAGGAGCATGTCGAGGTCATCCGCGCCGCGGTCGAACAGTCAAAAGGGCGGGTTCCGGTCATTGCCGGAACCGGCTCAAACGACACGGCATATTGCATTGAGCTGTCACTCAAGGCAAAGGAGCTGGGTTCGGACGCCCTGCTGCTTGTCACCCCGTATTACAACAAGACCTCCCAGCGCGGACTTGTGGCCCATTATACCGCGGTTGCCGACCAAGTGAAAATGCCGGTTATTCTATACAATGTTCCCTCCCGCACCGGAGTGGACATCAAGCCCGAAACCTACGCAAAGCTCTGCGACAACCCCTACATAGTCGCCATTAAGGAAGCCAACGGCAACATCTCTTCGGTTGCCAAAACCGCCGCGTTGTGCGGCGACCGGATTGATATATATTCGGGAAACGACGATCAGATAGTTCCGATTCTCTCTCTCGGCGGCAAGGGCATAATCTCGGTTCTCTCAAACATTATGCCCGCAGAAACAAGCGATATCTCCCGCCGCTGGTTCAGGGGCGATATCAAGGGAAGCTGCGAGCTTCAGCTTGAACTGATGGATCTGGTGTCGGCAATCTTCTCGGATGTAAACCCCATTCCGGTTAAAGAAGCCATGAACCTCATGGGCATGGACGTCGGACCGTGCAGGATGCCGCTCTATGAAATGGATGAGCAGGGACGCAGTTCTCTCGCCGCGGTCATGCGCCGCCACGGCTTGATAAATTAAATTGATTATATTGCGCCAAAAGCGCGGAAGGGACGTTGTTTTCAAATGACAAGAATCATTCTCAGCGGCTGCAACGGAAAGATGGGGCGTGTCATCACGACCTGCGTTGCCGAACGCTGTGACTGCAAAATTGTTGCCGGATTTGACATCAATACCGAGCGTCATGCGGGGTATCCCGTTTACGCAAACCCCTCCAACTGCCAGATCGAGGCCGATGTTATCATTGACTTTTCACACCCCAGCGCGCTGAACGGCGTACTTGTCTATGCCTATGAGCATAAGCTTCCCGCCGTGATTGCAACCACCGGTCTTGCCGAGGAGCAGGTTGCCGAGCTTCGCAAGCTGTCCTCCTTCATCCCGATTTTCTACAGCGGCAACATGTCGCTGGGAATAAGCCTTGTCACCGAGCTTGCCCGCAAGGCCGCGACCGTTCTGGGGTCCGACTTTGACATCGAGATTATCGAAAAGCACCATAACCAGAAGATTGACGCCCCGTCGGGCACCGCGTTGATGCTTGCCGACGCCGTTTCGGAATCGCTGGAATACGAGCCGAAATATGTCTTTGAACGCCATTCGTCCCGCCAGAAACGCGGCAAGTCGGAAATCGGAATATCATCCGTCCGCGGCGGCACGATTGTGGGCGAGCATGAAATCCTGTTTGCGGGACACGACGAAATGATATCCATCACGCACACCGCCATGTCAAAAGAGATATTCGCCGTCGGGGCC
>JAAYKB010000129.1 GCA_012522615.1 Clostridiales bacterium
AATCTAAATGTCTATAATAATTTTAGTGTGCAAAATGCTAAAAATTCATAATCGGAGGAATTCGAGTGGAATTTATAAAGAACTTGCTTTCAAACGACCTGATTCTGTTCATCCTCATATTGGCGGGTTTTGTTATTCTGTTTTTTGTATTCCTGCTCATACAGGCAAGAATCATCCGCAAAGCACAGGAAAAGGTGATGCGGGAGCTTGTCAGGTCGCAGGAGGCCTTCTTTACAAACGCCGCCGATCAGCTTTCCGAGAAGCTGACGTTTTATACCGACGGCGCGCTGGTCGAAAAGGTGAATAATATATATTCGGGTCTGCTGTCCGAGAATCTTTTGCCGCAGGTCAACGAGGCGGCAAAAACCGTTTCCATGCTTTCCGAAGCGGTCGTCCGGCGGCAGGAGGATGGAATGACCGAGCTTGCCGATATGCTTGCCGACCTCTTTGCCTCGAAAACGCGCGAGTATATCCGGCAGGAGGCCGAGACAATCGCCTCGCTTCAGGAGACAACCGCGGCATTTTCGAAAAATCTTTCCGAGATGTCCGAGAATATCAATCAGCTTTCCTTCCGGTTCGGCAATGTTTACGACCAGACAACCGCAGTCGCGGCTACCGTTTCCGAGGCTGGAGAGATTCTTGCCGAAAAGGTGGGCGCGCTGGGCGCCATGTTCGACAGCGCGGCGGGCTCGTTTGCCGCGATACAGTCGCAGATAAGCGAGAACAAGGATACGGTTCTCGCTCTGTCCGAGACCACCGAGAGGGTTCAGCAGCTTGCCGAGCGTTCGGCCTTCCTGCTTGCCGACCAGAACGAAAGGACGGCGGGGCTGTTTAACGACGCCATAAGCTCGATGCAGCAGTCGGCCGAGCTTTCGGCAAAGACGGTGGCGTCCGAGCTTAGCATGAATCTCGGCACGACAGCAGAGCTTATCAATAACACCGTCGCCAACCTGTCGGAGATAGCCCAAAGCATCAACCGGTCGGCCGAGCAGTTTGCAAGCGGTATTTCGACCAGCTATAACGATTTCGGGAACCAGATAAACGAAAGGCTTGCAGGCGTCACCCAAAGCCTGTCCGATTCCATTTCGGACCAGTGCCAGAAGATAGCGCAGAGCACCGAGACCTGCTCCAACGTCTTTGTGCAGAACATCACCCAGTTAAGCGAGGCTTTGCAGGGGCATATCACCAACCTGCAGTTTATCACACAGCAGCTCAACAACAATGTCACCTCGTTTAATGAAACTGTCGATCTGTCGTCCAGCAAGTTTGAGGTCGGCATGGAAAAATCCATTTCGGAGGCGCTTTCCCAGATGGACAGCTCGCTTGCCGAGATAGTCAGGCGGCTTGTCGCCGTTACCTCCAATATTCAGGAGGCTGCCGACGCATTGCCCAAGGCGGTCAAGTCATTAACAAACGGCTGATATTGCCGTAGAGTATATTCCAAAGGAAGGGTGGCTAAGGAAGGCTTTGCTTAATTTTGTACCGGTAGCTTTAAATGAAATCAAGCAGCAGCTTGAGCAGAATTTTCCGATGCCTTCTGATTTTGCTTTAAAGGATGAGAGCAGCGCATATGAGATTATTGAGCGAGTGCGGGCGGGCGCGTCCTTTCTTGAGATTCCGGCATCCGATTTTAGCCTTGTTTTTCAGCTTGCGGGGCTTTGCACCGACACGGAGTTTGAACAGCTTAAAAGGGATTTTGAGAATCGCATCACCTCAAGCCTTTTCGATATAGGATGGGTATTCTGCCAATACAACCCCGATAACCGGCGGGCGGTCGAGCTTTTTACTTCGGTGTGCCTCTGGATGAAGGCCAACCGAAGGAAGGAGTTTATCAAAACATTGATAGGGCATACCGACCTGCCGTGGGAGGATGTGTTTATCCACGCGGTTGAGATAATGCGTATCAAAAAGCTGTCAATCGAGGAGTTTTGCGAAAAATACGATATCATCCCCGGTACCCCGTTTCATCAGCGGCTCAATATAGTTTACCTGTCGCGATGCGATAAGGATGAGCTTATACTCAACGAACCGCTGCTCGCCCAGCTTATCACAACCTCAAGTCTTGAGTATCTGCGCCCGACAATCAAAAACTATACGGCGCAGGTGCATTATGACGAGATGTCCCAGCTTATACGCGACTCCCTTGTATACCGCCTGGCTCAGGAGGGGGACGACGAATCCATCGGGATTTCCCCAAATATGCTTCAGCGAATCCGCCAGCAGCGTTTTCTTACCGCTTTGGAGGGGTGCACCACCAAAAAATGCGCAAAGCATAATATTTATAATTCAATCGCGGGAAAGATAAAAAATGTCGAGCTGTTGACAGGCGGGTTTTTCTCAATCGATTTCGGAATTTATATCGTGCTTGATAATAACGACTGGGAGGATTATTCATACGCCTATCTCCCCTCTACCTTTAACGAGCTGCT
>JAAYKB010000130.1 GCA_012522615.1 Clostridiales bacterium
GATTTTGAGAAGTCATTTGAACCCGGAATAACAATCAACTACAAGGGCGCGGTTGTATGGCTGGAAGAAAAACCCCATGACACAACCACAACCTCACGTACCGGGACAACCACCACATCCACCACCCGAACCGGAAAAACCAATAAACCCGCAACCGAGAATAAAACCACCCCTTCCACCTCCAAGGCCACCCTGCCCATCATCACGGGGGCGGGGACAACCGGTATTGTGGGCGACATGATTGCCGTCAATGTCAGCTTTGACACCGGAGTGCAGAAAAGCTTTGATTATACGGCAAAGGATATTGCCGCACGCGCCCGACTGCTGATGCATAAGGACTCCTTCAAGTACATCCTCGGCGACACCGCTTCTTCAATGATGCTTCTTTTACAGACCTCCTCATTTGAAATTACCGACCATCATATTTCGGCCGCTATAAGCGGGAAATCAAAATACAGTCTTTTTCACGCCGATGAAACCCTGCGTATTCCGCTTGAATTGTCAATGCAGATTGTCAACAGTACCCTTCATATTGATACCCCGGTCAGCCTGTCGAATACCGAGGTTACCATTGAAATGCCCGTTCCGAAATCCATGAGAAAAACCTCAAAATATACGGTTACGGCCGCCGCTTTTGATGAAAACGGCAAATTGCAGCTGTTCGATACCACCGTTAAAGACGGTATTATGAGCTTTAAAACAAACGGCCTGACGCCGGTTGTCATCCTCGGCTTTGCAAAGCCCTCGGGTATGGGCGGGGGCGGAGGAACCCCCGCGCTCGCGGTGGCTTTGATTATATTCGGTATATTGATGCTCGGGGGCGCAGTCACCCTGCTGTATTTCTTCTTCCTCCGCAAGCCGGTACCGGAACCTGCCGAACAAGCAGTTAGTGATATTCCGCAGCTGCCGGAAATCGACCTGTCGTCGGTCGGGGATTCGGTCGACACGGATGACGAACGGTTCAAGAAAGGCGTTTCACTCGGCGATCTTTTAAACAAATCGGACGACGATAAATAAAGATTTTATACAAAATAGTTAAAGCGTTTTTCGTTGCCTTTGCGGCAGCGGAAAACGCTTTTTTGTTGTATAAAAAAACCTTCTTTGCGCAAGAATATTATAAAATTGAAATTTTTATTGTGTTTGATATTGTTTTGTGTTATATTATATATAGTTTTTATTACCAGATATCAAATTTATTATAACCGTAATATGTCTTATATAGAAAGGATGAGCTGATATGGCGACCAACATCGGGCAGAGGAATTCTCTTTACTCGCTTTCCGAGGAGATCGGCAATGCCGTGACGCACGGAATTGCCGCCATGATATCGGTTTTGGGATTGGCCGCCCTTCTTATCAGGGCGGGCGGCAGGCCTTGGGAGACGGCGGCGGTCGCGATTTACGGGGCGTCGATGCTTTTTGCCTTCAGCATGTCGTCGCTGTATCATGCAATCACAAATGTCAGAGTAAAAAGGGTTTTCAGGGTTCTTGACCATTCCTCGGTTTTTCTTCTGATAGCCGGCACATATACCCCATTTACCCTTGTCACATTGAGGGGGCCAATCGGCTGGACTGTGTTCGGGGTTGTGTGGGCAATCGCAGCTTTCGGGATTACGCTTAACATTATCGGGCTTGAGAGGTTCAAAAAGGTTTCGATGTTTTGCTATATTGCAAGCGGATGGTGCATTATTGCGGCGGCTTTTCCTCTCTGGCGCGCCCTGCCGAAAAGCGGAGTGACGCTGCTTTTTCTCGGCGGTATTCTTTATACCTCGGGGCTTTTGTTTTACGGTAAGAAGAGGATTCCGTATATGCACATGACATGGCATTTTTTCGTGCTGGCGGGGGCTGCGGCGCATTATTTCAGTATTATGTATTATGTGATTTGACCGGTATAAATGCGGGAATATAAAAACCGTCCGGTGAGGTGAAGTCAACCTTATCGGACGGTTTTATCATGTTATATCTTAAGCATTTCTATGTCAAAGTAATGGACCGCAAAGGCAAGCCCGGCCGTGATTGCGACAAGGATAATCAGCAGGGTCAAAACCGTCCTGAACCTCCGGGCATACGGCGGCTTTTCCGTGTCCTTCGGGGCAAAGCCATTTTGCTCCGGGTCTATGGAAAGGAATCCGCAATCCGGACAGACTCTTTTATCAGTAACACTACCGCACAACGGGCATTTCATGTCGGGAACCCCCGTTTAATCTATAGTTTGTCCTTGATGGAGTTCAGCAGGCCGCCCTTTTCGATAATGTTCTGAATAAAGGGCGGGAAGGGCTCTGCCTGATAGGTTTTGCCGGTGGTGAGGTTTTCGATAAGTCCGGTGTCAAAATCCACCTTTACCTGATCGTCGGACTTGATGTCCTTTGCCGCCTCGTCACATTCAAGGATTGCCAGCCCGATATTTATGGCGTTGCGGTAGAATATCCGCGCAAAGGTTGATGCAATCACGCAGGAAATACCGCTTGCCTTGATGGCAATCGGCGCATGCTCTCTCGAGGAGCCGCAGCCGAAATTTTTATTTGCGACCATGATGTCGCCCGGCTTTACCCTGCTGACGAATCCGGCGTCGATATCCTCCATGCAGTGTGCGGCAAGCTCGTCATGCTTGGATGTGTTGAGATAACGTGCCGGAATAATGACGTCGGTATCCACGTTGTCGCCGTATTTATGAACTCTGCCCTGTGCAACCATATTTATCATCTCTTTCCGAATTATATTTTTTAAACTACAGGTCGGCGGGGTCGGAAATGGTTCCTGTTACCGCCGAAGCGGCCGCAACATAGGGGTTGGACAGGTAGACCTCGCTGTCGACATGTCCCATGCGCCCCACAAAGTTACGGTTGGTGGTGGAGACGGCCCGCTCTCCGGCGGCAAGTATACCCATGTGACCGCCCAGGCAGGGGCCGCAGGTCGGGGTGGAAACAACCGCGCCTGCCTCGATGAATATATCGAACAGCCCTTCATGCATACTGTCAAGCCATATCTGCTGGGTCGCCGGAATTATTATGCAGCGTACCCCCTTTGCCACCTTTCTTCCCTTGAGAATCTGGGCGGCGGCGCGCATATCCTCGATGCGTCCGTTTGTGCATGAGCCGATAACCGCCTGGTCTATCTTGACCTGATCCTTGCATTCGTCGATTGTCTTTGTGTTTTCGGGCAGGTGGGGGAAGGCAACCGTAGGACGCAGGGCGGACAGGTCTATCGTGATGACCTCGTCGTATTCGGCGTCGGGGTCGGCTTCAAACACCCTGATTTCCCTTTTGAATCTGTCCTTTACATAGGCCAGCGTTACGTCGTCTACCGGAAAAATCCCGTTTTTCGCCCCGGCTTCAATAGCCATATTTGCAATGCAAAGGCGGTCGTCCATAGAGAGGGCGGCTACCCCCTCGCCGGTGAACTCGAGCGAGCGGTAGAGGGCGCCGTCAACCCCGATAAGACCGATCAGATGAAGGATGACGTCCTTGCCGCCGACATATCGGGAGGGTTTTCCTGTAAGCTCGATTTTAAGCGCTGACGGCACCTTGAACCACGCGGTGCCTGTCGCCATTCCGGCGGCAAGGTCGGTCGAGCCCACGCCGGTTGAAAAGGCGCCCAGAGCGCCGTATGTACATGTGTGGCTGTCTGCTCCTATGACGCAGTCGCCGGGACCTACCAGTCCCTGCTCGGGCAGGATTGCGTGTTCGACCCCCATCCGCCCGACATCAAAGAAGTTTTCGACATCGTATTTATTCGCAAATTCCCGCACGCGCTTTACCTGTTCCGCCGCTTTTATATCCTTATTGGGTGTAAAGTGGTCCATTACAAGAGCCACGCGGGACTTGTCAAAAACGCCGCATGCACCGCAGCGCTCAAACTCATTGACCGCCACGGGCGCCGTTATATCGTTGCCGAGACATAAATCAAGCTTGGCCTCGATAAGCTGCCCCGCCTTGACCTCCGGCAGCCCGGCATGCGCCGCCAGAATCTTTTGTGTCATTGTCATACCCATTGTATTTGCCTCCTGTTTAATCTATCTGCTGATTGGGTTTTGCGTTTTCACAGACCAGCTTGTATTCCATCGACTCGCTGAGCGCAAGCCAGCTGGCCTCGATTACGTCGCTGGAAACCCCGACGGTGGTCCACTCGTTTTTCCCGTCGGTCGATGTAATCAGAACCCTCACGCGGGCGGCTGTCGCCTGCTTTGAGTCCATTACGCGGACCTTGTAATCGACAAGCCGGAATTCCGATAATGCGGGGTAAAAGCCGCAAAGCGCGCTTCTAAGAGCCTTGTCAAGCGCGTTGACAGGACCGTTGCCCTCGCCGGCCGCGGTCTGCGCCTTGTCCCCCACATGCACCTTGAGGGTGGCGACGGCGCTGTAATCGGTTGTGTTGGGCTTTTCGCCGGTGATACGGTAATAACCCAGTTTGAAGAAGGGCTTGACCTGTCCGAGAAGCTTTCTGACAAGCAGCTCAAAGCTTGCATCCGCCCCCTCATACTGGTAACCTTCCAGTTCCATGCGTTTTAGCTGTTCTATTATATCATTTAATTCGGGAGATGTCTTGGTAATTTGAGGACAAAAATGCTTGATTCTTTCAAGCACCGCCGTCCGTCCGCTTATCTCGCTCATCAAAAAGCGGCGCTGGTTTCCGACAAGCTCGGGCGGAATATGCTCAAATGTGGCGGAATTCTTCAGTACGCCGTCGGCGTGCATCCCCGCTTTGTGGGCAAATGCGCTGCGCCCGACATATGGCTCGCCCCTGCCCAGACGTATATTTGCAATCTCGGCCATACTGCGGGCGGCGGGGGTCAGGTTATTCATGCAGTCTTGCGGTATGCATATGTATCCGCGTTTTAACTGCAGGTTGGGGATGATGGTTGACAGATTGGCGTTGCCGCTTCTCTCGCCGAACCCAAGATATGTGCCCTGGACATGGGAAGCCCCCGCCTCGACCGCCACTATGGAGTTGGCAACCGCCATACCCCCGTCGTTATGGACATGGATTCCCACAGCCACGTCAAAACGGTCAACCACCGTTTTTGTGATTTCATAGATTTCATTTGGAAAACATCCGCCGTTTGTGTCGCAGAGGGTCAGAACATCCGCCCCCGCCGAAGCCGCAGCTTCCAGCGCCTTTATCGCAAACTCCGGATTCGCCTTGTATCCGTCAAAAAAGTGCTCTGCGTCAAAGATAACACGCTTACCCTTTGATTTGAAAAAGGCAACGGTATCAGCAATCATTGCGAAATTCTCCTGTTCGGTGGTGCGCAGGATGTCGCTGACGTGCAGATCCCAGCACTTTCCGAACAGGGCTACCGCCTCGGTGTCGGCGGCAAGCAGCGCCTTTACGTTGGCATCGTCCTCTACCGTTATATTCTTTCTTCTTGTAGAGCCGAAGGCGACCAGCTTTGTGTTTTTCAGGCTCAGCTCGGACGCGCGGCGGAAAAATTCGAGATCCTTGGGGTTGGAGCCCGGATTGCCCGCCTCGACATACGGAACTCCAAGCTCGTCAAGCAGTTTTGTGACCGCCAGCTTATCTTCAACCGAAAAGGATATGCCCTCGGCCTGTGCCCCGTCGCGGAGTGTGGAATCCAGAATTTCAACCTTTCTTTTCAATTATAATTCACCGCCCTTTTGACTATTTATCCTCATCGTGAATAGTGAGGTCGCCCCGTTGCAGGGCGTTTATGCCGGTGCGCGCCATCTCAAGTATACCGAACCGTTCAAGCTGTTCGACAAAGGAATCGATTTCCTCGGTTTGGCCGGTCATTTCAACCGTAATTGTGCTGTCACCGATGTCGAGCACTCGCGCTCCGTAGGTCTGCACCGTTTTGATGATTGGCCCGCGTCCCGCGCCGACTGCGCGTACCTTGACAAGCAGGAGCTCGCTGTTTGAACAGTCACCGGGTTCAAGCACCTCAACCTTAACAATATCCTCAAGCTTCAAAAGCTGACGCGTTAGCTGGGTAAATGTCGCTTCATCCCCCGTCACCACTATGGTCAGCCGTGAAAAGGAGGGCTTTTCGGTACTGCATGCAACAACCGAATCAATATTGAAGCCGCGACGGGAAAACAAACCGGCAACGCGGAGAAGTACGCCGGGATGGTTGACCGCCAGCACCGAAAAAATTGCTTTTCCCTCTCCCATGTTATATCACCCCTTACATCTCTTCTATAATTTCATCGACCGTGCCGCCGGGGGGTATCATGGGCAACACATTTACATCTGGCGAGATCCTGCAATCCACCACAACCGGACCTCCCTTTTGCAACGCGGCCTTTATCACCGGCTCGACCTCGGAGGTTTTGGTGATACGCATTCCCGTACAGCCAAACGCCTCCGCCAGTCTTACTATATCGGTCTTTCTTTTCGGGTCGGTGGCGGAAAAGCGTCCGCCGTAGAAAACCTTTTGCCATTGGCGCACCATGCCCAGCACGCTGTTGTTCATGACAAGCACCACTATGGGAAGCTGATAGGATGCGAGGGTGGTGAGCTCATTCATGTTCATGTGAAAGCTCCCGTCTCCCGACACCAGAACCACCCGGCGGTCGGGGAAGGCGACCTGTGCGCCGATTGACGCCCCCAGCCCGTATCCCATGGTGCCGAGTCCGCCGGATGTAAGAAACGACCTCGGGCGGCGGATTTCAAAATGCTGCGCCGTCCACATCTGGTGCTGTCCGACATCGGTCGCAACAATGGTATCTTCATCGGTAAACCTTCGCAGGGTTTGCAAAATATACAGCGGGTCTGGAGAACCGTCGGCATCCGAGGTGTTTGGCTTGGCGGTACGGCGGTATGACCCAATCCCCTTCACCCAGTCGGGATGCTTCTTGGCTTCCACCCGCTCGTAAAGCTGATTAAGCACTTCCCGCAAATCGCCCGCCACGCGGATCGAAGCGGTGATGTTTTTATCAAATTCGGCATGGTCTACGTCGATATGTATGACGTCCGCATTGGGCGAGAAACCGCTTCGGCTTCCGGCGACACGGTCCGAAAAACGCGCGCCGCACACAAGCAGCAGGTCGCATTCGCGAGCCGCCCGGTTTGCCGCCAGCGTACCGTGCATCCCGACCATTCCCAGCCAAAGCGGGTGGTGCGGCGGGAAGCCTCCTAAGCCCATCATCGACGAGCATACGGGGATATCCAGCTTTTCGGCGAGCTTCAGAAGCTCGCTGTCGGCGCCGGAGGAGATTATTCCCCCGCCGTAATAAATAAGGGGGCGGCGGCATTCCGCAAGCTTTTCTATCGTCGCCTCAATCCGCTCCTGCTTGGGCGGCTGGAAGGGACGCGCCCCCCTTCGCGGCTCGGGTTTATAGTCAACCATTGCCGCAGTGACGTCCTTCGGAATATCAATCAAAACCGGACCGGGACGCCCGCTTTGGGCGATACAAAAGGCTTGGCGTACGG
Source organism: Clostridiales bacterium (assembly GCA_012522615.1). Taxonomy (GTDB): domain Bacteria; phylum Bacillota; class Clostridia; order Oscillospirales; family Acutalibacteraceae; genus Avimonas. The sequence continues at coordinate 7,389 of JAAYKB010000130.1, forward strand.
TGTCGGCAAGCTCCTCCACCCGTTTTACGATAAAATTGTGTTTGGTAATCGGCATGGTTATTCCGGTAATGTCGACCTCCTGAAACGAATCGCGTCCGAGCAGGGATACGGCGACATTCCCGGTTATGGCAACCATAGGGATGGAATCCATATATGCGGTTGCGATGCCTGTGACCAGATTTGTGGCGCCCGGACCCGAGGTCGCGATACACACCCCCACCCTTCCGGTTGCCCGGGCGTATCCGTCGGCCGCATGTGAGGCCCCTTGTTCATGAGCGGTCAGTATATGGTTGATGCGGTCACGGTACTTATAGAGGGCGTCATATATATTGAGAACAGCGCCGCCCGGATAACCGAACACCGTATCTACGCCCTGTTCCAGCAGACACTCCACCAAAACATCAGAACCATTTAACTTCATGAAAACCATCCTTTCCTGGAATATCTGGAAGTACTCACCCTTTGCGAATAAAGATTGCGGGTGAATAACAAAAAGCCCCTCGTCTCCTTAAAAGAGGCGAAGGGAATCATTTTCCTACGCGGTACCACTCTTATTTGCCTGTCTTGATTAACAGACCGCTCAGCGCATCGGGCCGCAGAACGCAAAAGCCGAATGCCGTCCCCTATAACGGAGGGAAACCCGTTCTCACTTACTCCGGTCATACAGTGACCGTTTCGGCAGAAAGCTCGGGAGGTGATATTCCCCTGCCTGCACAACCGCCTCGCACCAACCGACGGCTCTCTGGATAAGCCAGACACGGTACTTGTCCTCGTCATCGCTTTTGATAATATTTGGTTCATTCTACACCATGCCGGGGTTGTTTGTCAAGTGGTTGTTTTGAAAAA
>JAAYKB010000131.1 GCA_012522615.1 Clostridiales bacterium
ATCATGAATCTAAATGTTAAGCCCGAATTGCGCGAGGTTTATACAGAAATTAAAAGCCATCTTATCAATGACGACAAACCGTCGGAATACCTGAACAGTATTTCTGACAGCCAAGTCATGCGGGAGTATCCCTTTTCAATGCTTCACGAACTGAAAACCACAGGGCAGTCTCCCGACCATCATCCCGAGGGCAATGTGTGGAACCATACCCTTCTTGTAGTGGATGAGGCGGCAATGCGCAAATCAAAGAGCAAAAACCCCGAGGCGTTCATGGTGGCGGCGCTTCTGCATGACATCGGCAAGCCTGCAACCACAAAAATACGAAAGGGAAAATACACCGCATACAACCATGATAAAGCGGGAGCCCGCATGTGTAAAGAGTCTTTATCCTGCTTCACTGACGATAACAGATTCATAAAAGAGGTCTCCGAGCTTGTCAGGTATCATATGCAGATTCTCTTTGTTGTAAAGGACATGCCGTTTGCGGACATTAAGGGTATGATGGAAAACACCGATTTTAATGAAATTGCACTGCTCGGCCTATGTGACAGACTGGGCAGGACAAAGGGCAACCGGGAGGCGGAAAAGGAAAGCATCAGAATTTTCATTGAGAAATGTAACCGTTACCTTGCAAAACCATGAAAAACGGATTTTGTAATGGGCATACTAGTTTTAATAATGAATGAAGGAGCGCCGTCCTATGCCCGAAATTATCCGGATAAACAAGCTATACAAAATATATCATCAGGGTACAAATGAAATAAGGGCGCTGAACGGGGTTTCATTAACCGTCAACCAAGGCGAATTCCTTGCAATCGTGGGGCATTCCGGTTCGGGAAAATCCACCCTTATGAATATACTGGGTTGTCTTGACGCCCCGACTGCCGGAGAATATTTTCTTGAAGGCTATGACGTCGCCAGCCTGAATGACAATCGGCTTTCGGATATCCGCAATCGTTACATCGGCTTTATATTTCAGGGCTTCAATCTTATCGCGGGTCTTACCGCACTTGAGAACGTGGAACTTCCGTTAATATATCGCGGTATGAGACGGGACCAAAGACATAAAGCGGCGATAGAAAGTCTTGAACGTGTCGGGCTTGGCAACCGGATGCATCACCGTCCCGCGGAAATGTCCGGAGGGCAGCAGCAGAGGGTTGCAATAGCGCGCGCTATTGCGGCGCACCCGCCGCTTATACTTGCCGACGAACCGACAGGCAATCTCGATACCGTATCGGGGATGGAGGTAATAAACACCCTGCTTGATTTGAATAATGAGGGCCGCACCGTCATCCTTATCACCCATGACCGGGATATAGCCTCGCTTGCCAAGCGTATTATCAGCATAAAGGATGGAAGAATAATCTCAGATCAGATAACCGAATCGGCCGTTTCCTGACTAATCATCCTCGTCCGCTTCGCCGTCATAAACCTCGTCGCAGACAAATTCATATAACTCCTTTGCGGTATCATATATTTTGCCGATACTTTCGGAATTTAAATGCAAATCAATATCGGAAGGATACCGCGTTTCAATATAAAGACGGTTCATTTTAGCCGTTTCTTCCATGTAATGTTTAAAATATGTATTATGCCGCGCGGCCTGCCTGCAAAGCCATGTCAGGTTATGCCCGTCAACAAGCGTTCCGGTTCTGTCTATCAAATATGCCTTGAGCGCTTTTTCGATACATTGCTGGCAGTGGAATCCGGCGATATCAAGGCACTGTTTGCGTTCAATCAAAATACGCGCGGCAAGGAGATCCCGCGCGGCGATTTCAAGCCAGTCGAAATACTTTCGGCTGTCCGACCCGTGTTTAGTCGACCTCATACAATACCCTCCCAATCTCTTGTATGTGGGTCGCAAAGCTCATCTTATTCTCAAGAAGCTTTTTCCATTCCCCGACGGTGTATACAAGCACGTCAAATGCCAGTTCCGATTCAATTTCGACATAAAGCCTTTGCTCAACCTGCCGCGAATCCCCGTCATTGATAATGACGCACAGCTTTACCGATTGCAGCTCACCGGCAGGGCTCTGCTTATGACTGAACAGGAGTATTCTGCGCGGATTTGCTGTGCGGACAATCTCATCTCGCAAGCAATTCAGAATTTCTTCCGACTTCATAATAAGCCTCATTCCTTTCTCATGTCCCTGTTAATCGTCGGAACCCCCGTTAAAAATACGTTGCATCGCATATTCAGTATATCATAAATATTCCTATTCATAAAGCATAACATAGGGCTGACGCTCAATCCTGCGCGTCAGCCCTATGTTAATGAATCTACCCCGCGACAAGTCGCGGGGTATTGAAACCGGAATGTTCATAATATATTTATTCGGCAGGCTCAAACATATCCTTGCCGGCCCCGCAGATGGGGCATACAAAATCATCGGGAAGGTCCTCAAACGCCGTGCCGGGTGCAATCCCCTGTTCCTCCACACCCAGCTCAGGGTCATATTCATAACCGCAGATGGAGCATACATACTTTTTCATTTTAACATCTCCTTTTTATAATCTGGCAATTTAACAGCAATAGCTGACAGGCCCGTTTATAACTGGGTTTGCAATAATGTGTTTATAACAATATAAATGATAGCCGGTTAAAAGTCAATCACAAAAACGGATTTTACGATGCTAAATCCGGGGCAGGCGCAAACAGGATTACTATTTTCTGCTGTACCTGCCCTTAGTGTTGTTATTAGCATCCATAATTATTTTGCATAGGATGGGAAGAAGGAGGAGTTGCCATGAACATAAGCAGCAGTGCCAACATCTCAATGAGAGAAACCAACCGCACCTACAGGTATAACAACACCGGCGTTCTGTCTCTGACAATCCGCCGACCGGAAATCAGACTTCCCTCTAGCCCAAAAGCACAGGCGAACATAAACCGCCGTTTTGCCCTTGAAGCCGGAAGGTTCTACCGCCATGCATCTTCCGAGCTATACCGCCAGGCGGTACGTTCCTACCAAAACGCGCAAAAGAACGGCTTCCCTTTCATCCCGTACGAAGCGTTTATGCAGTTTGATATTACATACAATATGTCCTGCTACCTCAGCAGCTACAACGACAGATACCAGTTCACGGGCGGCGCCCACGGAAGCACTGTCAGGTCGTCAGATACATTCAGCCTTAAGACAGGAAACCGAATTCCTTTGTCCCACTACTTCAGCGCCGGATATGATTACCGCGGCTTTCTGTTGGGTCAGATAATCATGCAGGCAGACGCCAATATGCAGGAAAATCCAATTTATTTCGAAGATTATCGGGAACTGATTGTCCGGCACTTCAACCCGCAAAACTATTACCTTTCAAACACCGGTCTGGTCATTTACTATCAGCAATATGAAATCGCACCCTATGCGACGGGTATTGTGGAGTTCACGATACCGTATTCTACACTCGGATGGATCCCCCGCTGCTGATACAGCCGTCCTATAATTTAAATCAGATTGTTTACAATGATGGGAATTTGTTGTATAATGCCGTTAATTGGTATTTAAGGGGGGCGGGCGGTGTTTGCACGCGTCAACAGCTTGGGGTTGCTTGGAATAGACGGCTTCCCGATTAAGGTCGAGGCAGATATTTCACAGGGATTACCCGGATTTGATGTGGTCGGTTTGCCGGGAGCCGCGGTCAGGGAGTCCCGTGACCGGGTGCGTTCCTCAATGAAAAACTGCGGCTTTACATACCCGGTCAGCCGCATCACGGTAAATCTGGCGCCCGCCGATATACGCAAGGAGGGTTCGGTTTATGACCTTCCTCTGCTCCTCGCGCTGCTCAAGGCGAGCGGACAACTCGAAATGTCGCTGGATGACTCGGCGTTTGTCGGCGAGCTGTCATTGGACGGAGAGGTGCGCCCGATAAGGGGTGTTCTTCCTATGGTTATGGCGGCACGGGACAACGGATTTCAGCGTGTATTCGTGCCTGAGGGCAACGCCGCCGAGGGGGCTGTCGTCGACGGAATCGACGTGATTGCAGTTTCTTCGGTCGCCTCGCTTATGGGACATCTTTCGGGTGAAAAGATTCTCAGCCCCGCCCATCCAGAGGATTTTCCGAATCTTTATTTGTCAGATGAAGAGACTGCCGATTTTTCGGATGTTTGCGGACAGGCAGCCGCCCGCCGGGCTTTGGAGGTCGCCGCGGCCGGAGCGCACAACATACTGATGATAGGTCCCCCGGGTTCGGGAAAGAGCATGCTGGCACGGCGGCTCCCGTCCATACTTCCCGATATGACACAGACTGAGGCCTTGGAGGCGACAAAAATCCATTCTATTGCCGGTATGCTTCCCGGCGGGTCGGGGCTTTTGAAAAGCCGCCCGTTTCGTTCCCCCCACCACGGTGTATCTGTTGCCGGACTTACCGGAGGAGGAACGGTTCCCCGTCCGGGGGAAGCTTCTCTATCCCACCACGGCGTCTTGTTCCTCGACGAGCTGCCAGAGTTTTCACGTGTGGCAATGGAGTCGCTGCGCCAGCCGCTTGAGGATTCCTGCGTCACGATATCCCGTGTCAGCGCCTCTCTAACCTATCCCTGTTCCTTCATGCTGGTCGCGGCAATGAACCCCTGCCCTTGCGGCTATTTCGGGCACCCCACAAGAACATGCAAATGCAGTCCCAACGCCCAGCAGACATATCTGTCGCGTATTTCCGGTCCGCTGCTTGACCGGATCGACCTCCACATTGAGGTGCCGCCGGTCGAATATGAACAGCTCTCGTCAAAAAACCCCTCTGAAAGCTCGGCTTCCATACGGGAAAGGGTCAACGCCGCCCGCGCGATTCAGCTCGAACGCTTCAGGGGTACGTCGGTCATCAGTAATGCGCGTATTCCGGCGGGTATGCTCCGCAAGGTATGTGCCATGACAGACGACGCATCGAGCATGCTTCACGGTGTTTTTGACCGGATGGGGCTATCCGCCCGGGCTTACGACCGTTTGCTCAAGGTTGCTCGGACCATCGCAGACCTTGATTCCGCCGAAATAATCGATACACGTCATCTCTCCGAAGCGGTCCAATACCGCAGTCTTGACCGGAAATATTGGCGAAAATAAAAATCCGCCTCCCCTTTAATAAATCTCAACCATGTTATAAAATTGCGGGAATTCTCGGTGAATTCCCGCAATTTTATAACATGGTCAGTATCAATCGTCATCCAGCTTGAGCACCGCCATAAAGGCCTCCTGCGGCACCTCTACGCTGCCAAGCTGGCGCATGCGCTTTTTGCCTTCCTTCTGCTTTTCCAGAAGCTTCTTTTTTCTTGTGATGTCACCGCCATAGCATTTTGCAAGAACATCCTTGCGCATGGCGCGCACCGTTTCCCTTGCAATGATTTTTCCGCCGATAACGGCCTGAATCGGCACCTCGAACATCTGGCGCGGTATATTTTCCTGCAGCTTCTCGCAGATACGGCGCGCCCTTGCATAGGCATTGCCCTCAAAAACAATAAAGCTTAGAGCATCAATAATTTCTCCGTTGAGCAGGATATCCAGCTTGACTAGCTTAGATTTGGAATATCCCTTCATTTCATAATCAAAGCTTGCGTAGCCTTTTGTTCGGGATTTGAGGGCGTCGAAAAAGTCGTATATAATCTCGTTAAGCGGCAGTTCATAGTGAATGTCGACGCGGGTGGTATCCAGATACTTCATATCTACAAAAACGCCCCGCCTCTGCTGGCAAAGCTCCATGATATTCCCGACATACTCGTTCGGCACATAGATATGCGCCTCGGCAATCGGCTCTTCCGCCGAAA
>JAAYKB010000132.1 GCA_012522615.1 Clostridiales bacterium
GAGTGGGAATAGTAAAGCAAACCTCAAAAACCCTGTAACCATGCGGGCTTAAAGAATGTTCTATAATAAATATTAAACAAAAAGAAAAGGCTGACACACGACTTTCCGTTGCGTGTCAGCCTTCAAAAAAGGAAGATTTCCCTTTCTGGAAAATCTTCCTTACTTTTATTTTTCGCTTCCCTGAAGCTCCCATTGACGCACCCGAGATTTTATGCTGTACGGAATCATCCCTGACCAGTCCACCTTGAAAACCAGCAGGTACAAAACAAATTCAAGCGCGACCGCCGCCACGACGTCAATAATCGAATGCTGCTTTATAAACAATGTGGATAAACAAATCAATGTGGTTGTAATCAGCGAAACGGCCTTCCATACCGGCTTGTTCTTGAAAAGCTTTGATTTGCATACCCCTATATGGATTGCAAGCTGGTTCAGAACATGTATGCTCGGACAGCAGTTGGTGTTGGTATCATTGGCATAAATGGTATGCTGCACAACATTGCTGAAATAATCATCGCTGGCGATAACCGGACGAAGCGGCTGACCGTGAGGAAAGACTATATAAATCAGCATGGCCGCCGACATACCCGCATAAACCAGCATGATGGTACGGACAAAATCCCCGCGATCGCTGAAGCATAGTATCACAAGGGTCACCGCGATGATTGGAAACCATAGCACATAAGGCACGACAAAGGCCGGAATAAAAGGGATTTTTAAATCAAGCGAGCTGCTTATCCAATATTCAGGGATGATGTATTTTTCAAGCAGGGAAAATTCGATATAAAGGATTAAAAACCCAAAGAAAAGCACCGAATGCCAATACCTTCTGACAATCGCCCTGCGTCCCTCCGGCTTCAAGAATTCTTTGTTCTTGATAATGCTGGTTAGCTCATACTTGCTCACATCATCCACCTCCTTAGGATATATACTGGATTTTCGCTATCTTCGTGATAACCGAAAACGCGATTAATTCTATCATAAAATGCGAAGATTTTATATATATAAAACTGGAATCCTGATCGTTTTAGGTACGCATTAGCCCTCGATCAAGGCTGGCAGATTCCTGTAGAATCGGCTGACGATTGACTCGAAAATCTCGGCAACCGAGCAAACCTTGTCAACAAGACATACCAAGGCAGCCTCTCGGCATCGAGGGAAACTCGGCGTCAGGGGCCACATATGTTTCAAGATAATTTCGCGTTCCCTGCGATTTATGATGAAATGCCGGTTTGCGTTTGAAAGCGCCGCCTTGGGATGGGTGAAGCCGTGCCACCGACGGGACTTGTCGCGCACATGCCAGTCATAAAGGAAAAAGTCGTGCAGCATAGCGCCGCGCACCAGCGCAGCCCAATCACATTTAAGCCGCAGCCTTTTACCTATTGTATAACTGTAATACGCAACGGCAAGGCTGTGCTTTAAGCAGGTGGTATTTCCGTGCTGGACATAGGAATCCATCCGGCAAACCGGCTCATATTCTAAAAGCGGCAATATACAGGCGCGAAAGAATTCCATTTCATCCGGCTTCAATTTCATTATTTATACCAACTCTCCGAACACTCCGCACATATACATATACAAAAAATATGCGAAAGATGATAAGGTTAACCCCACTTGAACCGGAAGCATGTTAATATTATACGCGAAAGGTATAACGATATCAACCGGTCTGGCTTGAAATAAGAAGTTCTTAATAATTTATAACACATTTATTTATAAGATATCAACATTTAATCCATAAAATGCATCTATATTTCAATACTATAAGTATATTATATCATATATTATACGATAAGAATAGCGAGCAACGTAAAAAATGCCTTAAAAGTAAAAACTATTCTCTTGACAAACCCGGGGAAATCTATATAATAAATTACTGTTCCCGTTACTGAAGCGTAACACACAGCTTTGAGGAAAATATAATCAAATAATGCGGAATTGTGTAAGGGTAGCACGACAGACTCTGACTCTGTTTGTCTGGGTTCGAATCCTAGTTCCGCAACCAAGAATTAGGACACACGGCGAAGCTGTGTGTCCTAATTCTTAAGAGGTAAGACTGGGATTCGAACCCTGTTCGACATCCTATCTTTTACTCAATTTATATTGCAGCCTGTTGGCCAGCTTTAGCATAAATATCCCCAACTCGACCATTTTTCTTTTAACCGCCGAAAACCCAACGTCAAACTCGCCCGCGAAGTTCACAACACGTCCGTTGAACCCCTTTTTGAAACGGTAGATACCGTATTTGGGATGGGTTTCGTCGTCGTAGTTCGGGATGTTCTGGAAATCATAAATATCATTTTTGCTCTCGATTGCCCATTTTATCATATTCCATTGCATAAGATGGTTGGGCATGACGTTGCGGTGCCTGCCGGAGGACGCGCCGTATACATAACAGGTTTTTTTGGCATACTGGACGGTAATTGCGGCCGAAACCGGCTCGCCTTGGTAATAGCAGAGGTATAAACGGCACCCGCCGTGAAAGCTGTCAATCATGGCTTTGAAATACTCCTTAGGGCGAACCAAAAATCCGTCCCGTTCTCCCGTTTCCACCATCAATTTATAAAAATCATCAAGCTTGTCCTGCGGGCAGGTCTCATAATACTCGCAGGTAACCCCCTTTCGCTCGGAAAGCCTGATATTATACCTCCATTTATTATGGAAGGATTCAAACACCTCGTCCTGCGTTTTGTCCTTGATATCGAGAATGTAGTTATCCCTGCACTGTATGGTCTGCTCGTCATGTTGCAGGATAAATCCCGCTCGTCTTAAACATTCGATGGTTTCATGGTCCTGCGCCTCGACCATAGGGTCACATTTAAAGAGATAGGCGCGATATTTTCTCGCCAAAATTCGGATTCCCTCGTACAGCTCGGCCAAAACCGCGACATTGCGAAGGTCGCAGACCGGCCCCCTCGGCGAATAAAAATAAGCCGTGCGCAGAAAGGGTATCCTTTTCACCAAAACAAGCATGGCGGCAATAATTTTTTGATTTTCGTCCCGGACTATGACGGCCTCGTGCTGCCAGCCCTGCTTGACGTCACACCAGCATAACGATTGGGTGAAGCTGCCCTGCGGGTGGTTGTTTACAAAGCTCTCATATTCGGCGCGTGCTTTTGGCGAGCTAAAATCGACAAATTCCATTTTGCTGATTATCTCCCTTATACCGATTCATTTAAGATTATATTACATAAGGAACCTATTTACAATGACAAAAGCAAATCCGCTCACTTCAACCCCGAAAACCGCATAGGATGGATATATACAGCTTCGATTAATTTCGATAGGAAGGAGATTGCTCATGTATAATCCTGATATGCACAATATGACTGCCTACGCACATCTTGCGAGAACCGCCCTCGGCTCGGTCCCAGCTGCCCGCGCACAGGTGCGAGGCGGCCCGAGGAACAGCCGTCTTAAAGGGGTTTTCAGCTTTTATGCCGCCGGAAACGGCTCGCTGGTGACAGCCGAGGTGAACGGACTGCCGAAAACACATACAGGCATCTATGCCGTACATATTCACGATGGGGCTTCCTGCACCGGAAACGCGGAGGACCCTTTTGCCGCCTCGGGTCAGCACTTCAACCCCGCAAACCGGCCCCATCCGCTTCATGTCGGCGACCTGCTTCCCCTGTTCGGCAACGACGGCTTTGCCGTATACTCGTTTTATACCGACCGTTTCTTGCCGGGGGATGTTGTCGGGCACACCGTCATTATCCACAGCGACCCGGATGATTTCCGTTCACAGCCGTCGGGGAACTCGGGCGGCAAGATTGCCTGCGGCGTCATTGAAAAAACACGATAGTTTTAAAACAAAAGCGACCGATGATAAATTCCGCATCAGCCGCTTTTTTTGTATATATTTTTGCGTCTAAACAACCGCCTTGCCCATGTTCAAAAACCTTCGCAGAGCGGGCTTTGCAAACAAAGACAACGATATAACCGAAGCCAGCCCGAATTTTATGGCGTCAGCCGGCAGAAAGGCGGCGTTGGAAAGAAGGACGGCGGGGAAGGCCGCCATGGTTTTGTCCGCCCCGGTCGCTATCAGTCCGAGCGAGCCGCAAGCGTAATCCAACAGCATGCCGAGCATTCCGAGTCCAAAGGAAACCGGCAGGTGGATTGACATTCCCAAAATCCTTTTCCCGACCAGTCTATCCATAAAAAATGTCGAATACAAGCCCAGCAAGATAATAACAAAGACCCAGCCGTAGATATATCCGCAGGTCGGCCCGACAAACACGGCAGGTCCCCCTTTCCCTCCCGCCATCATCGGCAGCCCGCAGAAGGTGAGAACCAGCAGGGCGATATAGGTTATTAAGCCCCCTCGCAAACCCAGCGTCAGCCCCATCATGGCAATCAGGAAGGTCTGCATGGTAATAGGAACGCCGGGTATGATATTGATTGCCGACAGCAGCGGTATATTGCTTGCCAGCCCGAACAGGGCGATATACAACCCCCCCAGAGTCAATCTGTATACAGGTATATGTTTTTGCTTCGACATTGATTCTTCCTTTCAAACCCAATTTCTGAGTGTCAATCGGCTACTTGCCCTTCTCCTGCAGATATTCCTCAAGCGTGATTCTCCGCAGCATAATCTCGCGCGCCGCTTCCTCGCCGACATAACGGTAGTGCCACGGTTCAAAGATAACTCCGGTTACATCCTCCTTGTCTTTCGGGTACCGCAGTATAAAACCGTAGTCGGCGCAGTGCTCCTGCAGCCATTTATAGGCGGGGGTGTTTTCATTGCTCTGGTCTAAAGCGGGATAACCTCCGAAAAGCAAATCGGCAGCAAGCCCGAGATGATGCTCGCTCGTGATGGGGCGCGCCACAACCGTCGCGGCAATCGTTTCCGCCTCGGCGCGGGACTTCCCCTGGTTAGACATCACCTTTTTTACTTCTTTCTCAAACAGGTCGGTTTGAAGCTGAATCGAGCGATACAGCGACGCGACGCTTATCTTATACTGTTTACCCGCAGCTATTAAGGCTTTCAGCTTGTCAATAGCGCGGCTATCGAACATTTTGGTTTTGTCCCCATTATATGCGACAAGCGGAGGGGAGTATTTCGTATCAATCGGATTCCAAGGGTTTACCAGCTTGATGTTCCACTCGGCTCCCGCGGGCTGGATATAACGATTCGAAACCAAGGGCGCCGAGCTGCCGGTTTTGCTGCCGGTCGTTGTTTCGGCAGCCGTTGAATTTAAGGCCGAAGACTCCGGAGTTCCGGCAGTTGTAGTATCGGAAGTTGCGGTGCCGGTAGTTGTAATACTGGTTGTGATATTCCCCACCTCTGAGGACGACATATTCACAGGACCGAACATACGGAATCCAATCGAAACAACCGCCAGCGCTATCAACAGCACGACCGCATAAACAAACAGCTTTGTCCCGCGCCGCATATGACGGCGGCGTTTCTTTTGGATTTCATTGTTATTGTTCATTGACGGATCTTGCCTTTCCTATATAAATACAAAAAAAGTATTGCCATTAAAATTATACCACTGAAAACAGAAAAAGTTGAGCGTCAATTCTGCCCAACTCTTTCGCGGAATGTTCAGACGGATTGATAACAGGTTTACACAAAACACGCATGCAGACCTGTATGACCTTTAAAGATTATAAATGCTCTTCGATGTAAGCGACAACATCGCCGACCGTTTGGAGCTTTTCAATCTCCTCGTCCGGGATTTCAACATCGAATTCATCCTCAAGGGACATCAGCATATCCACAACGTCCAGCGAATCAGCGCCAAGGTCGTCCAAAATATTTGTATCTGCGGTAATCGCGTCCTCTTCGACGTCAAATTGGCTGCTGAGTATTGCCTTCACTTTCTCGAGTACCATCCAGCTCATCCTTCCATTAGTAGTGACCACATACTGCCCGCAGAACCCATATTTGAATCCGTGGACAGTGTCATGGCTTTGTGCTATAATCTATGCAGCTTTATTTGCAACAAAACCAATTACACCAAAATATTATTAGCAAAAGGTAAATTTGTCAATCACCTTTTTTCAATAATTTTTGAAACTTATCGATTCTGACCCGATTTTATAATAATTTATGCCGATTTTCCCGAAAGGTTGTATATTATGATGCTACAAATATCGAATTTTTATGTAATCGGTCATCCGCTCGGTCACAGCATGTCGCCCTTTATTCACAAGCGCCTGTTTACGATACGCGGGGTTGATGCCGATTATTCGGCAATCGATATCCCCCCCGAGCGGCTTGAAACAGATCTGCCCGTCCTCCTCAGAGAGGCCGGAGGTATAAACGTGACAATACCACACAAACAGGCCGTCATTCCCTATCTTGACGGGCTGCGCGGCCGCGCCGAGCTTTATCGTTCGGTCAACACCATAAAAACCGGACCGGAGGGCTGCTTGGGCTATAACACCGACGCAGACGGATTTTTGCTTGCCCTTAGAGATGGCGACATAACCCTGAAAGGGCGGGTTTTGCTGCTCGGGTGCGGCGGGGTGGGGCGTACCTTCGCATGCGAGGCGGCGCTGTCCGGCTGCAAAATCGTCAACGCAGTGAGGGAGTCCGACCTGAAACAGGCGGACGAGCTTCGCGCCTATGTCCATACCCTTTCGCCCAAAACCGATTATGATATAACAACCCTCGACGAGATAGGCGGGGAATTCGACCTGTTGATAAACGCAACCCCTGTCGGCATGTATCCGGATTGTGACGCCATGCCGGTAAAAGCCCCTGTGCTTCGCAACATTGCCGCCGTATTTGACGCGGTCTATAATCCCGCCGAGACACTCCTGCTCAAATCGGCCCGGGCAAACGGCGCAAAGGCCCTCGGAGGGATGCCCATGCTGGTTTGGCAGGCGGTGGCGGCCCATAGGATATGGTTCGGCGCCGATTTTGACCGGAAGGCTGTTGCCCAGCTTATCAAGGACGCTTCGGTCGAGATGCAGCGCCATTTTTCCGAGCAATAAGCCCGAAAAGGAGATTTGATGGATGAGAAATATTATTCTTTGCGGATTTATGGGGTGCGGTAAAACAACCGTCGGCCGCTCGCTTTCGGAGCTTACCGGCCTCCTTTTTGTTGATATGGACGCCGCGATAGAAGAAAAGGCGGGCATGCCGGTTGCCGATATATTTTCAAAATTCGGCGAGGAGGGCTTTCGCCTGCGCGAGCGGGAGGCCTGCGCCGAACTTGCCTCCCGGCAGGGGCTTGTGATTGCCGCAGGCGGCGGGGCACTGACCTTTCGCGAAAATGTCGACACCCTGTCAAAAACGGGCGATATAGTCCTGCTGGATGTACCCCTTTCAATAATACTTAAAAGACTCGAGGGCGACAACACCCGTCCCCTTCTTGCCCGACCCGACCGTGAACAGGCCGCCCGCGAGCTTTACGACAGCCGCCTGCCCCTCTACCGCGCGGCGGCAGACTTCATTGTTGACGGCTGCGGAAAGCCCGACGAGATTGCCCGCAGGGTTATCGAGACTCTGGGACTGCCCGAAACGCGGTGACAGGACAGACTCCTGTCACTATTATTTGCCCGACCGCTAAATAATAGCGATACCGAGGCTCATACTATGCTATAAATACAGATTACAAACCGGAGGTAGCTTATGGGATACAGCAGCAGAGAGGATATTCCGTCAAAATATAAATGGCGGCTCACCGACATATATCCGGATGAAACCGCGTGGGAGGCAGATTTATCAAAAGTCCGAAGCGACGCGGAGGAAATCAAATCGTACCGGGGCAGGCTGGGTGAAAGCCGCGACGCCTTAAGCGCCGGGCTCCGCCTGTTTGAAAGACTTGAAAAGCGGCTTGAGCGGGTGTATATGTACGCCAAACTGAATCTGGACGTCGACAACGGGGACGCCAAGTATCAGGCCATGCACGACCGCACCCTCGGCGTCCTGTTCCGGATTCAGGAGGCCATATCGTTTATTATGCCCGAGCTGACGGCCATCCCGCCCGAAACCCTCCGAGAATGGGTGAACACGGGCGACGACCTTGCCGATTTCCGCCATATGGTGGACGACGTGATCAGAAGCCGGGAGCATGTGCTCTCGACCCGGGAGGAGCAGCTTATGGCAATGGCGGCGCCTGCGCTGGAGGGGCTAGAGGGGGCCTATTCCATGCTTGAAAGCGTGGATTTAAAGCTGGGCGATATTACGGACGAAAAGGGGGAGCGGGTGAAGCTTACCCACGGACTGTTCGGAAAGCTGAGGGACAGCCGTGACCGCCGCGTGCGCGCCCAAGCCTTTGAAGTCATGCATAAAGCCTTTGCCGGTATGGGGAACACCATTGCCGCCCTTTATGCGGGCAGCGTCCGCTCGGACATTTTTGCCGCAAGGGCAAGAGGATATAAAGACAGCCTTGACAAGGCCTTGTTTTCCGACAACCTGCCCCGCTCGATTTACACCGGACTTATTGAAGCAGTCCGCTCACACCTGCCGGCCTACAGACGGTATCTCGGACTTCGCCGCCGGATTCTGGGGGTTGACAAACTGCATATATACGACACCTATGTGCCGATAGTCGAAGCCCCCGAACAGGAATACAACTACGAGGAAGCCTGCGGCATGGTGCGGGAACACCTCGCCCCGCTGGGCGGCGATTATCTGCGCGACCTTGACAAACTGCTTGCCGGGGGTTGGGTCGATGTATACGAGACCCCGGGTAAGGCGACCGGCGCATACGCCGCGGGTGTATACGGGGTGCACCCGTATATGCTGCTCAACTTTGTCGGCAGCCTGAACGACGTCTTCACCCTTGCGCACGAGGCGGGGCACTGTATGCACACCTATTATTCCGACAGCCAGCCTTATATGAACAAGGATTATCCGATATTTCTTGCGGAGATTGCCTCCACCGTCAACGAAAATATTCTGATGCGGGGAATGATAGGCAGGTGCGACCTGTCGACAGACCAAGGCAGGCGGCAGAAGGCATATCTGCTCAACCGTTTTCTCGAGGAATACAAGGGCACGGTTTTCCGCCAGACCATGTTTGCCGAATTCGAGCTCAAGGTGCATGAAATGGCCGAGGGCGGCGAACCGCTGACCGGAGAAACCCTCTGCGGGGTTTACGGAGAGCTGCTGAAAGACTATTTCGGTCCGGATGTCGAAATCGACGATTACATGCGCTGGGAATGGGCGAGGATCCCGCATTTCTACCGCGCCTTTTATGTGTTTAAGTATGCGACCGGATTTTCGGCGGCGGCGGCCATCACCCGTATGATTAACGAAGGCGGAGATGTCGGGCGATACCTCGATTTCCTTAAGGCGGGGGGCAGCGATTATCCCGCCGAAATACTGAAACGCGCAGGGGTTGACCTGACCACGCCGATCCCGGTAAACAACGCGCTCGGGGAGTTCGAATCCCTGCTGGATGAATTCGAGAGACTCTTATCATAACAAAAAACAGACCGCCGACTTTTGGTTTGCCGGCGGTCTGTTTTTTGTTATCTATCCCGGCTGATTTATCTTTAACGGGAGGGTAGGGGCCTGCACCTCGCGGAGCATTTCAACAAGCTGGTCCCCGTTTACGCACTGTATGACATACTTATGGCAAAACAGCCTTGTGTTCCGCTTGAAATCGCCTAGCGTGACCAGCATGCCGCGATAGACCGACGCCCTTCTCATGCAGTAGGCAAGCTTGATAGCGGTTTCGATTTCAATGAGATGCCCCGGAGCGTTCTTCCACAGCTCAACAAAGATTACATCGTTTAAAATCAAGCCGTTCAGGCACTCGCCGCAAAGGTCGGTTTTTTCCACCTTATAACCCATCTTTCTGAACATGAGCGCCAGCATGTTCAGAATATCCTTTTCACCTGTACGCAAAAGCTGTTCCTTGGTGTTTACCCTCTCCAGCAGCCCCCTGATTTTTCCCGCATACAGCATGCTCTTAGCCATCCGGTATACCGAGTCACAGATAAGGTACGAAAGAAA
>JAAYKB010000133.1 GCA_012522615.1 Clostridiales bacterium
AGCTGATTCATAACTAAAACTCGGGTTTTTCGCAAACAGTTTAAATGAAAGGTGTGTATTTAAAAGAGGTGTCGGGTCTTTTAAAATACTGCTTTCGAAATAGATGTTTTTAATGCCGGCAAACAGGGTAATACGGTGTCTTACAACAGGATGCCCGTATGCGGACGCCTCTATTTGAAAGGAACTATAGGTTGCACCTTTTACTGTTTTAATTCCGGTGCGCCTCTCTCCCGTTCCGTTCAAATTATTTTTATCGCGAACGGTAAGACTGTAAAACCCCTTTTCCGCAGCATCACATAATTCACGTTTTGCCGTTTTATCATATAAACTTGTAATTATGCATTTTTGCGGGTCTGCTTTTATTCTGTAGAATTCATTTTCAATCGTAGTTTGAGATGTTGATATGTTTTTTGATGTTTTCGGAACGACAGACTCATCCGTTTTTTTAAGCCAATAAACCTTATATCCGTTGGCGGGAATATCCTTTGCGATAAATCGAATGTTTCTCTTTAAAATAATCGGGTCTTCAAAAAAACCAAAACGTCTGCTCCCCGAACCCAACCCGAAGCGCTGAGGTGCATAGATTTCCGGTTCGAAGGCATCTTCAAGCTCTGTTATGTCATAAACAACCTCTGTATTCTCAGACAGATCAATCAGTCGAAACTTCCCGTCGGCAAAGTCCTTATCCGGTGATACATGCCAGCGATAGTCAAGTAGAACTCCCTTTAACACATCGCCGCCCTCAGAATCCTCCTTTGGAGAAACAGTGCGCATTGTACTGCCGGATGAATCCATTTCACGCATAGGGACAGACAACGGAGCGGTTTTATCCCACGAGGTTTGATTGCTGACCAAGAGGTACAATTCTCCTCTTTGTAGCTTTAAGCTGTCTGCTATATGGGTTAAGGCTTTATCACGAACCTCGCTTAAAAATGCCTCTGTTCGGTAGGCACACATGGCTTTTGAATGCTCCGAGGTTAATGCGGCGGGCCCGCAAGGGAAATGATAGCCCCATACATGTTCGTTGTACCACAAGAGGTTTTCTACCGCCTCGCTCAGGCGTTCAGACTGATACTGATAGTCCGTATGCAGAGAGGAATGACTTGCCAGACTTTCGGCAATTGTCAGACCGGACTGGTTGTTACGGTGAACGGCAGTCGTAATTGCGGTCGAAGTTGTTCCGGTGGGATAATCCTGACCCGGGAGTTCCCCTCTCCACACAGGTAGATTCTTGGGAACTTCATTTACAAAATCCTTGTAAAATATCGCGTTTGTACTGCTTATTAAGCGCGGGAATTCCCACTGTTCGTTCCATCTGCGGATGGTATCCGAATATCCTTGTATATAGGGAGAGTTATCACGCATTCCTCCGATAACCGGCCAGCGGATGTTTGAAAACGGATATCCCTTTTCAATAAAGTCCATCAGCTTTTCTTCAATATGCGGAAGGGTGCTGTCCACATCGCCGCCACAACCCCAGTTGTTGCACCAAAACAAAATGCGTTTACCCGTCGGTGCTTCCCACCAAAAGGCCCCGGGAGCATCAAATCCGAATATCTCTTTGGTATTCCAAAAAGACTGATATTTTTTCTCTCCCCACCCATAGTAAAGAGGCAGAGCGGGACAAAAAATATCTATTCCTAAATCCGTCAGGACTCTTGACAGCCCCCAGCAAAAGCCCGGTATGTCATTGTGCTCTGCAGACGATACGGATATCCCATAATCATTCTTCAGCTTTGTGCTGTGATAAACGGTTCTCAACAGGTCTTCATGGCTGCACAGCTCGGTTATCATGTTACCGAAAAGCGCAGTAACCTCAAACTGACTGCTTTTTAAAAGGGCAATCAGTTTTTTTGCTCTGTCCTCCGGCGCATTTTTCAGAAAATAGTCAAGCGACCACATCTGCTCAATCACAATACGAAATTTGGATTCTTCATCATATCCGGCGGTACTTTCAGCGTAATCTATCGCATCATCAAGTGTCTTATAATACTCCTTTAATACATTGGACGGAATATCGGTATAGCCCAGATCGTGGTGAGAAAAATGCACTACATGCACTCTCATATGTCGGGGCGGAAATAATTTTTTGCTTTTTCGGGTGACTTTTTCCCCGCTGGTTACTGTAAAAACAGCCTTTTGGGCAGCGTTAGGCTCGTCAATAAAAAGCTCACATAAGTTTTCGCCGCTACGCATAAAAATATCGGTTGTACCGAGTATAACGTCGCCGTATTTTGCAGAGAGAATGCCCGAACATTCCTCTCCGTCATTGTGAATTAAAACCCTCACCAATTGCTTGAGGTTGTGTTCGGCCTTTTTTAACATTATCGTCGGCTTTATATTTTTAATCGTTATAGTATCCATGGATTTGCACCCTTTCGAACGGAAAACAACAACGTCCTTACTGTTGTATTAGTCTTCCTCCACCCCGAAAATCCGCGCCGGATTTTTAACAAGCAAGGTGTTTATTTCATCTTCCGAAAATCCGTTGTTTTTCATGACCAAAACCACGTTCTCCAACAAATGTGAATAGCCGAAGCCCCCGAATTCTTTGAGCTGTACTTTAAAACAAACATCATGCCCGACTACAATCTGATTTATGAACCCCATGTTTGAAAGGATGCGGATAGCGGAAAATCTGCCGTAGTCATTCGGATAACACAACTCATGAGACAGGGTAATATCCATCCCGAAAGTGTCAAAAGCCAAATTGACCTTTCTTTTCAGAAGGCTTTCAAAATAATCAATTTTTTCAAACATGTGGTCGCAATGTCCGATGATTGCCTTTGACAGATCGGCTCCGTTTTTCTCCAAAACATCAATAACCTCTGTTGTATATTGGTGATTCATGTGAAATACAATTGCTGTACCCGTATTTTTTTGTGCTATTGCGGCGGCCTTAACTACTTTTTTTTCCTCGTTGTTAAAGCAGGAAATGCCGATTTCTCCGATAAATCCCGCTTTGATTGAAGTGCCGGCAATCCCATGGTTTATTTCTTTTTCAAAAAGCTCTGCAAGCTCCTGAAACGAAAGGTCTTTTACCCATAGAGGATGGTAGGGATGGGTATAAACCCCGGTCGGCATTACAATATTGATACCTGCGTTTAAGGCTATGCGGCGGACAGCCTCAGGATTTGGGTCAAGACCGTGACAGGTGCAATCAATAAGGGTTTTGCCGCCCGCCTTTTTGAATTCCAAGACCTCACTGGTGATAAGATCCGGGTTGTCCAGTATTACATTATCAGGATATTTATGTAAATTGTAAAGGATTTTGCCCCTGTTTCTCAAGCATACCTTTTGATTAAGATATTCCTCGTCTTCACCGTGCTGTTCTGCATTAAAATTTTTTTGTTTTATTAATAAATGCTCATGGGTTGTCGTGATACCCATTTCATCGGCAGGAATTTTTCCGGTGACTGTTTGAATATATTTCATACTACACCTCGATTCTTAACCTAATCTTAGTTTAACAGATAGGTTGTATGGAAGCAACTGCATAATCCCCCGATAAACCAATTCCCGGACTATCCGGATACATCGGGATATCCTCGGTTGTTTTGGA
>JAAYKB010000134.1 GCA_012522615.1 Clostridiales bacterium
AAAGCCTTGAGCAAGGCGGTTGTGCTGCCGAGAGCATTCTTGTTCAGTGCAGCAAACGAAGTAAAGCTGCTTCCCTTCCATTCATCGGTATTCTTGCAGGCGAGCACCTGCTGTGTGAGCTGGTCGGGCGACTTCCATCCCGGCTGGGTCGAGCAGGCCTTTTCCGAATCGTGAGACATATAAAGCGGAATGTCGGTTTCCTTGCACAGGGCGGCCCACCATTCGAGAACCTTTCCGAACGGCGCGGAGGCATCAAGGGTGGAATAATGATTTTTGACCATCACAAAATCAAAAAGCCCGTTCTCAACCCACGCGCGGGTATCCGCAAAGCCGTCGGTCAGCGACTCATACACCCCGTTTGTTTTTGAACCCCTTTCGTCCGAGGCGGAGTGTGCCCAGACGCCGTCGGCAAGAAGTCCGACATAAAGGTTGACATTTATATCTTTTATTGCTTTGACCGCGTCGATTACCGCCGCGGTTATGCTCTCGCGCTGGAACCGTTCAAAGCCTCCGCCCGGCATGACGCTCATATAAGAAGCGTAGCTTCCGCCGCCGCCCGCCGCGTATCCCG
Source organism: Clostridiales bacterium (assembly GCA_012522615.1). Lineage (GTDB taxonomy): Bacteria > Bacillota > Clostridia > Oscillospirales > Acutalibacteraceae > Avimonas. The sequence continues at coordinate 572 of JAAYKB010000134.1, forward strand.
TGTTGTCGAGCATCCATCCGTCAAAGGAATACCGCGCCGCCGCTTCGGCGGTCATTTTGTGTATGGCCGCGGCCCCTTCTTTTGTGCTTGGGTCAAATCCGTCCTTTGCATTGACCCTGAAATCAATCACGCCATAAGTGTAGATTCCGCGTTCTTTCGCACATTCAAGTATATAGGCGGGAGGGTCAAGGTCGGTTCCGTCCTCGTTTTTAATCGAGATTGAGTTTCCGTCGCCTTTGGATATGTAAAGCGGCCTGCCGTCAAGCGAAACCGGAACAATCACGGTGTTGAAGCCCCACTGCGCAATCTTGGCAAACGCCTCGTCTATCTGGGCCTCCACCGTTTCTCCGCTTTCGGTTTTGCTTATATAATAATCGGTTCCCGCTTTCAGCCAAACGCCCTTCATCATGTCCGGACGGGCAAAAAGTATGTCCTGATCTATCGGGTCCTCGTTGTCTATCGGGTCCTCGTCCCCGGGAATACTGGATTCATCGGGCAGGTCGGACGGTTGGGATTCCGTATCGGAACTTGGCTCCGATATAACGTCAGAGTTGCCCGAAATGAACGCCGCCATTGTCGCCAGCACGCCGTTATTTATGGTCAGAAGAACCGCAACGGCGAGAAAGATGACCGATATGGCGGTGATCGAACCTGCGAGAATACGGGGATGTTTAATTTTTCTGGCCGGTTTTTGCATTCTGAAATCCCTTTCGTTTTAACATCCGTAAGGTAATCTTTTTGAGGTTTTGTCAGGGTTTCATAACCGCAAGCAGGTTTTCTACCTCGCGTCTTGCGATATCTTTTGACCAACTGCTGCTGTCCGGCTTTAATAGCGGCTTAAAGAATGAGTAACTAAAAAACATCACGCCGCCGCATTCCGGTTTTGAACGGACATACAGCAAGGAGCGCTTCATGATATCGTCATTAGTTGACCACTCGTTTCTTCCTGTGCCGGCAAATTCGTCGTTCTGGATTCCGATTTTATACAGCCCAAGCC
>JAAYKB010000016.1 GCA_012522615.1 Clostridiales bacterium
CATCAATGCTCTCCTTGGCATCTACGGCTAAAGAACCGGAAATATTGTCATAATCCTTCACGAAAGAAGTGCATAAACTGATAAATAGATATTGTATTCGCTGAAAAATACTGGATTTTCGAACTGTAAAGGCTACATCGGGAGGATTAAGTGTAAAGTAGTCGATTGACAACGGCTGCGTTTGATATTCAGAATACCAAGAACCCATAGATGCCTGCAGGTTGGTAAGAATATTTATATTTTTGGCAATTAAAAAAGGCTCCTCAATCAACTCGTCCAGCTGTTTTTTTGTCGCTTTAATTGAATTGGCCAAGCCCGGTACATTCCCGTTACAAAGCTCCACCAGCGTGTCATATTTTTCCTGCAACCGGTCAGAGAGGTAACGCATTCTTTTTTCCAAATCAGGGATTTTTTTAAAAAATTCGTAGTCATAATTTGGATCCGGCGTTGTGCCGGTAAGCCGCATAATATCCAACATCATGGAGGACATTTTTAAACTGTCTTCGTTGATTTCCTGTAAAATTTGAGTCAGCGGTCCCATTTTAACCGACATAGACAATGTGTGTTCTCCTTTATCTAAATAAAACAACATCGTCTCGCCATTTTTTGTTTTTAATGTTTCTGCCCGCCAAGAACGATTGTACTCAAAGCGGTAATTAAGCAGCTCCTCGCAAGGAACTTTTTTATCGATTTCAATTTTTCGAAAAGATGGAATTCCATTTAGCTACATCTGCTGACATTTTAAATTAACAGAATAAAGGCCTGCTTTTTCCACAGAAAAACGCCATGTAATCTTTTGGTTAGCCTTGTTCCATATAACACCGCCCATCATGTTAAGTTTTAGATAACGTGGATCGGATGGAACTGTAGCCGGATCGGAGTCTGATTCCTGGCGAAGTGTACTGTCACTTTTTTCAGCAGCATTCTCTTCTGCTTCGAAATAAATAGGTTGGCCCGCTTCGGATTCGGATGGCTTAGAGTAGGGCTCCAATTTGGTTGGAGTCCGCAGAATCATATTGCCAATGGCAATATCTTCGGATACAAACCGAATGGTAATGGTATGCTTTCCTGCTGACAGGAAAAAATTGAGCGGAAGTGAATAAAATCCGTGTGTATCCTCCAGTGCATAGGTCTGCCAACAGCGAATTTCTTGTTGACGAGGCTTCACCTCGTCACCGACCCCATTTACAATAGGTTCATTTTCATCCTGCCATAGACGATTGAAAGCAATGCTATCTGCCTCAAAAAACTGTGTTTTCCCATCAATTAAAACAGAGTGCTTACCGGATACACCGGTATCTGACAGCATATAATAATCCAGCACAATTTCATAAGCGCTGTCTTTCTCGGCGGTCACTGTATAATTGACTTCGCCCACCTCTCGCGTGAGACGATAAGCTTCTTTGCCCTCAATTACCTCTACCCCTTTATGTCCAGCAGCTTCTGCGGGAGTAAACGAAATGGCGGGCGAATCAAAATTATACCCTTTCTTTTGATATTCTTCTAATACTGTTTGGAAATATGGGTTTTCCATTTCATCTCTGAAAGCCACATTTTCTACTGAAACAGCGCCGATACTATCTTTCAGCTTTTTACCGTCAGATCCGGCAAATACAGATGGAATAACAAGCGTTATACATAAAACAATAAGTACTAGTGTTCTGATTGTTTTTTTCATATTAACCTGTGTCCTTTCTGTATTTGCCGGCCGTGTTTTAAAACGGTTGACAACAATAATTATTTAATGTATCGATTATAAGCATCCTGCTTAATCTTAATGATTGTTTCAACGCCCTGCTTTCTTAACTCGGTCTGATCGTTGGCAATTTCCGAAACAGGTCTTACACCAATTACATAGTCGGGAATTTTATTCTGAACAAAGTTAGCTATATATGGCTCCAACTCAGAAAGTTTTTCAGCTTCTTTTACAGAATACATAAACTCAGGTAGTCTGTAACGACCGTTTGCAGCAAATACTTTCATCATTTTCTCAAAATGCAGAGCTTTATCATCCTTTTTGCCGCCATTCATAGTGGGTGTCGGCATATAGCAAGGTAAAATGTTAATGCAAGGAGACATAGAGTTAATAAACAACCAGTCATTTGCATATTTTTTCGGGACATCCATCTCGACTTCACCCTTACTGTTCTTATACCAGCCGCCTTCACCAGACCATTTGCCTTTTTCCGGTCCAAGCCGTAGCATAGTGGTTCCGGTATCTGTATAAAGAAAATCTAAAAACAGTAACGACTCGTCAACGTGTTTGTTTGCTTTTGTAAGCATGGCACAGTTCTGGAATACAGAAAGGTCGAGCATATATTTAGGCTCTATGCCGGAACGGGCAATAATAGGAGTCATAGCATCATACTGAGACCACTTGGATTTTTCGGAACCGACAGCAGTTTCCACACCGGTATAAGCAAATACGCCAACTTTTCCGGCACTTGCTTTTGCTTTAAACTGCTCGTCCGTCTGGAACATCATCTCATGGTCAATTAAATTGTCCGTATAAAAACGATTTAAGGTATCCATATAGTTTTTATAGTCGGCTTCCATTGGAAAATATTTTAGTTTGCCACCAATTACATCATAATCGTCTACAAACCCGTAAGCAGACCTAAAGTAATTAAAAATCTGGTAACCAACGCCTGAAATAGGAATCGTATCTTTTACTCCGTTTCCATCCGGATCACGGTCACGGAAAGCTTCCAATACTTTACGAAAATCTGCTATGGTTTTTGGCATTTTCAGGTTGAGGTTATCCAACCACTCCTGATTGATGAAAACACGCAAGCCATCCGGGAGTCCGCGGGTGTTAAAGCATGGCAAAGAATAGATTGAACCATTTGGCGCAGTTGAACCTTTAAGGGTGTTCGGTTCTCCGGTTTTAATGACTTTCTGCAGATTTTTCATGTTTTTTACTTTGTCTTTGATATCTATAAATACGCCTTCCGAACCGTATTTAACTACCTCTCTGGAGTCAAACTGTGCATATCCCAAAAACATATCCGGCAGGTTGTTAGAAAGGATCATCAATGCTTTCTGGTCATGGAAAACAGCGGCTTCGACTACTTGTACGTCAAAGTGAATATGAGACAAACGCTCAATTTCCTGCCAAAACCACATTTTGGCAAGATCACCGTTATCCGGATTGGTCTTCACCACTACTTTTAAAGTAACCGGTTTGGTCATACTGTTAAACACCGATGCATCGCCTGAGTTATTATTCAACTTGCCGGAAGGTTTCGCCGTTGAATCGCCTTGGCCGGCATTTGATGCTGTTGTGCCGGTAACTCCTGATGCTCCTGATTCTCCTGATGGGATGGAATCCTCTGGCTGGCTACCATCACTGTCAATACTGCTGCTGTTGGTGCTTTCTCCGTCAGAAGAACCGCTTTCCCCTTTTACGGGTTTGGTTTTACATCCAACAAGTGCAAACATACAGATGAGCACCAATGCCAGTAACATGCAAGAAATCTGTTTAACCTTCATAATTTCAAACTCCACTCCTTTTTTAAAAAATGTTTTTGAATAACCTTAATCGTTTCTGGTCACCTTTTTCTTACGTAGGAAGAATAAGAAACCTGTACAGCCTCCGGCTAATAAGATAGTAACTCCTCCTATAATCCAGCCCAAAAGGCCGGGAGACTGTGGCTTTTCATTGGCATTTTCACTGCTTCTTGTTTTAGAGGAAACGCTATCCGTAGAAACGGGATCAGAAAAGGCAGTTGAATCACCAGAGGTTATCTGCTGCGAAGTTGCAGAAATATTTGAGGTGGTTCCATCAGAAGACTTTGAAGAACTAGGGCTTGTCGATTTGGCACTGGTAGTCGGCTCTTCTTTTACATCCGTGTTTTTGGGAAGAATCCGATATAAATTGCCACCACCTGCGGCATAATTCAAGTTAATAGAACCAACATTCATACCAATCAATTCGTATTTTCCGGTAGACTTATTAAATACATCCACGCGATAATTGTTTTTAAGATTGACGCGGCCTTCATATGCCCTATCATAAGTACGTGCGGTAATATACAGATAATCCTGGTTCTTTTCGGATTTAAACTCGCCGATAATTAATTCATCGGTTGCACTTCTGACAATTTTGGAGTCAGTGATTTTGTTATCGTAATGATTATTGACATCACCTGTATGATACACAAGCTGCGATTTGAATTTCAGCATTTCATTGCCAACCTTCAGCGTCTCTGCATTAAGCTGTTTCACATCATCAAAAATCCCTATTTTCCTGCCATTATAATCAACAATCGTGTTATATGTCGTATAATAGTTGATGCCCTTAACGCCGTAAGACAACAATGAATTTACAGTCATCCGCACTCTTTCAATTGTATTATTTCCCAATTGGTTCTGAATCGGGTCGCCTACCAATTGTACATAGTACCACATTGGCACATTTTTCTTGAGTGCCCAGTTTCTAAGATAGCCATAATTATCCCAGATCTCCGACTGTCCAAGCGGAAGGCCTTTATCCACACCATCATAAAAAAATGCTTTATTGGAAACAAAAAGAGGAGGATTCACTTCCTGTGCCCATCTATCAATATACTCAGTAAAGGAGAATTCGTTTGTACCCGGTCTCGGATTCAATCTATATGGGATATCACCTCCGGAGCCCGACTGCTGTGATCCTAAAAACAGTAGCTTGTCCGGAAACTTTTCGGCAAAAATATCAAGAACTTTTCTTACCAGCGGGAACTGCGTATGATACGGCTCATCCCAAATATAGAAGCCTTCCAAAGACTTATACTTTCCATATAATTGCATAGCCGCCTCAGCAGATGCCCTGATTTCCTGTTCTGTTTTGGCAGGGACATATACATTCTGGAAACCACCAAACATTTCATAGTTCATCACGATTACTTTCAGACCCACCTGCTCGGCAATCATACAAGTCTGTTCGGATGTGGAAGGAGAAGTAAAGGCGGTCTCAACATGGGTAAGATTTGCTTCTTTTAATGTAGACATAACTTGTACAAAGAATCCTCTGGATGCATCTGACACTCCCTGAAATGTAGAGATAACGAACTGATCCTGTTTCCATTTGTTGTTCGCAGCGCTAGCAAACTGACCAAATGAACTCACTGTTAATATAACCCCTAATAAACAAACTTTAGATAAGAATGCCAAAACTTTTTTTATCATATGACGCTCCAACTCCACCATTTTTTGTTTTTCGAACACGGATAAAATGATTGGGAATCTTTTTGCTGCTCTGGACTATGAAAAATTATCTTATAAAATATAAACATAGGATTTACAAGCCATTAATGCTTAAGTCCGAACTATATTTTATACTCTTTATATGGTCTTTGGATAGTCCTTTTTTTTGCTCAAGTGTCCTTTTTTTTTGTTTTCTTTTTATATATTTAACATTTACATTTTTTACTTTTTGGTTACAATAATATTATCTCATCCAAAAAGGCTTTTGGCGTTTTATCAATAAACGCGTAAGTAAATACGCTTAATAAACTCGATTTTATTAATTCAAGTAGGCATGTCCTTTGAAAGCATGGGAGGCCCACTCAATAACCAATCGTTTCCCCGAAGTATAGGCGGTAACAACGGATGCCGGATGCAAAACAAGAAAACCATCCACGGTATACACCATACAGAAGCCTTGCCCAAGTTACGAATTGGATCAAGCTTAAAGCTGTTTTTCTCTGTATTTTCAACACTTTAAAAGAACCATGGGCTTTCACGCGAGTGAAATTACCTAGTTATAGACAGACTAAAGGGTCGCCCCCTGTAAAGGGACGACCCTTTAGTCGTAAAGAGCAGGTTTCCCGATAGCTTTAGTCGCAGCACGGGCGGCAGCATTCGTGATGATGCCTGTCACAAGGGCAGCAGGTACAACGATGGATATTCATTGTAGGTTCGATTCCGCGTCTGAACAACGCCGGATCTACTCCGCGACCGCTGTTTCTGAATGGGTCAAATCGGTCGCGGTTTATTCTGTCTCTATTAAATCGACGGTCACATGAACCCCCCACTGCTCCGGCGGCTGCCGCAACCGCAAATGCTTCTAAACACATACATTTCACCTCCCTTGGTACAAGCTATGCAGAAATGCATCTGCTTGCCACTAAAAGGCTGAAAAAGGCCTAAACATAATATTGAAAAATTCTTGACAATAGGTCGATAATCCTTTATAATACCCCGTGTTGCCCGCATTAACAGTGCAACACAGGGTATGTGGCCCGGTAGTTCAGCTGGTTAGAACGCTAGCCTGTCACGCTAGAGGTCGACGGTTCGAGCCCGTTCCGGGTCGCCATTTTCCCTTTTTTATATGCTGATATAGCTCAGTAGGCAGAGCGCGTCCTTGGTAAGGACGAGGTCACCAGTTCGAATCTGGTTATCAGCTCCACATAAAAAAGCATCCTACGAAAATAGGATGCTTTTTTATGTGTTCATGCCGAAAACCGTTCACTAACTAATACTTTATA
>JAAYKB010000135.1 GCA_012522615.1 Clostridiales bacterium
GACTTGCAGCTTGCGGGAAGGTGTTGTCAAAGAAATGATTAGAAGAATCATCAGCGTTACCATGAACCCCTCGATTGATGTTACTCTTTATACCGACGGATTAAAGCCGGATGAGACAAACCGTGTGCTTGACGAGAGGCGGGAGGCCGGGGGAAAGGGTATCAATGTATCGCGTGTCGCGCATTCGTTCGGTCTGCAAACCCTCTGCCTCAGCATTGTAGGTCGGGACAACAGCCGCGAGTTTTCGGGTTATCTCGAGCAGGAAAGCCTGCCTTGCGAGAATATACCGGTGAACGGCGCCGTCCGCGAAAATCTGACCCTTCGGTACAACGGGAACACCCTGAAGCTGAATCGCAAGGGCCCCTCGGTGTCGGCCGTGATAATAGGCGCCCTGATAGCGTTGATTGAAAGAAGGGTGCGCCCCGGCGATATCGTTGTGTTTGCGGGCAGCCTGCCCGAGAATATATCGACCGGGGATTACGTCGAGCTGATTCTGGCGGTTAAAAAGAAGGGCGTTCTGATAGCCATAGATAACGATATCTTTACCCTCGAGCAATACGTGAGGATATCCCCCTGGCTTATCAAGCCCAACATACACGAACTCAGGCATATTGTTAAGACCGAGGGGGATGACCCGGCAAAGGAGGCGCACGCCGCGGCCAAAATACTCTGCGGCAGCGGGGTTGAAAATGTGCTGGTATCCCTCGGCAAATTCGGCATGGTCTATGTCGCGAAGGGGATTGCCCTGCGGGCGGTCGTCCCCGAGGTCGAGGTCAAATCCACCGTGGGTGCGGGCGACAGCTCTCTTGCCGGATTCATTATCGGCTTTATCAAGGAATGCGCCGTTGAAGAGTGCGTCAGGCTTGCGGCGGCTTGCGGTACGGCCTGCGTGATGCGGGAGGGCACAAGCCTTGCCACTCGGGAAACGGCGGACGCCGTAAAAGACCTGATAACCGTAGAAAAGCTGAGGATATAAGGGCGCCGGCAAATCGTTAAATAATTAAATTTTTTTAAAATATATCCATATTCGTTGAACTTGAACAGTAAAAAAGGTAAAATGAGATAATAGCCAAGCTTAAATTGAGCCGTGCCGCCTAAGTCGTAAAATTTGCGGGCGAAAGGAAATGAATCCTATGTTCTTTTATGAAGGGTATATTTGTCCCGTATGTAAAACCAAGTTTAATGAAACCGACGATATAGTAGCCTGTCCGGATTGCGGCGCTCCCCATCATCGGGAATGCTGGAAACAGGAAGGACGCTGTAAATATGCCGATGACCACGGGACCCCGAGGCAGTGGAAGCGTCCGGAAGACCGGCCCCAGACACAGCAGTACAATCCCCCTTTGCAGGACTCCCGTTCCTTTGATAATGTCAACACCTGCTCGCGCTGCGGAAAGGTAAACCCCGAATTTGCGGAATTCTGTTCGCGCTGCGGCAATGCGTTGAAGCCGCCCGAATGGAGCAGCTATTCCGGAGGACATGCCGGAGGGCAGCAGTACGGCAGCCCGTTTCACGGGGGATATGGTGAATACACCCCCTTCCACATGCCCATCATGGACCCGTTCGGCGGGGTCGCGCCCGATGAGAAAATCGACGGGATCGCGGCGGAGGACCTTGTGACTTTTATCGGCCCCAACTCGGCTTATTACCTCCCGCGGTTCTATAAGATGGACCGCAACAAAACCCGCTCTTCGTGGAACTGGATGGCCTTTCTGTTCACCCCATACTGGCTGTTATACAGAAAAAACTATCTCGTGGGCAGCATTATTCTTGTGTTGTCATTGATTTCAAGCCTGATAAACGGCTATATCTACACGGTGTTCCTGTTTCCGAAAATCGAGGGACTCGGCCAAGCCGATATGTATTCGCTTATATCTGACGGCAGCGTCACCCTGTATTTGATGATTATCCTTCTGCTGTTTTTCATAAGCCTGATGGTAAGGATTATCTTTGGCCTTATCGGCAATTCGATTTATCAGCGTACCGTGTTCTCACGCATCAGGCGAATCGGTCAAAAGACAGGCATGGAGCGGGTGCTGAACAACGATGACCAGAACGACAGGTATTCGTCCATAATTGCGGAATACCGTCAGGAGCTGGCCGCCCGGGGCGGAGTGTCCCTGGTAATGGTTGCGGTGGCGAACGGCATCGTACTGTTCGGACAGTTGCTTTATCAGGCGCTCATAGTACTATAAATCGGTTTTATGCCCTATATATTCATAAAGCCGGGAAAGAGGATATTGCAATGGCTTATAAAAAGGTGAGAAAGGCCGTCATTCCGGCGGCGGGACTGGGTACGCGGGTGCTCCCGATAAGCAAGGCCCTTCCAAAGGAGATGCTTCCGATTGTGGATAAGCCCGCCATTCAGTTTATTGTCGAAGAGGCGGTGCGCTCCGGAATCGAGGAAATATTGATTATCACAAACCGAGGCAAGGGTATAATCGAAGACCACTTCGACCACGTGATCGAGCTTGAACAAAGGCTCGAAGCGTCCGGCAGACGGGAAACCCTCGACGAGCTCAACCGCATTACAAACCTCGCGAATATATTTTTTATACGCCAGAAAGAGACAAAGGGCTTGGGACACGCCGTGAGCTGCGCAAAATCCTTTGTCGGGGACGAACCCTTTGCCGTGCTGTACGGCGACGATGTCATCATAGGCGACGACCCCGCCTGCGGGCAGCTTTGCCGCGCCTATGAGGAATACGGAAAAGGGGTTGTGGGCATCAAAAAGGTAACCGAGGAGCAGATTGTCCGCTACAGCTCGCTCAAGGTTGATTTGATACGCGACAACATCTATTCGGTCAGCGACATGATTGAAAAGCCCTCGCCAGATAAGGTGCTCTCATTGTATTCGATACTCGGAAGATGCGTGCTGCCCCCCTCGATATTCGACATTCTCGAAAGGACCCCGCCCGGCGCCGGCGGCGAGATCCAGCTCACCGACGCAATGCGCGAGCTGACCCTCGGCGAGGGCATGACCGGGGTTGATTTCACAGGCAAAAGATACGATATGGGAAACAAGCTGGGTATACTCGAGGCAATCTGCGAGGTCGCCCTCAACCACAAGGAGGTCGGACAGGACTTCCGCGCATATCTGAAGGAGCTGGCGAAAACCCTCTGACCCCAAAGGCTTGGCGTTGGGGTATAATCCGGTCGGAACCGGTATGGAAAGGATGGTTGCTTTGTTTGCTACAACAACATTGCAAAAGCCCCGTGAACGAACCGGGATGGCCTTTCTTCTTGCTTTGTTTGCGGCAATCGGAATCTTCCTGCCCTTCGTAATTTATGATAAAGGATATTTTGTCTTTTACGGCGACTTCAATGTCCAGCAGATACCCTTTTACCAGATGGCGCATGACGCGGTGCGCGAGGGCGATTTCTTCTGGAGCTGGACTACCGACCTCGGGGCCAACTTTGTCGGCTCATATTCCTTTTATCTGCTGGGCAGCCCGTTTTTCTGGCTTACGCTGGCTTTCCCGAGCGCGGTCGTGCCATTTTTGATGGCCCCGCTGCTTATACTAAAATTCGCATTGTCGTCCCTGTTTGCGTACCTCTTTCTCCGCCGCTTTCTGAAACCCGATTTCGCGCTGCTGGGCGGCATACTGTACGCCTTTTCGGGCTTCTCGATATATAACATATTCTTTAACCATTTCCACGAGGCCATAGTCTATTTTCCGCTTATGCTGCTTTTTATGGAAATGTATATGAAGGACGGCAAAAAGGGGCTGTTCGCGGTTTCGGTCTTCCTGAGCGCCCTGTCCAACTACTACTTTTTTATCGGTCAGGCGTTGTTTTTGATTATTTACTGGCTGGTAAGGACGTTTTCGGGCGATTGGGAGCATGTCGGCAGACGCTTTTTCGGTATAGCGTTCGAGGCGGTTGTGGGCACGGCGATGGCGGGAGTCCTTTTGCTTCCCGCCTTTTACGCGGTGACCCAGAATCCGAGAACCGAGAACATAATGGCAGGCTGGGATTTGCTGATATACTCAAAGCCGCAGCGCTTTTTCGATATTATACATTCATTCTTCTTCCCGCAGGATATTCCGGCGCGGGCAAGCTTTTTCCCCGACTCGGACAACAAATGGGCATCCATGTCGGCATGGCTTCCGGTATTCGGATGCACCGGGGTGCTTGCATATATGCAGTCACGGCGACATACCGACTGGGTGCGCCGCCTAATCATAATTCTGGTAATCGCCGCCCTGATACCGGGGTTCAATGCCGCATTTCAGCTTTTTAACAGCATGTACTATGCCCGCTGGTTTTATATGCTGGTCATGATATTGGTGCTCGCCACCATGCTTGCGATTCAGGACGAGGAGAATGTGCACGTCAACTGGAAGCGGGCCTTCGGATGGACGGCGGGTATTACCGCCTTTTTCGCCCTGCTGGTCGGGCTGTTCCCGAAATCATGGACCCCGGACGAGAAGACAGGAAAGATTGCATTCGGACTTTACAATACGGAATATCCCCAACTTTTCTGGGTGGCCGTGTCGGTCGCCGCGGTATGTCTGATTCTTTCGGCTCTCCTAATAGCCCTACATCTGCGCGAAAGAAGGCTGTTCTTCAGGTGGTCGGTCGGGATCACGGTAAGCGTAATCCTTATCTTCGGCTGGTACAGCATAGGGGTAGGGAAGGGGCAGGGGAGGTTTGCCTCGACCTACATAACCCAAAAGGCGATAAACGGAGGCGAAAAAATAGACCTTCCCGATAAGAAGGTCTTTTCACGCGCCGATTTCAATAGCGATCTTGACAACCTCGGAATGTTCTGGCGCACCCCGACGATACAGGCGTTTCACAGTATAGTGCCCGGTTCGATAATGGAGTTCTATCCGACAATAGGGGTCGAGAGAAATGTCGGCTCCCGCCCCGAAAACAAACACTATGCCCTGAGGGGACTGCTTTCGGTGCGCTGGCTGTTTGATTACATAAACGACGACAATCTCCAGTATAAAAACGAAAGCAGCTTTTTCTCCCAAAAAGACTCGTTTGGCAAGACCGAGCTGCAGATGCCGGGCTGGAGCTATTACGCAACACAAAATGGGTACCATATTTATCAAAACGATTATTTCATCCCGATGGGATTTACATACGATTCCTACATGACGCGTACCAAGTATGACGGTCTGAGCCAGAATATCAGGGGGCTATCCCTGCTGAAGGCCATTGTCCTTGAGGATAAGGATGCCGAAAAATACGGACAGTATCTCGAATCCTTTGATGAAACCGACTTCTATAGTAACGCCTTTTACACACAGGAAGAGTATATGAGCGACTGCGCGGCAAGAAAGGCGACCGCAGCCTCATCCTTCTCCCGTGACAACAAAGGATTTTCGGCGACAATATCGCTTGACAGGGAAAACCTTGTATTTTTCAGCGTGCCCTACGAGGAGGGCTGGACGGCCAAGGTGAACGGAAAGCCCGCCGAAATCGTCAAGGCGAATATCGGCTTTATGGCGGTTCTCTGCCCTAAGGGTGAGGACGTGAAAATCCGTTTCGACTATATGACGCCCGGACTTGTGAACGGCGGGCTTATATCGCTGACAGGCGTGCTGATTCTTGCGGTCTATCTGCTGATAGCCCTGCTGGTTGAACGCCGCAGAGAGAAATACAATGAGCGGATAAAACCGATTCCGGCAATCGAGACTTCTGAAAAGCCGGAGCCCCGTCCTGATGATAACGGTTTTGATTTATATAGCTTCTATCCCGGAAGCCGTCAAAATCAAGAGGAAGACCAAGAAAATGAGGATGAAGCCGACGGCGAAACCCAAGCAAACGACGACAATGAATAAACCCTTGTTATATTAATTTACATTTTATTACGTATTTTACTGGCATTTGCGATTTTCAGAATAAATAAACCCTTATGCCCAATAATAAGACAGGAGCAAAAGACAGAAAGGAGATTTTATTATGGGCATAATAGGCTGGCTGATTATCGGGGCGCTTGCCGGATGGATTGCCAGCAAGCTGACAGGCAATGACCGCGAAATGGGCGCGTTTAAGAATATCGTCGTCGGAATAATAGGCGGCTTAATCGGCGGATTTGCTATGAATTTAATCGGCGGCTATGGTATCACGGGTTTTAATATATGGAGCTTGTTCGTTTCTGTGGTCGGCGCCGTAATATTGCTTGCGGTAATAAATATGGTAAAGAAGAGGGCAAAAAGATAGGTTGCAATACCAATCTCAGATAATAATTGATATTTATTATAAAAACATTCGGGGCTTCGCTTTTCGAGTCCCCGAAGTTTTTTTATAATATTTACACAACGACCGGCTTTGCGTTAAGGTTGTTTTCTTGAATCTGGGCTGTATAAAGCTGATAGTACAGTCCTTTTTTTGCTATCAGCTCATCATGGCTGCCCTCTTCGAGGATTCCCTTGTTCCCGATATAAAGTATTTTATCGCACGACTTAATGGTTGACAGGCGGTGGGCGATGATAAACGAGGTGCGTCCCTGCAAAAGAACCCGTATGCCCTCCTGCAGCAGTCTTTCTGTCTTTGTATCTATCGAGGAGGTGGCCTCGTCGAGAATCAGGATACGCGGGTTGGCAAGCAGGGTGCGGGCAAAGGATATCAGCTGTTTCTGACCTGCCGACAGCCGGCTGCCCCGTTCGTTTACTTCGGTGTAATACCCTTTTTCCATCTCGGATATAAAATCATGGGCACGGACCGCCTTTGCGGCTTCGATGACCTCCTCATCGGTGGCGTCAAGCCGTCCGTAGCGGATATTGTCCATTATGGTGCCGCTGAAGATAAAGCTGTCCTGCAGCATAATACCCATCTGAGAGCGCAGGGAATGGAGGGTACACCTTGAGATGTCGTACTCACCGTCGAGCAAAATGGCTCCGCCCGTGAGGTTGTAGAACCTGCTGAGAAGGTTGACCACAGTGGTTTTGCCTGCGCCGGTTGGGCCGACCAGAGCAATACTCTGTCCCGCTTTTGCGCTGAAGCTTATCTTTTCGAGTACCGGAATACCCGGTTCATACCCGAAAGAGACCTCCCTGAACTCGATATCGCCGCGTATGGTAGGGAGATCGGCGGCTCCCGGGAGGTCGTCTACCGTAACCGGCTCATCCATGGTTTCAAAGATGCGCTCAAGATATGCGACGTTGTTGATAAACATATTATAAATATTCGCGAGGTTGATAATCGGCTGCCAGAATCGGCTGACATACTGGCCCATGGCAAGGATAACCCCGAACGACACGATTGTGCCGCCCAGCCAGTAAACCCCGGCGATATACATAAAGGTGAAAACCACCTGAGTGATAATCTCGGCGCTGAACCATACGCAGTTGCTGATATAAATTGCCTTCATCCATGCCGCCCTGCATGCCTGCACCAGACGTTCCATAATCGAGAGATTGGTTTGCTGGCGCGAAAAAAGCTGACTGACCCGCACTCCGTCGATGCTTTCGGCAAGATATGCGTTGTAATTTGAGTTTTTATTGGATTGCTGCTGCCACGCCTTACGCTGACGCGGCTTTATTATCAGTATGACTGTTATGAAGATCGGCAGTCCGGCGACTATCACCCATGACAGGGTCACATCGGTGTTAAACATAAACACAATGATGAAAAAAAGATTGACAAATTCCAGTATGCTGTTGATGATTCCGTTTGACAGCATGTCGGCGACCGAGTTTACATAGTTGATGACCCTGACAAGAATCTTGCCTGCCGGACGGCTGTCATAATAGGTGAACGGCAGCTTTTGCAGATGCGCGAAGAGGTCCTTACGGATATCGTATATAATATCCTGGCTGACAAACGCCATAATCCGCGCACGTATGGTTGTAAATACAATACCGACCAATACGATTCCTATGTAAAGCAATGCAAGGCGAACCAGCAGAGCTATATCCTTGTTGGGGACCGCGTCGTCCAGCGTCCATTGCATAATCTTGGGCCCGAAAAGTCCGATTACACTGGCAAAGCCGCTCAACAGGAGGGCTGCCAGCATCTTAAACCGGTGACGGCGGATATAGACAAAGGCGCGTTTCAGGTGTGCCATTCTGAAGGGGGATTCAAGGGTCTCGTCAATATCAAATTTATTCCTTGCCATCAGCGGTCACCCCCTTCCGCCAAAACGGCTTCTTGC
>JAAYKB010000136.1 GCA_012522615.1 Clostridiales bacterium
TTCACGATATCAAAACAGCGCGACTCGTATTCGCCGAGGGGAGGAATAATGGGGATTCCGACATTCATAAGGGTTGCGCCGTACAGAGTAGTATCCATCTGCGAAACGGTATAAACGGCATCGGGGTCAAGCCCCTTGAGCTTTAGATAAAAGCCCTTATCGTTTGCGGTTTTTTGGACGCTGACAAGGGTTACAAACGCCTTGTCTTTTTCCCCGCTCACAAGCTCCCATGCGCAAAGCTTACCTTCAAACGGATTTAACAGGCGGAAATACCTGCCGTTCTTGATTAGATCCTCAAGCTCGCGGTGCTTGGCCGTCTGGCTTATGATTTGTTTCCGCTCCTCCTCGGACAGCAGACCGACATCAAGCTCGTAGCCGAAGTTGCACATCTGGGCAACTTCTCCCCTTGTTTTAAACGGGGTGACCCGTCCGGTCTGGTGGTTGGGACAGGCAGATACGTGCGCGACCATGGTCGAGGGGGGATATACATAGCTTGTGCCGTACTGTATGCGAAGCCGCTCAATCGCGTCCGAATCGTCGCTTGTCCAGATTTGGGGCATGTAGTAAAGGATACCGAAATCGAAGCGGCCGCCTCCGCCCGAACAGCCCTCAAAAAAGACGTCGGGATATGCCTTGGTAAGGCGGTCCATCAGCTCATACACGCCGAGGATATAACGGTGGGCATGCTCCCCCTGCCTTCCGTAAAGCCAATCCGAACCGTTGTCGGTGATATTCCTGTTCATGTCCCATTTCACATAGGAGATATCGTATTCGGACAGTATCTTTGAAATGCTTTCAAAGAGATAGCCGACCACCTCTTTCCGGCTCATATCGAGTATAAGCTGCTGCCGGGCTTCTATCGGCTGTCTGCCCTTGACATGTATACACCAGTCGGGGTGGGTTCTGAACAGCTCGCTGTCGGGGGAAACCATTTCCGGCTCGAACCATATCCCGAATTTCATATTGTTTTTACGGCAGGTTTCGATAATTCCGCCCAGTCCGTTCGGGAACTTTTTCTTATCGACAAACCAGTCGCCCAGAGACGAATCGTCGTTGTCGCGACGTCCGAACCAGCCGTCGTCAAGCACCATTGTGTCAATCCCGAGGCCGGCGCAGTCGTTGATGAATTTATTGATCTTTTCCTCGTTGAGACTGAAATACATTGCCTCCCAGTTGTTGATGACGATGGGATGGACAAGCTTGTCGTCGGCACATTTCCCGAGATGGTTCCGGCAGACGGAGTGGAAGGCGTGCGACATGCCGCAAAATCCCTCTGCCGAATATGTAAGCAGGGCTTCGGGGGTTGTGAAGCTCTCGCCGGGGGCAAGGGTCCATTCAAAGGTTTCGGGATTAATTCCGATAATAACCCGTACCGAGTCGAACTGGTCCGACTCAACGCTTATCTTGAAATCGGCGCTGTATACAAGGGTGAAGCCGTAAACATCCCCGAAATCCTCGGTCGCCTCCCTTGAGCAAAGAGCGGCAAAGGGGTTTAGATGGTGGCTTGACGAACCCCTTCTGCTCTCAACCGAGGATATGCCCTGATGTAGCGGATACCTCTCGACCGAGCGCTCCTTTGCCCAACCTCCCTTTAGGGTAACCATATCGAACACCCTGGACTCGAAATCAATAGCGGCGCTTGCCGCCGAGGCTATCTTTAGGGTTTGTCCGGATATATTTTTTATATCGGTGCGGCGGGCTATCACGTTTTCCTTTTCGAATACCGAATAGGACAGGGTGGCTTCAAATCCGCTTACCTCGTCGCGCATGACAATTTCAAGGGTGTCAACATCATCGACATTGACGTCAAGCTGGGGCATGCCTTCAAACCGGGGCTTGCCTTTTATTATTTTGTGGGACACATATTCGAGCTGGTTTACCCTGCGCCCGTCGGGAGTGGCAACCTCGATGGCCGCGAGACGGAAATCCCCTCTGCCGAATGTCGGCATTTCCTGGGGTATGGTTTCGGCCGAAACCTCTTTATCTCCTGCCGGAATCTTTGTCGCAAAAGCAATCTCGCGCATCAGCGAATAGGCTTTTAGATTATCTTCCTTTATTCTCGCCCCGTAATACACGCTTGTCAGAATCCGGTTTCCGACCAGCCGCATTACATAGCTGGTTTTTTCGGTGTGAAGATAAAAGAAGCTGTTTTTAAAGGTAATCATGTTTTTCCTCCCGAATTATTTATACTAATATCCGACTAAAATATTGATAAGGTTTCCGAGGATTTTTTGTGTCGGGCAAGGCCGACGACGCAGGCGGGCTGGCGCCCGGCAAGGAGGAGAACGAAGCCCGGTGCAAAAAAGACCGGAA
>JAAYKB010000137.1 GCA_012522615.1 Clostridiales bacterium
CGCAATCAGGGTGGGAGTTTAAAAAACGCGCTATCTGTATTTCGTTTTCCTCGGGCGCGAAGGTACAGGTGGAATATAACAGCCGCCCGCCCTCGGACAATGCTTCGGCGGCGTGGTCGAGAATATCTGTCTGTCTGCGGGCGCAAAGCCTTATGTTGTCCTCGCTCCACCCCGAAAGGGCATCGGGTTCCTTCCTGAACATCCCCTCCCCGGAGCAGGGGGCATCTACCAGAATCGCGTCAAAAAAGCCGGGCAGTCCCCTGCCGATTGAGGCGGCATCGGCGGATGATATAACCGCGTTTCTTACCCCGCAGCGTTCAATATTCTGGGCAAGCGCCTGAGCGCGTGGGCGCACAAATTCATTCGCCCAAAGCAGCCCGTCGCCCTTCAGCGCCGCGGCAATCTGGGTGGATTTGCCCCCCGGCGCGGCGCAAAGGTCCAAAATCCGTTCGCCGGGTTTCGGGTCGAGCACCGTAACCGCCGCCGCGGCCGACGGTTCCTGCATATAATACGCTCCGGCATGATGCAAAGGGTCGGCGCCGGCGCGCAGCGCGCCGGCGACATAATAGCCCTCGGCGCAAAACGGCGACGGGAATAAGGACAGTTCAAAAAGGCTATGAAACTTTTCCACACCGCATTTCAGGGTGTTTATCCTGAGTCCGCGCCGGACCGGCTGTTCGTAGGCGGCAAGAAAGGCCGCAAAGCCGTCCCCCAGTAGTTTTTGCATCCGCGCCCTAAAGACGCATGGCAGGTCGTATGTCAAAAAGATGCACCCTTTTTGTTATAGTATAAGAGTAACACAATTATATTCGCATACGCCCTTTTTATCAAGAGACAAGCAACTCGACCAGCCTTCGTGTCTGCTCAACGGGCAGGGCATGAACACGGTGCTTTCGCCTTTTCTCGCCAAAGCACTGGAGCTCGACCGTACATGTGCCGCCGCGGCGCTGCCATGGCGCCTGCGATATCCTTGCGCAGTCGGCCGCCCCGCGCGGCAGGTGTATTTCATAAAGCGCAAGCCCTCTTGAATACCGTATTGTCACTGCTTCGCGGCTTACACCCAAGCCTGCACGCCGGTATCCGATAAGCCGAATGATAAGCCACCATGCGCCCATGATGAACCAGACGGCGGCAAGTATCCTCCACACCCCTCCGTGATAAAGGGGCACTAAACTTCCCAGTGTGATCAAAAGCGGCAAAAGCGTGTATCCGACCAACGCCCTAAGGGGCGGGTGGACCTCGGCGGGGCAGGTCGGGTAGTCGGGAAGCAGGGTGTCGAGTGCGCCGCACAGATCGCGCGGCCCGGCAGCCGGAATTATCACCGGCCTTGCCCCTCTTTCCCGTCCGTAGCCCGCCGCGGTTATGGTAACGGTATGCAGACCGAATATCCTCATAAACAGGGTTTGTCTGAGCTCAAGTGCGGTAATACGGCTCCTGTCGATAAAGACACTGCGCCTTGTCAGAAGTCCGGACAGGAGATATAGCTGATTCCCCGAACGCTCCGAGGTAAAGCCGACGGTTCTGGCAAACGTACGCGCAAAGGCAAAGCACCATCCCAGCACAAAGATATTGGCGGCGGTACCGAACAGGGGAGGCAGTCCAAGGGAAACCAGACGGTTCACAAGTCCGTATACCTCGCCCGAAACCTCCCTGCCCAATATCTGACCCGCCTGCCGCAGCGCGGGGGCGAGTGTCAAAAGGCCGAGCGCCGCGTTTGAGCTGGATGCCGATAAAATCAAAACCGGAAAAACACGGGAGGCCACGTGACGTTCCCTGTTGCGGTTGCGCATGCTCACCATAATTTCGGCCTCCCGCTCCGGCAGGTAGATAGTCGCATCGGCGCGCCTCCGGAGTCCGGCGGTGTTAATCCTTATTCGGCGGCCCCTTGCAAGCCACATAAGCGGACTGCGCTCTACTTCTATCGAAGCGGCGTCCTCCGCCATGACCCGTATCCATCTGCGGAGGATAAGTCCGTGCTCATATGTCAGACCACCCCTCAGGGCATATCGCGCCCGCCGCCATTTTATCACAGAATAGGTAACAAGAATCGCCGCGAGGGTTGTGTCGCGGAGCGAGGACAATATTACAGACACAGCGTCCCGGTTAAAAAACAAGGCGCGTATAATGGGCAGCAGCAAAAGAAGCAGCCATTTTTTTGTGTCATAGTATAAGTATAAAGGATGCGGACGTTGCATATGATTTTACTCCCTGTAGAGATTGTTTACTCCTCGTATTGCTCCAGCGCGGCGGTCAGCCTTTGGGCCTGTTCGGTCGGCAGCAGGGGAAGGATTGCGGAGCCCCCCGCAAATCTCAGGATGACAGTGCGGCAACCGTATAATCTTTGCAGCGGGGTTGTGACCGTTTCAAAGGTGCGAAGCGCCCCGATAGGCACATAGATATTTTTCTTTGTAAACACTCCGGTCACCGCGCGGATCGCCTTGCCGTCAAAGCTTCCGCGCATTGTATCCGCATAGCGGCGGGGATACCATAGCGCCAGAAATACCGTCAGCAACCCCGATATGCCGGACAGTAGCAGAAACCACGGGGTCACCAGTCCCGCAATCGCGGATAACAGGGAGGTGGCGGCAATTCCCGACACCGATATCCATATCGTCAGAATCCTGACCGCCCTATTATCAGCCGCAAACTGCATTGAAATGCCCCCTGCCGTAAAGAACCGTTCATACTAGTTTATGTTTTATATCGGGGCATATTCTTATTTCAGAACCTATGTAAAAGCGCATATTTCGCGTCCGTATTATACGAAAAAGGTTCCCCGGCATGTTCGGGGAACCTTTTTTACTATATTAATTATTAAATTACTGGGCGGCGGTTGTCGTCTCGGCAGGTGCGGTGGTAGTATCATCAGGGAAGACTTCGGTCAGCGATATATATCCGGCGTTGACATAGGACGTGCCGTCTTTGAAGTTTATTTTATACCAGTCTCCTTCACGGCCGACAATCGTTACCTTTTCACCATATCTAAGTCCCCCGATTGCTTCGTAATTCGTATCGGGCGTCTGGCGGACATGAAGTCCGCCGTTTGCGGCGCACCACCCGGGCATGGGGTAACCTTCTGCGGGAATAAATTGTGTTGTGGAAATTTCGGTAGGCACTGTCGTATCCGCCGGTGCGGTCGTCTGCACGGCAGAGGTCGGGTATATCGAAGTGGTCCCGGTGGTTTGTTTTGAGCCTTGATTCTTCTTATTGCAGCCGGACAATGTTAAAACACAGGCAACCGCGGCTGTCAGGCAAATCAGCTTTATCGCCGCGGATAACATCAACTTGCGGTCGAATCTCTTATTGTCTTGTATCGTCACAATCCTCATCTCCAGTATACAAATACAGTATGGTTGCTCAGACAGAGTGCAATATGGAGATATTTTACCACACAAACGCACAAAATAAAAGTCGAAGTGCGGGATTATTTTTATAATGATTAGAAATGTTTGTATATTGAAGATGATTGGGCTATACTTTTTATAAACCGCGCGGTCTATCGGTTCTTCAAGCAGGGCAATCGGCAGGTGTCCATCGCGTTTGCCTGTTTTGTTGCGAGATTATTAAAGGGGTGATAGCTATGCGGCAAGGTTCGGAACGCGGGCGTGATAACATAAGTTCGAAATTCTACGAGTATGATGCGGTAATACAAAAGGTTCCCGATATCGACGGCGCGTTTATTGCCTTTCCGTATGACCTGAAAGCCGAGTTCGGCAAGGGCAGGGTGAAAGTCCGCGCAACCTTCGACGGCGAGCCGTATGACGGGAGTGTTGTCAATATGGGTGTAAAAAATACGGACGGTTCGATATGCTATATTATCGGTTTGCGGAAGGATATCCGTGCCAGAATTGGCAAGCAGGCAGGCGATATGGTGCATGTTACAATACAGGCAAAGGAGTAAGAAGTGCTTAGCCGCCACAATTAAGTGGAAGCTTTTTGTGGTTTGAGTTGTTTTATCAAATATACCTCATGCAATAGCTTTAACGACCGTCCAAAAATCCTCTTCCGACAGGTTTCGGGTTACAACGCTGTACCCGATTTTGTCAACCAGAATATACGCATTATAAAAAATGGTCCCTTTGTTACCGACATGCGGGCGGTCGTCATAAATATACCAATGCACGGTAGTGCCATTAATAGTGGTCGGTTTGCCCAACTCCCATCCGTCAAGCTTTGGCAGGCGTCCCTTGGCAACGGTAATCTCCAGAGTTTGCTGCGGGTCATCGGTGCCGTCCGTATAGAGATACGTAATAAATTGTGTGCGCAGGATTTGCTCAACACCCTCACCTTCATATATTCCGCGTGGAACGTCTACTAATGTTAAACCGTTTGGTATGGGTAGGTCGTCCGGAAACGGTTTTCGCCCCAGATAAGCGGCAATTTCCTCTTCGGTCATAGCCTTAAATTTGCCCGGTATCTGC
>JAAYKB010000138.1 GCA_012522615.1 Clostridiales bacterium
GAGGATTACTGGCCCGCCGTCGGCGAGCCGTTTATCGCGTCCGCGAGGGAGGTTGTTCTGGGGATTAAAAAACCCCAGGCCATCAGGCTGGAGTTTGCTGATTTCGATGTCCTATACACAAAGGATCTGCTTAGCTTTTCGAGATATTAAGCATTTAAAATATGTCAGGGCTTCCGGGGTTTCCGGAAGCCCTGTTGTTTATTATGTATTCCTAAACCAAATAACGCTTGAGCATTTCGGCGTCGGTGCAATGCAGGCTGGCGTCCTGCAGGGTAATCTTATGGTTTTTGACCAGCTGCGCCAGCGAATAATCCATTGTCAGCATGCCCTGGGCAAACGCCGTCTGCATCATTGAGGGAATCTGCTGGGTTTTGCCCTCGCGGATGACATTTCTTATAGCGTCGGTAAACAGCAGGATTTCCAGCGCCGCAATCCGTCCATGGCCGTCCATGGTTCGCATAAGCTGCTGGGATATGACCCCCTGCAGAACGCCCGCAAGCTGAACCTTAATCTGCTGCTGCTGGCCGCTCGGGAACATATCGATAATTCTGTCGACCGTCTGGGCGGCGTTTACGGTATGCAGGGTCGACAGGACAAGGTGTCCTGTCTCGGCGGCAGATATGGCAATCGAGATGGTTTCAAGATCGCGCATCTCCCCTACCAGCAGAACGTCGGGGTCCTCGCGAAGAGAGGCGCGCAGGGCGGATGAAAAGCTGTGGCTGTCATCCCCGATTTCACGCTGGTTTACAATACAGCGGTTATGTCTGTGAAGATATTCGATAGGGTCTTCAAGCGTAAGTATATGGCCTCTGCGGTTATTGTTTATATAGTCAATCATGGACGCCAGCGTGGTGGATTTGCCGCTTCCCGTCGGGCCTGTTACCAATATCAGACCCCTCGGCTTTAGCGCCAGCTCCTTGAAAACCGGCGGCAGACCCAGCTCGTCAATCGTGGGCACCCTGCTGGAGAGGACACGCAGGACAACAGAAACCGAACCGCGCTGTATAAATACATTCACACGGAAGCGGCCCACCGCGGGGATGGAATACGAAAAGTCCACCTCGCCTTTTTGCTCCAGCCTTTTCATATGCTCCTGATTCATAAGGGAATAGCCGAGCACCTTTGTGTCTTCGCTGTTCAGTCTGTCATACCCCTCTAAAGGAGTAAGCTGTCCGTCAACCCTGACCATAGGCGGAACGCCCACCGTGATGTGGATGTCCGAGCACTTTTTTTCCACCGCCTGGTTCAGAATCATGTCCATCGAGTTTGACATCTGGTTCAACTCCTTTGTTTTGTTGTCCCTGCTTTATGGTTCATTCGCTTGTATAGGTCACCTTAATCAATTCCTCAATGGTGGTTACACCGTCGAGCACAAGCTCGGTGCAGTTATCCCTGAGGGTGGCGGTTCCGTGTTCCGCCGCCAGATTGCGCAGCTCTTCGGTGGTTCCCTGCCTGTCGATTAGCTGGCGTATTTCCTTGTCTACCACAAGAACCTCGTGGATGGCGATCCGCCCCTTATAGCCCGTGTCGTTGCAGTGCGGGCAGCCCTTCCCCTCATATATCCGGGCGGGCTCGCTCAGCTTGAGCAGCTTCATTTCCATGGGGTCGGTGGTTTTCTCCTGCTTGCACTTTTCGCAAATCCTGCGCACCAGCCTCTGGGATATGACCCCGACCAGAGAGGCGGCGACAAGAAAGGGCTCGATTCCCATGTCGATAAGCCGCGTTACGGTGGAGGCGGAATCGTTTGTGTGGATTGTTGACAAAACAAGGTGTCCGGTTATCGACGCCCTGACGGCGATTTCCGCCGTTTCGGCGTCGCGTATCTCGCCTATCATAATGACGTCGGGGTCCTGCCTCAGGATGGCGCGAAGCCCGCTCGCAAAGCTAAGCCCCGCCTTGGGGTTGACCTGTACCTGATTGACGCCCGACATATAGTATTCGACCGGGTCCTCAACCGTTATGATGTTGATTCCGGGTTTGTTAATCTCCTTCAGGACGGTGTATAAGGTGGTGGATTTGCCGCTTCCCGTCGGGCCGGATACAAGGATGATGCCGTTGGGATTCTTGAGAATCTCGTCAAAAAGCCCGGAATTTCTCTCGTTGAAGCCGAGCTTTTTCCTGTCCAGCGCCACCCCTCTCCCGCCGAGGATACGGATAACAATCTTTTCGCCGTTCACCGTCGGAAGCACCGAAAGCCGCAGGTCGACAGGCATCCCGTTAAACGTGGTCTGGATGCGTCCGTCCTGCGGAATCCTTTTTTCGGCGATATCCATGTCGCCCATTATCTTCAGGCGGGTCACAACCGCGGCGTGGGCAGATTTTGTAATGCTAAGCTGCTCAAAAAGCTCGCCGTCAATCCTGAAGCGTATGCGGACGGTGTTTTCCATAGGCTCGATATGGACGTCGCTTGCGCGGGAGTTTATCGCGTGGTTTATTATCAGGTTGACAAGCCGCACGACCGGCGCGTTGTCTACATTCTCGTTGATATTCTCGCTTAGCTCTTCAACCTCGTCTATTGTATATTCCTTGTTTAAATCCTCGACCGCCTCGGTGGTCTGGGTCCTCTCGTACAGCCTGACAATCGCGCTTCTTATCTCTGAAGCCGTCGCAAGCACCATCTTGACGTCCATCCTGCTCTCCAGCTTGACATCGTCGATGGCGCGGAAGTTCATCGGGTCGCTGGTCGCGACGGTAAGCTGCCCGCCCTCTTTGGCAATCACGACAATGGTGTATTTCCTTGCGGTCTCGTCGCTGATATACTGGGACATTTCGGGCGGGATATCGATTGCCGACAGGTCGTAAAACGGTATTTTATACCGGTATTCGAGGGCCTTCATCAGCTGCTTTTCCGAAATATAGCCCAGCGAAAGCAAGACATCTCCCAAAGGCTTTCCGCCCATGCTCTCCTGGACTTTCAGCGCCTCGTCAAGCTGCTCTTTTGTAATTACGTTTATACCAACCAAAAGCTCCCCCAGAGGAGCGGTATTCGACGGCAAGCACATCACCCCGCAAATTACTTCCTGCTTTTACATATTACCACAATCCTTTGTCATTCACAAGTAAATAATGGTGAGTTTCAACATTATTCTGTTTGCGGTGGGGGTATAATCTGTGCTAATATATCATTGTGTAATAACTCATAAGGCGGGATGATATATAAATGGAGATTTTCATGCGGATTTACGCCGTTCTGGTCGGTCTTGTCATCGGGAGTTTTTTAAATGTGCTGGTATATCGCATCCCGCAAAAGCTGTCGTCGGTAAAGGGCACGTCCTTCTGCCCGCAATGCGGACACAGGCTTAAATGGTATGATTTGTTCCCTATGCTAAGCTATCTGTTTCTTTTGGGCAGATGCCGGTACTGCGGGGCGCGTATCAGTCCGCGTTATCCCGCCGTCGAGGGGCTGAACGCCCTGTGTTATTATCTAATCTATATACAAAACGGTCTGCGGCCCTCGTCGCTTATATACGCCGTCGTCTGCTCATGCCTGATCGTCCTCGCGCTGATTGATTACGACCACAAGATCATACCCGACAGGTTTCATATCATAATCGGCATAAGCGCGGTTGCGCTGGGCTTTATAACCCGCGAGGTCACGTGGCTCGAACGGGTGATAGGGTTCTTTGCGATAAGCCTTCCCATGCTGGTTCTGGCGCTGGTTACCGGCGGTATCGGCGAGGGGGACGTCAAGCTGTTCGCGGTATGCGGACTTTTGCTCGGGTGGAAGCTGATACTGCTGACCATGCTGCTGTCGTCCGTGCTTGCGGCGGTTTACGGAATCGCGCTAATGGCAATAAAAAAGGCAAAGGGTAAAACAGAGATACCCTTTGGCCCTTTTATCGCCTTCTCGGTAATAATATGCCTGCTTGCCGGAGAGCGAATCATAAATTTTTATCTGTCATTGCTGGGTTAACGCGCCCGGGCTATACCCCGAGCAGCTTTCTCGCCGCGGCGGTAAGCTCCTCCGCCATATTAGCGGCGGCAGCGGCGTCGGTTCCGGTGGATGTGATATAAGCCTTGATTTTGGGTTCGGTGCCCGACGGACGGACGATAAGTCCGTTGCCGCCCTCAAGACCGAAGGACAACACGTTTGATTTGGGCAGGTCGATGTTCGACGTGCTGCCGCTTTTTATATCCACGGCTACCGAGTTGAGGTAGTCGGCGAAGCGCACGACACGCAGTCCCGCTATCCTGTCGGGGAGGTTTTCGCGCAGACCCGACATCAGGCTTTTCATGGTTTCCATGCCCTGCGCGCCCTCGAATTCGGCGTTAATCATGGAGTGCTGATAGACGCCGTATTCCTCGTACAGAGAGTTCATCACGTCAATCAGGGTTTTGCCCCGGGCTTTGTAGTATGCCGCCATCTCGCATATCAGCATGGAGGCCACAACCCCGTCCTTGTCCCTTACATACGTGCCGGACAGGTATCCGTAGCTTTCCTCAAAGCCGAAGACATAGCGCTCCTGCTCGCCCTTTTTCTCGAGCAGGGTAATCTGCTCGCCGATATATTTGAATCCGGTCAGAACATCCAGAACCTCGCAGCCGTATTTTTCGGCAATGCGGTTGACCAGATTTGAGGTCACGATTGTCTTGACGACCACCGGATTTTTGGGCAGGGTTCCGGCGGCCTTTTTGCAGGACAGGATATAGTCGAGAAGCAGACAGCCGACCTCGTTGCCCGACATGAGGCGGTAGTCGCCGTCCGAGGCAACCGCAATACCGACGCGGTCGCAGTCGGGGTCGGTCGCCAGCAGGATATCGGGCTTGACCGTTTTTGCCAGATTAATAGCATATTCAAACGCCTGTCGAATCTCGGGGTTGGGATAGGGGGCGGTCGGGAAATTGCCGTCCGGCAGCTCCTGTTCGGGAACTATCGAAACGTCCTTGACCCCGATTTTGCGCAGAATCTCGCGCACCGGCTTGTTCCCCGTGCCGTTAAGCGGGGTGTACACAACCTTCAGGGGGGTCTTTTCGCATATGCCCGGGTTCACCTGCTGGTCGGCAACCCGGTCAAGAAATTCTTCGACCAGCGAGGGCGGGTTTTCCGAAATCAGTCCGGATTCGACCGCCTTATTGTAATCGGCCTTTTTAACCCCGCCGAAGATGTCCACCTTACGGATATATTCGGTGACGGCCGAGGCGTCGTTGTCGGTCATCTGGCAGCCGTCGGGGCCGTAGCATTTGTAGCCGTTATATTTTGAGGGGTTGTGGCTGGCGGTAATCATAATTCCCGCCTGACATCCGAGGCGGCGCACCGCGAAGGACAGCACCGGCGTGGGGTTCAGCTCGGAGAAGATATGCACCTTTATTCCGTTTCCGGCAAGAACCCTTGCCGCCTCTCTGGCGAACAGGCCGGATTTTATGCGCGAATCAAACGAAACGGCGACCGAAGAGGTTTTGTAATTTGTGTTCAGATAATCCGCCAAGCCCTGGGTCGCCTTGCGTACGGTATATATATTCATCCGGTTTTCTCCGGCGCCTATCACTCCGCGCAGTCCGCCAGTGCCGAATTCAAGCTCGCGGTAAAACCGGTCGTAAATCTCATCCTCGTTGCCCTCGATAGCTTTAAGCTCGTCGGTCAGGTCGGAATCCTCCCCTGCATTCTCGAGCCATAATGAGTACTTGCGTGAAATGTTGCCGTCCAACACCATGACAACCACCTTTCTCCCCTGTAAATCAAGCGGGATTTGTAATCTTCTGCATGCCTTGATGGATAATATACCCACGTCGGGGCAGCAAGGGTATTATATCACCATACAATCGGTCAATGCAAGGTGGAATGCGTCAGTCGGCTATATATTCATCCTTTTTGAGCCAGATTATTTTTCTCCCCTGATAATCAAGTATTCCCTCCCTTTTCATGTTTGAAAGCTCGCGGGTCATGGCGCTTCTGTCTATGCAAAGGTAATTCGCCAGTTCGGTGCGGTTGAACGGAAGCTCGAATGTGAACGAGGACTGCGCTTTTATCAGGTCGCTGAAGCAGGCGGTGAGCCGCCCTCTTATGGTTTTGTGGTTGAGATAAAACATCTTTTGGTTGAGCATCGAGTTCTTTCTCGCGATAATCCTTACCAGATTTAATACAAACCTTTGATGAAACTCGCACGAATTTTCACAGGTGTGTATACATTTGACATCAAGCATCAGCGCCTCGCCGTTTTCGGCGGCGACCGCCGAAACAGGAATGCTTTTGACATCCATGTAGGCGAAGGCCTCGCCGAACATGTCGCCCTCCTCAATCACGCCGACAAGCATGGAGTCGCCCCACGCGTTTTCCCTGACGATCTGCGCCCTGCCGCTTATCAGTATGCTGACCTCCGGCTTGGACCAGCCCGCCATAAATATGAAATCTCCCTTTTTGAATTTTTTTCTTCTGGCCTTCATGCATTCAAGCATGCGGATGACATCATCTTTTTCAATACAGTGAAAAAGCTCGTTATTAAGTATCGCATCATCAATTATCATTAATGTCACCCTGTTTTTATTGTGTTGCAGGTGCAACGGATTTGTCACTGACAGTATAATATACTGTGGTTGTAAAAGTCAAGAAAGGTTGGGTGATATATATGTTAAGACAAATCATCAAGATAGATCCGGAGCTTTGCAACGGATGCGGGCTTTGCGCGCAGGCGTGCCACGAGGGTGCAATCGCAATGGTCGACGGCAAGGCGAAGCTGATACGCGACGATTACTGCGACGGGCTCGGAAACTGCCTGCCGGTCTGCCCGACCGGGGCGATAAGCTTTGAGGAGAGAGAGGCGGCGGCCTTTGACGAGGCGGCGGTAAAGGCGCATCTCGAGGGGAAGAGCAAGGCGTCCCCGTGTTCGGGCGGCGGGTGTCCCGGTACGCGCTCGAGAGAGATGCACCGCGGGGAGCAGCCTGTCGCAAGCCCTGCCGCGGCTCCTGTAAGCCAGCTTGGCCAGTGGCCGGTCCAGATTAAGCTTGTGCCGGTGAACGCCCCCTATTTTCACAACGCGAACCTGCTTATCGCGGCCGACTGTACGGCCTATGCCTACGGCGATTTCCACAACCGCTTTATCAAGAACCACATAACCATGATAGGATGTCCCAAGCTTGACAGCGGGGAATATACCCAAAAGCTTACGGAAATACTGAGACAGAATGAAATCAGGAAGGTCACGGTTGTGCGGATGGCGGTTCCCTGCTGCGGGGGGCTTGAGTACGCGGTCAAGGAAGCGCTCAAAAACTGCGGCAAGATGATTCCGTGGCAGGTGGTCGTCATATCGACCGATGGCGAGATACTGGAGGAGTAATTACGGCTTGTCCGAATACAAAATCGAAAGGAATGACGGTAATGGAAGCATTGAAAAGGTATATCAAGAATATGGAGCCCGAAGCCGTAACCGTGCTTGCAGAGCAGGTCGGATACATGCCGGGGCAGATCGTCAGCAAAACCCTGGCGCAGAACAAGGCGGTCAGCCTTACGCTGTTCGCGTTTGACAAGGGCGAGGAGATAAGCAGCCACGAATCGAGCGGCGACGCCATGGTTATCGTGCTTGACGGGACGGGAGAAATCACAATCGGGGAGGAAAAGTACCTTCTCGGCGCCGGAGAGACCATCATCATGCCGGCCGGCAAGCCCCACGCCGTTTTTGCAGCCGAAAGGTTCAAGATGTTTTTGATTGTCATTTTTCCGCAATGATTCGATTCGGATTTTCCAAAGCCCCTCGACAACCGCTTTAGCGGATGTTCCGAAGCAAGTGTACACCAGTTATTGGAATTTGTCAAGCCCTATTTTCCATATTCTACCTTTTGCATAGAATTTTGTGGTAATGATTGGTAATTATTAACATGAATGTGGCATTTATTGGAATATGGCGGGGTGCGGCGGGAGATTGAGGGTGCAGAGGTA
>JAAYKB010000139.1 GCA_012522615.1 Clostridiales bacterium
AATGGGAGGACGGTGTTTACTTTATCGCTCACCCCACCCGAGGAAAGGCTCTCCGAAATTGACCCTTCAGGCAGGCCGACCGGAGTTTCGGCATTTACATCCGTTAAGGACATACCCATTGCTGGGGCTTTCCCATATACGCTCAATGAGAAAAATCTGCTGGCACTTGATATGCCTGAATATAAGATTGGCGACGGAGAGTATGAAACGCCCGATGAGATTCTGAAAGTTGACAGAAAAATCAGAGATTTTTACGGAATGGAATACCGCGGAGGAGAAAAGCTTCAGCCTTGGTATAAAAAGAATTTTGAATTAAAAAAATACGGTAAAATCACGTTAAGATATACATTTAATGTTGATTTTGTTCCGGATAGCCTTTATCTAATCATGGAGCAGGCCGGGGAGTTCGATAAATTTCTGAATGGCAATCGGATTGAAAACACCGATTCAGGCGAACGCTGGACAGACATCTGTTATCATGTCATTCCATTAGACGCCGAGATGATTCGAAAAGGTACGAATGAATTGCTATTGCAGGTAAGCGAGTTCCATGACAATATTAACCTTGAGGCGGTTTATTTATATGGGAATTTCGCAGTCGATTTGAAGGGCACTCGACAAACCATCATTCCTCTGCCTGATAAGCTGAAACTGGCGGATATTGTTGGACAGGGTCTCCCTTTCTATGGAGCAGGTATCACATATACCATTGACAATGTCCCTGAAATAGCGGAGAGCCAGTGTCTTTTTGTGGAACTGGATGACATGGAGGCGGCATATCTCGCTGTTTCTAACGGCGAATCGACGAAAACTATTGCGTTTAAGCCGTTCAGGTGTGATATTACCGACCTTGTAAAAAAGGGAAATGCCGATCCCCTGTATTTTGAGGTGGTGTTCAACCGGCGAAATGTGTTCGGTCCCCTGCATATGCTGCCAAAAAAACCGCTTGCCATGGGTCCTTTCGATTTTGTGACCGAAGGCGAACGGTTCGTCAGGGACGGGTATTCGCTTGTCAATCAAGGGGAAATAAAAGGGTTGAGATTTGTTATCCAACAAGCACTTTGATACCGCCGGATGTTAACGCCGCCAGAATATCAGCGCTCGGTTCCTTATCTGTTACTATATGATGCAGCGAGTCCAATCCGCATATTCTGTAAAAGGCTTTTTTGTTTAATTTACTGCTGTCGCATAGTAATATAATTCCCTCGGCACAGCCCATCATCACCTTTCTCAATTCAGCCTCTTCCTCGGAATTGTCCATCGCACCGTTATCCGGCGTAATGCCACGGCAGGAAAAAAACAGTTTTTGCGCCGAAAAATTTTTAATATAATCTTTGGCTCCCTGTCCTACTAAGGACAGGGAGTTTTCTCGCAGTTTTCCTCCCGTACAATATACTCTGGTATGCAAGGTATTTCCCAGCGAGGTTGCAGTTTTCACGCCGTTGGTGATAATCGTGATATCGGATTTGGATTTGAGATATGGAATCATGTAATAAGTGGTTGTGGAGGAATCCATGATTATGATATCGCCGTCATTGACAAGCTCGGCCGCACGTCTGCCAATGATGTCTTTAGCCAACGCCTGCTCCTTTTCTCTGACCGATATAGGAATTTCTATATTAAGACCTTCAACAAGCACCGCGCCTCCGTATGTTCGTTTCACCAGTTTCTGTTTTTCAAGCTTATCAAGATCTCTCCGGATGGTTGCCTCTCCAATAAAGAAACGTTTTGACAAATCCGAAATGGAGGCAGATTTATTGACCTTTAGGTATTCCAGTATCGCGGTTTGCCTTTCTAATGTAAACATAAGCATCACTCCGTTAGTTTATGTTCATTATTGTTAAACTTGACCGAAAATATAGTCAAACAGACTATTAATTCAACCCCATTGAATTAATAGTAACAACACATTACAATTATAATGTAAATTGCTGCAACAATCAATACCAATAATAATCGGAAGGACGTATGCCGGATGGGTTACCGTTTGGGGATTAATTTGGGGTTCGCTATCAACAAATATATTGAACCTGAAGAATGGACCAGAATAGTCTCTCAAGATTTGGAATTAAAGTATGTACAATTCGTCGCAGACCTGTTGAATCCTTTTTTGCCGGGCGATTATATCAATGCACAGGTCAGTCGTATTAAGTCGGCAACCAAGCATTACGGAATCTATATCGAAAGCCTGTTTACCAGCGCATTCACAAGGGTGAATCACCTGATGCATCCGGATGAGGAAGCAAGGCGAATCTGGCTTAACTGGTTTAAAAGATTCCTCGAACTGGGTTCGGAATTTGGCGCGAAGAATCTGGGGAGCCATTTTGGTATATTGACATTCCGGGACTACAATGATGAAAGCAGGCGCAAACACCTGATAGAGCAGGGCGTAAAAGGCTGGCAGGAGTTAAGCTTTTATGCAAAAGAGCTTGGTTATGAGTGCTTGATATTCGAACCAATGAGTGTTCCCCGCGAAATGGCCAACACCGTTGAAGAAACAAAGCAGCTGCTTGACATGGTCAACGCCAATTCCGGTGTTCCCATGAAGGTTTGTCTTGATATAGGTCATGCCCCTAATCCGGATGAACGCGACCCATATCCATGGATTGAACAGCTGGCACAGATATCGCCTGTTATACATGTTCAGCAAACGGTTCTCAATAAAAGCAATCATGCACCCTTTACCGCCGAAGCAAATAAGGATGGCATCATAAAAGTAAATAAGGTGATGGAGGCGGTCTAAAAGTCGGGGTGCACGGACAGCCTGTTTGCATTTGAAATCTCACATCGGGAGCATTATGATACGGAATTCAGGATTATTCAGGACTTAAAGGAAAGCGTCAAATACTGGCGTCAATACATAATGGAATAGGTGGACGGGGTGTAAATTATGGGTACATCAAAAAAAAGCATGAAGGCCTGCGTATTACATAACATAAACGATCTGAGATATGAGGATGTGCCGATGCCTGAGCCGGCAAGCGGGCAGGTACTTATAAAAATCAAAGCCTCCGGAATATGCGGAAGCGATATTCAGCGGGTGTTTGAAAAGGGAACCTACCATTTTCCTACAATCCCCGGACATGAGTTTGCCGGAGAAATCGTTGATGTGGCATCCGATGTAGACAGCTCGCTAATCGGGAAAAAAGCGGCTGTATTTCCGCTTATTCCGTGTCGGTCGTGTCCTTCCTGCCAAATCGGCGAGTATGCGCAGTGCAGCAATTATGACTATTACGGATCCCGAAGGGACGGGGGATTTGCCGAGTATCTTGCGGTTGACCAGTTTAATCTTGTTATTGTGCCGCAGGAGGTTTCCTATGAGGAGGCTGCCATGTGTGAACCCACGGCGGTTGCCATACACGCGCTTTCGCAGGCAGATATCTGCTTCGGTGATACCATAGCGATATTCGGGGCGGGAACAATAGGGCTAATTCTTGCAAAAATAGCTCGTGCGTCCGGTGCGAGCAAGGTGATTCTGATTGATATTGATGACAGAAAGCTTGAATTTGCTAAAAAACTCGGGTTCGAGCATGTTGTCAATAACGCAAATGGTGATGCCATATCAGAAATAAATAAAATCACAGGAAATAAAGGGTCCGTTGTTACCCTTGAAGGAACAGGCGTACCGGATGTTCTGGAGCAATGCTTAAAGAGCACCGCTGCCTTTGGGCGTGTTGTTCTGATGGGTAATCCTTTGCGCGACATGAAGATCAGCCAGAAGGCATACTGGGAAATCCTGCGAAGACAGCTCACGCTGAAAGGAACATGGAATTCCAGCTATAACGGGTTCGTCAACAATTGGGAATGCGCTGTCAATGCAATGCCCAAGCTGGGCTTAAAAGACCTCATTACCCACCGATATGATCTTTCTCAATGTAACGAAGCGTTTGATGCCATGCGCAGCCACAAGGATTTGGTGTTGAAAGCTATGTTTGTTCTGAAATGACGCCGCCTTTGCGGTGCGCTACTGTCTTAATAAACAAATAATCATAAAACCCGGAAAGGATTTGAATATGACAATGATAGCATCGATTTATGAAGGCCCGGACAAGCTGGAAGTGAGGGAGATCCCCACTCCGGAGGTTGACGACAACAGCGTTTTGGTGAGAGTCCGTTCATGTGCCGTTTGCGGCTCGGATATCCGAATATTACACCACGGTAACAACAGGGTTACTCCTCCGCAGACCTTAGGACATGAAATTGCGGGAGAAGTATGTGCAACGGGTAAGAATGTCACGAAATTCAAAGAGGGTGACAGGGTTGCCATAGGAGCCGATGTTCCTTGCGGTGAATGCCTGTTTTGTGAAGCAGGCATAGGCAACAACTGTCAGATTAATTATGCAATGGGATACCAGTTTGCAGGCGGTTTTGCAGAGTATGTTCTCCTTAATAAAACCGTCGTAAATTACGGGCCCGTACATATACTGCCGGACAATGTCAGCTTTGACGAAGGGGCTTTGGCCGAACCGCTTGCATGTGTTTTAAACGCTCTTGAGCTTACTCCGGTTAAGCTGAACGATGTGGTTGTATTGATTGGAGCAGGCCCGATAGGGATGATGCTTTGCTGTGTTGCCAAGGCAATGGGTGCGTCTAAGGTTATACTGATTAACAGATCAATGCCGCGTCTTGACATGGCAAAAAGTCTGGGAGTTGCCGACAGATATATCTGCTCTTCACAGGAGGACAGCATAGCCAGCGTTCTGGAAGAGACAAACGGGCTGGGATCGGATGTTATTTTCACCTCATGTCCCTCTCCCTCGGCTCAGGCGGATGCTCTCAAAATGGCGAAAAACCGCGCCAGAATTAATTTTTTTGGGGGACTGCCGAAAGACAAAAGCATAGTCGGAATAGACACTAATATCATCCACTATAAGGAGCTTATCATAACCGGAGCACACGGCTCAATGCCCGTTCATCACGGCAAAGCCATTGAGCTGATTTCAAGCGGGAGAATAAACATAAAACAATTCATCACTCATAATTTCCCCCTTCATGAAATTAAAAAAGCATTTGAGACCGCTGAGAATCACGCCGGTCTTCGTGTGGTAGTGAATCCTTAGGAGGGGTATAAATGCATGGAAAAATATCGCCGTCAATGATGTGTGCGCCGCCTGATAAGGTCATGGAGTATATCCGGGCGTTTGAAAGGAACGACATAGAGTATCTTCATATCGATGTCATGGACGGAAGTTTTGTCCCAAACTATGCCCTTGGGATTGATTACATAAAGCAGCTGAGAAAACTGACTGATATTCCGCTTGACATACATTTGATGATAAACCGCCCGGAGGAAAAACTGGAATGGCTGGATATCCGGCAAAATGAATATGTATCCGTACATTACGAAAGCACAGCGCATATTCATCGGGCTGTCTCAAGGATAAGGGAATACGGCGCAAAACCGATGCTGGCCATCAATCCCGCAACGCCTGTCAATGTCATTGAATATCTGGCAAACGATATCGACGCCGTATTGGTCATGGCGGTCAATCCCGGTTTTGCTGGGCAGAAGTTGATACCCCAGTCGTTGAAAAAAATATCCGATGTAAAGAAATTGTTGATATCGCTCGGAAGACCCGATATCGAAATCGAGGTTGACGGAAATGTCAGCTTTGAAAACGCCAAGAAAATGAGGGAAGCCGGAGCCGACATTTTTGTTGCCGGAACATCGAGCATTTTTAACTCTGCCATCAACACGGATGATGCTGCCCGAGAGTTCAGAAAGGTGATATGGTAGGGAAATAAGCAGAAGTTTAATCCGAACCTTCTTGGCATGGATATAACATCTATTCTGACACGTAAAAATATCTTAAGTGATTCAAAATACAAATGCACACCAAAAAAGCCCGCAACCGCGGGCTTTTTTGGGTACTAGCCTATACGGCGGCGTCCGTCTTGGGGGCGAAAATCTTGGTGGCGTCAAGCCAGAAGCCGTCGGGGCGCGCAATCAACCGCGCGTTTTGGTAGGCCATATCCAGCGTCAGGATGGTGGTGCCGATATATTGTCCGTGCACCAGCTCCATACTGAGGGCGACGGTCGGCGGCAGCACATCGCGCGATTGCTCGCTTTTTATTTCCTGCACCCCCTCGAGATAAATCGGCATCAGGAACTGCAGCTTGCCGGTTGCCGGCCAGAACTGCGGCGCTACGAATTTATAGTTGCGCTTGGACAGCTCGAGCGAGGCCTTGAGCGCCCCCTCGAACATCTGGCGGCAGCGTGCGACATCATGCGGGTTTTCAAAATTAAATCTGATTGCGGGATCGCGCAGCCCGAGGTTGATCCGGTTCATATTATCGCGGAAGATATGCTCATCGGCAATATTGATGCCGCCCGGGCGCTGGGCTATCTCCCAGTTGAACAGCAGGTCGCCCGGGTTCTCATAAAATGTGGCGACCGGCAGCGGGACGTTGCGCGAATAGTTGCAGAACACCCGATTGCTGGATTTATAAACCTCGGGCGAGCGGTATTCCTGCCGGAACAGACTGTCCTTTGACGAATGAGGTACGATATCACACACAAGAAACAGCTCGTTGAAGGAGGCGTCGATAAGCCCGGTGTTAAACAGCATCTTCTCCTCGTCCTCATTGATGAATATTTTTCCCTGATGGACGAGCTGGTAGAAGGTATTTTCGAGATAATTCTTTAAGATCGGGTGGCTGACCTTGGACGGATAATTCGTAAAGGTCCAATTTTCATAAAGAGCCTCGTCGGCAAGCCTGCCGAGCAGGTCGTTCATGCTCTCGATCGAGTCGAATACGATATCCCCTATGTGCCAGCGGTTTTGCCGGGAGCGTATTTCGTCCCGCAGCATGGTTTCCCGTTGTATGAACAGGCCGTAAAAGTTTTTTGAGCCGTCCTCGTCACGCCGCGTGTTTTTAAGGGTATAGGCAAAAATCCGCTCGCGCCCGTGCTGAAAACGAAAACCGGTGTCAAATGCGAATAAGGCGTTTCCGGTGCGGCTTCGCGAGTTATATTTATAGGTTAGATACCGGTTTTTTGAAAAAACCCTTCCGATAAGCTGGTCCATATGCTGCTTGGCGTCCTTGATGGTCATATCGCCCGCCATCTGCACAAGTTGAAGTATGGAGCGTTCATATTCCTCGTTTGAGTTGAAGCTTATATAGTCGTGTATATTCATGGTTTCACCTCCTTTACAGGGTGGTTGCGCGGGTCGCGATTACAAAACGGGCAAGAGCCCCGCTCTTGCCCCCGCACAATTATTCTGTATCAAAATGATTGAAATAAATGTTGCAATGTGTCATCATCTAATCATTTTTGCAGATTGCGTTCAAACAAGAACAAATCCCATTTTTTTAAGCGCCTTATCAAGGGTGCGGCGCGAAACCGCAGAGGCGCGCTCTGCGCCCTGCTTCATCATCCGCTCGAGGTATCCTTTGTCCTTCATAAGCTGGTCAAACCTCTGCTGGATGGGGCGCAGGACGTCAATAACCGCCTCGGCTACCGCC
The DNA here is from genome assembly GCA_012522615.1 of Clostridiales bacterium. GTDB lineage: Bacteria > Bacillota > Clostridia > Oscillospirales > Acutalibacteraceae > Avimonas. The sequence continues at coordinate 7,468 of JAAYKB010000139.1, forward strand.
GCCTTGAAGTCGCCATAGCCCCTGCCCTCAAATTCCGATTCGATCTCCTCCATGGTCTTTCCGGTTACCGAGGAATAAATCTCCATCAGGTTGTTCACGCCGTCCTTGCCCTCGCCATAATAGACGCGGGCCTCGCTGTCGGTGACGGCGCGCTTGAATTTGCGGCGGATGGCGTCCGGGTCGTCCTTGAGGGAGATGTAGGCGTTTTGGTTTTCATCCGATTTTGACATCTTCTTTGTCGGGTCCTGAAGCGAGCGGACGCGGGCGCCGCTTTTCATAATATACGGCTCGGGGACGGTGAAAACCTTGCCGTGGATATTATTGAACCGCTCGGCGATATCGCGGGTAAGCTCTACATGCTGTTTTTGGTCGGCGCCTACCGGCACGTAATCCGGCTGGTAAAGCAGAATGTCGGATGCCATCAGCGAGGGATAGGCGAACAGACCGAGGTTGATGTTGTCAGCGTGATTGGCCGACTTATCCTTGAACTGGGTCATTCTCGACAGCTCGCCGAACTGGGTGTGGCAGGCGAGCAGCCATGCCATCTCGGAGTGGGCGGGAACCTGCGACTGCACAAACAGCAGGCTTTTTTCCGGGTCAAGGCCGATGGCGAGCAGGAGCGAAAACATCTCATAAATCTGCCTGCGGAACTGGGCGGCATCCTGCCGGACGGTTATGGCGTGCAGGTCGGCAACCGCAAACGCGCACTCGAAATCGTCCTGCATATTAACCCAGTTGCGCATTGCGCCGAGGTAGTTCCCGAGGGTGGGAATTCCGGTCGGCTGGATGCAGCTCAGCGCCCTTTTTTTGCGCGGAGCGGTTTGGATAGCGGTGTCCATTATGGTTCATCCTTTCGAGCAGCTAGAAGTATTAATGTAACATTATCCCAATATATCCCTTGCCAGCGCGCCCAGTCTTGCGACCCCGGTTTTCATGGCCTCATCGGTGGGGGTGGAGAAGTTCAGGCGGAAGTTCTGGCAGGGGTCGGTTTCATTGACAAGAAAGGCGTTGCCCGGCACGATTGCCACCTTGTAATCGACAACCGCGCGCTTGCAGAATGCCGGCATATCCACCCCGTCGGGCAGGCGGCACCAGACGAACAGTCCGCCCTGTATGTCGGCGTAGGTGATACCGGCGGGGACAAGGTACTCTTCAACCAGGGATATCATCAGCCTGGCCTTTTTGCGGTAGATGCTCCGGAGATCCTCGAGATGGGCTTCAAAATCGACGGTTGCCATATACTGCTCACATATCATCTGTGACCACATGGCGGTGTGGACGTCCTCGCCTTGCTTGCATACGATCATCTTCTGCAAAAGCTCGGCCGGAGCGATGGTATACCCGACCCGTATGGCGGGGGCAAGCACCTTGGAAAAGCTGCCGGCATAGACCACCCGACCGTCCTCGTCTAAGGATTTTATCGCGGGGATGTCCTCCCCCTCAAAGCGCAGGTCGCCGTAGGGATTGTCCTCGACAATCACGACGTCGTATTCGCGGGCAAGCGCGTACAGCCTGCGGCGTTTTTCCATGCTCATGGTGATGCCGGAGGGGTTTTGGAAATTCGGGATGGTGTAGATGAATTTTGCGTCGGGGTTGGCTTTCAAAGCCCTTTCGAGCGCGGCGGTATCCATGCCGTCGCTTTCAATCGGCACCCCGACAAGCCTTCCGCCGAGCGAGCGGAAGGAATTGAGCGAGCCGATGAAGCTTGGGGCTTCGCATATCACAACATCGCCGCGGTTGCATAAAACCTTGGCGACAAGCTCGACAATCTGCTGGGCTCCGGAGGTGATAAGTATGTTGTCAAAGTCGCGCCCGATATTGTGCTTTTGCTTCATATACGAGGTCAGGCGGGAGCGAAGCGGGCCATAGCCCTCGGTGGTGCTGTATTGTAGTACGTCGACCGGACGCTCCTTTAATATACGCGCCGAAATCCTGGCAACATCGTCAACCGGAAAGGCCTCGGGAGCCGGATTGCCCGCCGCGAGCGAAATCACCTCGGGGTCGGCGGCGTATTTGAGTATTTCGCGGATTGCGGAGGGGTTGAGGTTCTTGACAGTATCGGCAAATTTGAATTCCATGACGGGTCAGTTCCTTTCAAAGGGAAGATGGTAGGGTAATGCGGACGATGATATTATTCGTCCGCGCCGCAGCATTTTTTATATTTTTTGCCGCTTCCGCAGGGGCAGGGATCGTTGCGCCCCACCTTCTGGGCGGCGGTTTTGCGTATAGGACGCCTTACGTCTGTGCCGTCGGATGAGGTGGCAATCGGCTTTGCCACCTGCTCGCGCTTGGGTTCTTCCTCGGAGCGTATCTGAACCGTCAGCATCAGGCGGGCGGTATCCTCGCGGATGGAGGCGACCATCTGGTCGAACATGTCAAAACCCTCGAGACGGTACATGACGACCGGGTCCTTTTGACCGTATGCGCGCAGGTGGATGCCCCTTCGCAGCTCATCCATGTTGTCGATATGGTCCATCCAGTAGCGGTCGACCGTCTTGAGCAGGATAACGCGCTCGAGTTCGCGCATCATTTCCTCGCCGTAATGTTCTTCCTTTTCGTCGTATATCTTCATGGCGCGCTCGGTCAGCTCGGCAATAATATCCTCGCGGGTGATATCCTCAAGCTGCTGCTCGTCGTACCGGAAATCGTCCTCCTTGGACAGCCAGCCCGCGTAGAAATCGCGGAGCCCGTCGATATTCCATGTATCGTGCTCGTCGTCGCTTGAAAGATAGATTTTACAGGTGGTTTCAATCGATTCCTTAATCATGCCGATAATCGAGTCGCGCACATTCTCGCCGTTAAGAACCTTGTCGCGCTGACTGTAAATCAGCTCGCGCTGGCGGTTCATAACATCGTCAAACTGGAGAACATCGCGCCTGATGGCAAAGTTGCGCTCCTCCACCTTCTTCTGAGCGTTCTCGATAGAGT
>JAAYKB010000140.1 GCA_012522615.1 Clostridiales bacterium
ACATGTCAAGTATAAAGAAGAATTTTGCATACCAGAGTGCATATCAGATTTTGCTTATATTGCTTCCCTTTATCACATCCCCGTATATCTCGCGGGTGTTGGGACCCGAGAATACCGGAGTGTTCTCATATTCCTATTCGGTCGCCAACTACTTTGTGATTTTCGCAATGCTTGGCATCAACAACTACGGAAACCGCATGATTGCAATGGTGCGCGACGACAGGGAGAGGCTGAACCGCACCTTCAGCAACATATTCGCTCTTCATTTTTTGCTGTCGCTGCTGGTTGTGGTTGCGTATTTCGCGTATATCCTTCTTTTTCCCGTCAAATACAAGACGTATGCGCTTATCCAGAGCCTGTATATCATTGCGGCTTTATTCGATATAAACTGGTTTTTCTTCGGAATCGAAAAATTTCGCCTGACATTCACAAGAAACACCCTTATAAAGATACTTACCGTGATTTCCATATTTGTCTTTGTCCGCACCCGGGAGGATTTGTGGAAGTATATCGTTATCATGGCGGGCGGAAGCTTTGCCAGTCAGTCGATGGTCTGGCTGGTGGTCAGGAAATACGTATCGTTTGTCAAACCGACATTCAAAGAGATGAAGGCCCATCTGGCGCCCTTGTTTATTTTGTTTGTTCCGGTTATCGCCGTCAGCTTTTACAGAATCATGGACAAGATCCTGCTGTTTTATTTCAGCACCGAAGCCCAGGTCGGTTTTTTTGAGTATTCCGAAAGGGTGATTAACATACCGCTCGGTCTGATTACCGCCTTCGGTACGGTTATGATGCCGAGAATGTCGAACATTACGGCGAGCGGGGATACAAACCAAAGCAGGGAATATCTCTCGTCCTCGATGTTTTTCGTCATGTTTATGGCGTATGCCCTTTCGTTCGGGATTGCAGGCATTTCGAACGACTTTGCGCCGGTGTTTTTCGGGAGCCAGTACCAGCCCTGCGGCATATTGATTAAATGTATGGCGGTGACCATACCGTTTATCGCCTTTGCCAACGTTATCCGCACGCAATATCTGATACCGAGCTGCAAGGACAAGGTCTATATCCTTTCGGTAGGCATGGGCGCTCTGGCCAATGTTGCGGTAAACCTAATCTTAATTCCGAGATTTCATGCGCTGGGAGCGGCTGTCGGCACGATTTTTGCCGAGGTTACGGTTTGCACCATACAGGCGGCTGCGGTCCGCAAGATCCTGCCGATTCTTGATTATATAAAGAGCGGGCTGTTTTTTCTGGCTTCGGGTGTCGCCATGTACGGCGCCGTGTTTGTTATCGAAGCCCTGACCGAGAGGTCAATCATATCGGTTGTAATCCAGATAGCCGCCGGAGCCTTTGTCTATCTTATGTTGAGCTTTCTGTATGTCAGGTTCACAAAAAACACCCTGCTGGTCGATATGCTGCGGCGTGTTCTGGGCAGGCAAAAACAGAATGAAAATATATAAAACCAGGAAGGATTGAATAATAAGATGAAAATAGCAGTGGCCGGAACCGGATATGTGGGGTTGTCAAACTCCGTTTTGCTGGCGCAGAACAATGAGGTTTTTGCGGTTGATATAGTTAAAGAAAAGGTTGATATGATAAACAATAAGGTTTCTCCTATTGTCGACGCCGAGATAGAGGAGTATCTCAGAACAAAAAAGCTGAATCTGACCGCCACGACCGACGCGGCTTCCGCATATGGTGACGCGGATTTTATCATTATATCCACGCCCACCAACTATGACCCGTCAAAAAATTATTTTGACACCTCATCGGTTGAATCTGTGATTGAGCAGGTTTTAAAGCTTAACTCCAAGGCTGTTATGGTTATAAAATCGACCGTGCCGGTCGGATATACCGTTTCGGTGAGAGAGAAATACGGCACCGACAGGATACTGTTCTCGCCGGAATTTTTAAGAGAGGGCAAGGCGCTTTATGACAACCTGTATCCCTCGAGAATTATTGTGGGCGCGCCTTTGGACGACAATGCGCTGGTTGAAAAGGCGAATTTGTTTGCCGGTCTTTTGCAGCAGGGCGCGATTAAAAAGGACATACCGACGCTGATAATCAACCCGACCGAGGCCGAGGCGGTCAAGCTTTTTGCGAACACCTATCTCGCGCTGAGGGTGTCCTTTTTTAACGAGCTGGACACCTTTGCCGAGGTGCGGGGACTGAATACAAAGCATATCATAGAAGGGGTCGGGCTTGACCCGAGAATCGGCACGCATTACAACAATCCCTCCTTCGGCTACGGGGGATACTGCCTGCCCAAGGATACCAAGCAGCTGCTGGCCAACTATCATGACGTGCCGAATAATATTATTGCCGCTATTGTTGACGCCAACCGGACAAGAAAGGATTTTATCGCCGAAAGGATACTCGAAAGAAATCCGAAAATCGTCGGCATTTATCGGCTTACAATGAAAAGCGACTCGGATAATTTCAGACATTCATCGATTCAGGGGGTCATGAAACGAATCAAGGCCAAGGGAGTCGAAGTCGTGGTATACGAGCCGGCATTGAAGCAGGAATCCTTCTTCAATTCAAGGGTAATAAGGGATCTCGACGAGTTCAAGAGGATATCCGATATAATCATCGCAAACAGGTATAATGACGATATCATGGATGTCCTCGACAAGGTGTATTCAAGGGATTTGTATTTCAGGGATTAATAAAAAGGGCTGCCCGGTAACAGGCAGTCCTGTTTTTTAGGTTCTATTCAAAGAGTGAGGCCGAGGCGGGGCTGTCGATACGCAGATAAACGCTGAGGTTGTTCTTGCCGTCGCAGGTGGCGAGAAAAATATTTTTGAGCTCGTGCACCCCCTGTGCCGCAAGCTGCTTTTGAAGCCATATCTCATCATTGCCCGTATATCTCAGGTTGGCATGCAATATTTTTCCGTCAAGAACAACATTGACCGCCGGCTTTTCCTGTTCGGGGGAGAGGTTCATATCCTGCGGCGTAATGGGTCGATTCGCTGCCGCCGGCAGGATGCTGATTTTGCCGTTCGGTTCAAGCAGCGCGGTCTGGATGTTTGCAAGATTAAAATAGCCCTTGCTGCGGCACTCGGTAAGAAACTCGCTTACATCCATCTTTGCCCGTGAAAGATTTTTTCTGAAAAGCCTGCCGTCGTCATATAGAATCAGGGTTTCACCCTCAAGGATGCGGCGCAGCGGCAGCGATTTTCTGGACGCGAAGGCAAACAGAACCGACATGGCTGCATAGACGATCATGGCCGTGAGGGGTTTTGTGAATTTTTCAAGCGAGGTTGCCATCTCGGCGGCGATCGAGCCGATGGTTATGCCGTTTATATAATCAAACATACTGAGCTGTGACATCTGGTGGTTTCCGATTATTTTTGTCAGGATAAAAAGGGCGATAACAGAGCCGAGCGAGGTCAGTATAATATAAGATACCTCTTTCATATAAAGATCCTTGTCCTTTCCGGTTTTATGCCCGCAAAGGGCATAGAAATCCATAGTCTGACTTTATATGCCTCTATTTATCATAGGCTGTACATTTTTGCTCTGAATATTACAACGGTTGCGATTTTCGGGCTTTAGACGGCTTGGGTGAAAATATTCTATAAAATACATTAATACTACGTTTGGCACGCGCTCGGTGCTTGATTATGCGCATGTTCTATGATAGAATATATAACATGTTTGTTGTTCGAAAGATGAGGCGATAAAAGGACAAAACTTGACATTTATTGTTA
>JAAYKB010000141.1 GCA_012522615.1 Clostridiales bacterium
ATACCGCTTCTAGGCGAACCCGCTCCGTCGGTCACAACCACGCCGGTAAACCATTTATCGGCAAGACCGTAGCATTTTACCGCAGGACCAAACGCCATGATTTCAATATCGTCCTGGTGGGCGGCAATACATAAATCTGTGGTCCGGCTGAGTGCCTCCTCATCCTTTGCACCGTCCGGAATAAACAATTCTGCCGCGGGCTTGTTAAACTTCATAAAATATCAATCCTTTCAGTTAATAAATCTTTATTTTTCGCTGACAACCACGATGAGATCGTTATGAAACTGCAATACAGAGGCAGGAACCTGTGGGGTTATTGGACCGAACAGTGCGCGCTCAATAATATCCTTTTTGTCGGCACCCGCTACAAGAAGAACTTTTTTTGCAGACATAATTGACTTTATACCCATGGTGCTAGCCCGTTTGGGCACGTCCTCGATTTTCTCAAAAAAGCGGGAATTTGCATCTATTGTCGACTGCTTGAGATCAACCACATGGGTCGTTTTATCAAAGAATTCGTTTGGCTCGTTAAATCCGATATGACCGTTATGCCCGATTCCGAGAAGCTGTAAATCCACGCCGCCCAGTTCCTCTATCAACCTGTCATAGCGTTTGCATTCCTGCTCTAAATCAGTTGCGATACCGTTTGGCACATTTGTATTGGCCATATCAATATTGACGTGGTTGAACAGATTGGTGTTCATAAAATAGCGGTAGCTCTGGTCGTGACTGCCGTCGAGACCGCAATATTCGTCAAGATTAACCGATTTCACCTTTGAAAAATCAAGATTGCCCTGTTGATAGCCTTTAACAAGAAGCTTGTACGTCCCTATCGGGGTCGAGCCTGTCGCCAGTCCAAGCACGGAATCGGGCTTCAACGTAATCTGTGCCGCTATAATATTGGCTGCACATCGGCTCATCTCGTTATAGTCCGATGCTTTAATAATTCTCATTGCTGCATTCCCCTTTGAAGTTGTTTTTAAAGATACTTCCTAACGATAGACTTCATTTTATCCATTTTTTGTTCCATATCCTCAACCAACTTGAATTGTGTTCGGCATCTGTCCAGATTGTGATGCTCTCGATGGATTTTGAAATAGGTATCCCCGTTGAGATAGTCGGTCAGAAAACGTATGCCGCATTCAAAGGTCATTATTTTTGAACCGATTGCCAAACTCTCGGCTTCGGTTCTGGTCAGAAACTCCTTGGCTACGCTGAGATAACCTTTTGCAAATACTTCAAAAAGCTCAAGGCTCATTGAAACCTTGTCAAGATTGGTTTCATCCTCGGCGGCCGTGCTGGCGCCAAACCTTATGCTGTCGCCGAAATCAAAACTGGCGGCGCCCGGCATAACAGTATCGAGATCAATAATGCATATGCCCTTTCCGGTGGTCCTGTCTATAAGAATATTGTTAAGCTTGGTGTCGTTGTGGGTAACCCTGTAGGGCATTTCCTCCGATCCGAGAAGATTTATTATAGCCCCGGCGTCCTTTTCGCGTGCAAAAGCAAACTGTATTTCCTTCTCGACACCCGCAACCCTTCCGACTTTGTCGTTTTTTACGGCATCCTTCAAAGCCTCGAAGCGTTTTACCGTATGATGAAAGTCGGGTATGGTTTCTATGAGCTTGTCGGTATCATAATCCGCAAGAAGACGCTGAAATTCACCGAAGGAATAACCGCAGTTATAAAAATCCTCGGCATTCCGGCAAGTCTGGTATGTAACGGTGTTCTCAACAAAAACATACATCCGCCAGTAGTTTCCGTTTTGGTCAAGATAAAAAAGCTGTCCGCTCTTTGTGGGAATTACCGTTAGGGTTTCCCGCATGACGTCCCCGCCAGCCGCGGCAATCTTTTTCTTCAAAAACTCGGTAACGCCATATATATTATTCATCAGACCGACCGGGTCTTTGAACACATTATGGTTGATGCGCTGTAAAATCATGCGGTAGATATTGAGGTCGGGCTTTTGAAAGCAAACGGAAAATGTATCGTTTATATGCCCCTCCCCATAGGGAATCGAGTGCAAATATAAATCATCGTCAATGAACTGTGTGACTATTGGCATAATTTCCGGCATTTCTATACCAACCTTTCAAAAATTATAGTTTATTTATCACTTCCAAAGGTTGGCGGGGTATTCGCCAAGAGCCACCTTTTGTGCAATCGCCCTTACAACCGCGTCCTTATCCTCGCGGTAGGTAACGCCAAACCAGCGGTCGCCGGTTTCGAGAACCCTTACCCTGCATTCGCCTTGTGCAATCATGTCCTTTACAACAAAGGGCAGGAAGAATTCGGCTTTTAGGATGTTTTCACGGTTAGCCTCAAGAAAGCCCCTGAACCTTACTGAAATCTCGTGCAGGAAGGATGGAGGGAAGCACCAGCAGTTCATGGATACAATGCTTTTTCCGTCTAGGTCAATCCAGTTGATGTCATCCTCGGTGTATTGAATCCTACCGTTCCTCTTCATAATTTTGGTCCGCTCGTTTACGTCGATAAGGATTCCGTCCTCACCGACGCTACATATTCCTCTTGCTACATGACCGTTTTCGGTCAGGGTATTTTCCAATATGTATCCCGCCATGCAGTATTCGACAGGTCGGCTGTTAAAGTCGGCAGTATCCATCCATTCGGAGAGTCTTTGAAAGGCCTGCTGTCCGTAAAAATCATCGGCGTTTATGACAATAAACGGGTCGGTCACCGTACCGATACAGCTCATAACGGCGTGTGCGGTTCCCCACGGCTTAATCCTGCCCTCGGGGACGGTGAAGCCGTCCGGAAGATTGTCAATTCTCTGATATACATAAGAAACATCCATAAATTCGGCTATCCGGTTACCGATAACCTCGCGAAACAAGGCGTCGTTTTCCTCCTTGATGATAAAAACCACCTTATTAAATCCGGCTCTTCGCGCGTCATATATTGAATAGTCCATGATTATCTCGCCGCTCGGCCCGACCTTGTCAACCTGCTTTAGACCGCCGTATCTGCTACCCATTCCCGCAGCCATAATTACTAATGTCTTGTTCATATAAAAACCTCCGAATCGAGATGTCATTGCAGATGTTTTTCTATTATAGATAAATTATATCTTGCAATCCTTTTAATATCTATGTAAAATAGTGCTGTGCTTAGTAATATTGTTCAAACAACACTATAATTCTATATAACGACAAGGTGATGTAGAAACATGGTTCAGGACGACAGGCTTGAAATGCTATCGGTTCTTCGCGAATTGCATAACATCTCCGGTTTCCGGATTTCCATCCATGATACGAAATTCCGTGAAATCGAGGCCTACCCGAAAGAAATTTCCCCATTTTGCAGTCTTATCCAAAGCTGTGAAGAAGGACGGTGCAGCTGCCATGAAAACGATCGGCGGGCATTCGAGCATGTCAGCGCAAACCCTGAGGTTTATCTTTACAAATGCTGTTTAGGACTTTATGAGGCGGTGGCGCCTTTATACATACTCGGCAAGGTCGTCGGATACCTGATGATGGGGCAGTCGATAGACAAAAGCAAGGGCAGCAAGGAAACCTTAATTAAAAACGCAACCCGGCTTATCTCTGATAAAGAGGCGATTGTCCGTGCCGTAGACGCCGTCCATGTGTGCGACAGGGATAAGATCCTGTCCTGTATGAAAATCCTCGATATCTGTGCCCAGTATATTACGCTCAGCAACCGATTTCACCTCAACAAATCGGACATCACCGATAGGATTAAGGACTACCTTGACAGTCACTATTTCGAAAACATCACGATTGAAACCATATGCCTTAACTTCTTTTGCAGCCGCACCAGCATTATGACGGCATTTAAGGCAAATTACGGCGTCGGTATTATCGAATATCTGACCCATGTCCGCATGCAAACAGCAAAAAGGTTACTTAGTAATACCGAAAAAACGGTCAAAGAGATTTCCGAAAGCTGCGGCTATTCCGACCAGAACTATTTCAGCAAGGTTTTTTTAAAGCATTGCGGAATGACCCCAACGGAATACAGGAAGAAACGGTGAAGTTGAGAGAATAGAGCGTTCTATCAATTATACCAAATCCCGTCTTTGATTCAATCAAAGACGGGATTCTTTGTAGTATTATTCCTTTACAACGCCTTTTTTTAATATGATATTAGCATATAAGGCGGTTTCGCCTGTGGCTATGATTGCATAGGATTTCCTTGCCCTGTCATAGAAGGCAAAACGCTCGATCTCCTGGATTTTCGCAGGCTGGTGCTTGGCGATTATACGCCTGTATTCATCCCATATAACAGGAACGGTAGGATCGCTGTCGGCCACCTGCATCACAGCGACCGGGGCGTCCACATATGTATCAAGCGGAAAAAGACTTAATATTGCATCTAGGATTTCAGGCACACCGTGCCCGTCAAGTCTTATCAAACGCTGGGCGCAACTGGCAGCCGGAAAATTCCCATCCCCGAGCACCAACTCGTCGCCGTGCCCCATCTCCATCATTATTTTTAGCAGCTCGGGTGAGAGGAGCGAGGGTATACCTTTCAGCATTACGATCAACCTTTCTATTTATTATCACTTTGCTATTAAGTATCAGATAAAGCTTTGAAGCATTCGGCGGGGTCATCCATCAAGAGAACCTTTTTTTCCATCGGGCATATTCCGGTGCCCGCCCTATTGATAATATGGGGGACCAGCCTGTCATAATGTAAGGTAAGACCTGCCCTCTCGAACACAGACATGGCGTGCCGACTGACAATCCCCGCGTAAACCTCGGCTACACAGCCATATACCATCAGCATGGCAGCCGCTTTGCCGACCACCTTATCGGCAACCGAGGCGCCGCGCAGCATGTCGGGCTTATCCTTTAGAAGCAAAAGCAAGGCGGAGATTCCCGACTCCGACGAGACATATTCATTGTTCTGATTCAGTACAACAATGGAAAACCCGCCGTTATGCAGTGTATCCTTTGCCTTCTCCAGTAATCTTGCCATAGTATCCGGTCCTCTCAAGAATATAAAGCATCGAGGGTATCAGCAAAAGCTGCAGGACAATTCCGATGATACCCTTGCCGACCGATTCGATAACATATGCTGTACCCAGTGCCGACAGGTTAAGCAAATCCGCCGTAACAAAGACAGTGGCCGCGAAAATCAGCCTGCCTGCCAACATTGCAGAAACCAGCGATATTAGCGTCCCAAACCTTTTTCTGCGAAATCGGAGCGACCGGTAGAACAGCCCGCTTACAAATCCGTACGCGGCAAGCTCTGCCATCATGAATGGCATTCTGTCAAGCATGGGCATTCCGGTGAGGATTGAGTTGATAAGCGGCGAAACCGCCCCGATAAGCAGGCCGTGTACAGGCCCGAGGATAAACCCTCCGAAAAGCACCGGCAGGTGCATCGGAAGAAACAGCCGCCCGGCCTGTGGGCCTCCCATCAGATGAAACACCTGCGGCAGTAATACCGATAGTGCAATAAAGAGCCCGCCGACAGAAATTTTTCTCGCACTTACTGTATTTATTGAAATATTGTCGTTGTTTTTTCTCATTATTAAAGCCTTTCAAACTCTTTTTGCAGACGCTTAAGGTCGTTTCTAATCTCAATTTTCTGTGGGCAGACCTTCTCGCACAAGCCGCATGAAACACAATTTGCCGCTTTTTGATTGTCGGGTATCTCATTTTCCCATTGCTGCAAAGCAGAATTCCTGTTTTGATAGATACCGTAATTGTTCCATATCCGAAAATTATAGGGGATATCTACCCCTTTAGGGCAGGGCATACAATAGTTGCAGCCTGTACATCCGTTGTTCACCCTGCTTTTCAGCGTTTTCGAAATATCTTCTATTATGTTTTGCTCATGCAAATCAAGAGGCTTAAACACATTAAATGTTTTTAAGTTGTCCTCTAACTGTTCACGGCTTGACATACCGCTCAGGACGACCTTGACATTAGGCAGATTGGCAACCCACCTCAAAGCCCATGAAGCAACCGAAGCGTCCGGCTTGTTCTCTTTCAGCTTATGGGATATATCGTCCGGAAGAGAGGCGAGAAGTCCGCCCTTTACAGGTTCCATTACAACAACCGG
>JAAYKB010000142.1 GCA_012522615.1 Clostridiales bacterium
ATCCCGACATTGACATCAAGAATATCGGCGCCGGCTTCGGTCTGCTGCAGAGCCTGATCGATTATATAGTCAACATCCTGACGTAAAAGGGCTTCTCTGAAAAGCCTTTTGCCGGTCGGATTGATACGTTCCCCTATAATCCGGACACGGTCGATGGACACGGTTTTGGTAGCGCTGCATACCGCCGCGGGAATCTCGGGGGATATTTGCACCGGCCGGGTAGATTCAAGTACCGTTTTGATTGCCGTGATTGTTTCGGGGGTTGTCCCGCAGCATCCGCCCACAATCTTAATACCGAGCGGAACCAGCTTTCCAATATGTTCGGCAAACCTTTCGGGAGATATGCTGTATTCCCCGCTGCATGGGTCGGGCAGACCCGCGTTGGGCTTGACTATAATGGGAAGGGTTGTCCACCGTGCCAGTTCCTCAACCAAATGGGCAAGTTCGTCGGGCCCGAGCGAACAGTTTATACCGATTGCATCTATTCCAAGCCCCTCCAAAGTCAGCGCCATTGAAGATATTCTGCAGCCTGTAAAGGTGCGGCGGGTTTTCTCGAATGTCATGGTGCAGATAACCGGAAGGCTGCTGTTTTCCTTAGCCGCCAGCACGGCCGCACGCGCCTCTCCGAGATCGGTCAGGGTTTCCAGAACAATCAAATCCGCGCCCGCCTTTACGCCTGCTCTGACCTGTTCGGCAAAAATCTCGCTAGCCTCATCAAAGGAAAGACTGCCCGCCGGCTCGAGCATCTGACCTGTCGAACCGATATCAAGGGCAACAAGACATTCTGTTCCCTCGGTCGCCCGCTTTGCGGCGCGGACACCCGCGCTTACCACCTCATCAACCGTAAACCCGCTTCTCTCAAGCTTGCAGCGGTTTGCGCCGATGGTGTTGGTATAGATAATATCGGCGCCGCTCTCTATATATGCGCGATGTATTGCCGTGATTCGTTCCGGATGTGTCAGATTCAAAAGCTCGGGCAGCGAGCCGAGAGACATACCCTGATTTTGGAGCATGGTGCCCATAGCGCCATCCAGAACCACAAACGGTTTATTTAAAAGGTTTTTAAAGTCCATAATTCAATACTCCTTTGATAAGTTCTTACTACTTAACTCTTGAATACACAGCTTTCTCTTTTTTGGCATGCGTCACATCCGGTTTTACAAGCTGCATTCGATTCATTTCCGATTCCTATCACGGCGGTGACGGATTTCCTCGGAGTCAGCATACATGAGTCGGTTGCACACAGCCCGATTTTTCTCGGAGCGTCCAAAAGCTCCAGAAACTCTCTTTGTATTTCTACCGGAAGGTCGCCGTATCCCGGGCTGAACCTCGGCCTTAAAAAGCTGTTCGGGTATTGCCGCCTTAACATCGCCTCAAAGTCGTCGCAAAGCTGCTCCACGGCGGCGGTGGCACAACCGTCCATGATAAGTCCGGCGGTCATATCTAGTGCTGCCGACTGCCTGATTAGTCTGTCCGCCTGCTCCGACAGGGTTGCCGCCATAAACACGGCGGTATCGCAGCCTTTTAGATGGGCCGCTATATCAAAACCGGACAACCGCAGCTCACAGCCGTTCGGAATTACACAATCATCCTTAACCTTAATCGGCAGCGTAATATATACGCATTTGGGTTCTATTGCGGCGGCAAGCCGGTCGTCACAGTCTTCCACCAATGACAAGATTAACTGGTCGGGTCGGTTTGCACCATATCCGATGTAACGCAAAACCTCGGAGCGGTTTATCTCAAGGGGCTTTGCGGGGCGGAAGAGCATCAGTGAATGTATGTTCAAAGGGAAAACCCCTTTCTTATCTATGCGGAAATAAGGGATGCAATGCTTTCACTGATTCTGCGCGCCACCAGCGGGTTGTTCATGGTGTAAAGGTGTATGCCTTGTACGCCGTTTGCAATAAGATCGACAATCTGGTCAACCGCATAGGCAATCCCCGCATCGCGCAGCGCCTCGGGGTTATGCTCGTATCTGCTTATCATCTTGGTAAACTTTGCGGGCAGGTTGGCGGCCGACAGCGACACCATCCGCTCAATCTGATTTTTGTTGAGTACCGGCATGATTCCCGCTTCAATCGGGACATTGATTCCGGCAATACGCGCCCTCTCCAAGAATGAGTAAAAGACTGAATTATCGAAAAACAACTGAGAAATAAGGTGCTCCGCGCCCGCATCCACCTTTTTGCGCAGGTTCAGCACGTCGTCCACCAGGGTTTCGCTTTCGGGATGGCCGTGCGGGTAACAGGCACCCGATACATGAAAGCCGCCCTGACTGCGTATAAATTCAACCAGCTCGCTTGCATATCGAAAATCGGTTTTGGGAGGAATGTCGGGACGCTTATCGCCGCGAAGCGCCATTATATTCATTATCCCTCGCTCCTTCAGCTTACCCAGAATTTCCAGAATATCATCGCGGCTGTTGTTGACACAGGTCAGGTGGGCAAGCGGCTCGATATTGTATTTATTCTTAACAATCGAAGCGATATCGCAGGTAGAACTGTCGGCAGGGTTTCCTCCCGCTCCGTAGGTAACGCTTATAAAATCGGGATGAAGTCCCTCAAGCTGATCGAGGGTGCTGTAAATTGTATCAATCGGGCTTGTTCTCTTGGGCGGAAATATCTCAAATGAGTATACGATTTTTTTCTTTTTGAATAATTCTGCAATTGACATTTATGTATGCACCCCTGAGTTGTTTGTCACATGATTAATTTATAATACACGATTTTCCTGATTATTGCAATCAAACCGCAAGGTTCTTTTTTGTTTTTATAAATCTGCGCCATGAAACTATTAATGGTATTTATTATCCGGAATTTGTTTATCCTTCGGCTGTATATTATCACGATCCGGGTAGTGAGGTGCTAGTGAGGGGTATGATTTTTTTAGAAATTTTAAAAATTTTTTCGTTACCTTATCACGGGCATACGGTTGACACGAAAAGGACGCGCTAAAAACATTCAAAACAGCAAAATTCCGCCGATACAAAACCGACGGAACTTAAGAAATTTATATATTTATGATGCTTTCTCGGTTGTAGTCGTGGTTGCGGTTGTAGTTGTGGTTGTTACGGTGGTTGTTGAGGTGTTGCTGACTGCACCGCCTTTTAGGGTTGTCATGGCGTCTATAATCTGCGGGTCGTTTTCCTCGGTAAGGAAGGCAAATCTGCTTTCAAGCTCGGACGGCAATATCGATTCGACACTGGGCGTGATTCCGATGCCTTCAATCAAGCCGCCTCCCGCGAGAGACAGGGATGAAACAGAAAACTTGATTGCAGCTCCTTCCGCGGCAAGGCTGAAGTACTTCTGAACCATACCGCGCCCAAAGGTTTTTTCGCCTAATACTATTGTTTTTTTAAATTCCTGCATAACTCCCGCAAAAAGTTCCGCCTCGCCCTCCGTCTTCCTGTTGACAATAGTTACGGACGGTTTGGTAATCTCATACGCGCCTGTGGAAACCAGTTCGGAAGATTCATCGGGAGATATGCTGTGGGCATATGTTCCGCGCGGAATGAGATAGTTGATGACCTCGCCGACCGCTTTCAGGCTTCCGCCCCTGTTATAGCGTATATCAAAGATATAGTTTTCGGCACCCTGAGATTCAAGAGCTGTATAGGCATCCTTGAACTGGTCGGGCGTGTTGCCGTAAAATGCTGATATTCTTATAAAGCCGGTTGAGCCGATCATACGGCTTTCAACACTGGTTAAGGTATAACTGCTGGTTGATATTTCAAAAGCAATAGAGTCCTTGCCGCGGATTACGGTCAGTTTGACCTTTTGGGCGCTTTCAAGCTTTGATTTTATCTGCGGAAAATCATCCGGTTTAACTTCTATGCTGTCAAGATGTGATATAATATCGCCCTTTTGCAAACCGGCCTTGTTTGCTGCCGAATTTTTGTGAACCGCCGAAATCACGACAGAACCGTCAAGCTTCTCTATTTCTAGTCCGAGCCCCGTCCATTTTCCGGCAAGCCGATCCATCTCTTTTTTGTATTGCTCGGCTGTAAAATAGGCGGCGTAGGGGTCGCCTATTCCGCTGATATAGCCCTTTGCCAGCGCCTCCCGCAGCTTGTCCTCGTTAATCTTTCCGTAATAATTCTGACGTACATCCTTGTCCACAAGGGTGATATATTCAAACATTTCCTG
>JAAYKB010000143.1 GCA_012522615.1 Clostridiales bacterium
CACAACAAGCCGATTGCTTTAGAGAAGACATGACGTTTGACGAATTTTCTGATGACCTTAAAACTGTATCTGCTTGCGTTTTTGCCTTAAGCCAAATTGGAGAATTGGTAACTCGCCTGAACCCCGAATTTATAGAGGCTAATAGCCATATCCCCTGGCATAAAATGAAAGGGATGAGGAATAGAATAATCCACGATTATGAAGGAATTAAGCTTAACATTGTCTGGGACGTGCTCGTTGACTTTATACCAGAACTTCTAAACGAGATCGAAAAACTCCAACGCACAATAATATAGTGTAGGCCTCGCCTCATCACTAAGCATTACAGGCCTCTCCGAAGAAGAAATCAAAACGCTTGCCAAATAGTCGATATCGAAGAAATCAAAACGCTCGCCAAATAGCTTATATAGCAATAGTAAATACCGGAGCCCGGCAACCCGCGCCGAGCGCCGGTATTTTGATTTTCCCATTCACCCTCTGTTTTCAAACTCCAACTACATAGTGCGACACCGGTTTCACAAACCCAGCCCAGGCGGTGTCGAAGCTGACACCGTCTTTTTCAGGAGCTCTCAACCGAATGGCCGAAACAAATCCGCTCGTCATCCTGCATCCCGAACAAAATGCAAACAGCACTTGGTTTTCTCCACTTAATGCACTAACATTGCATTAAGTGGAGAAAATATGATTAAAACTACAAGCATTCTAAAAAAGAATTAAAGGATTATGCAAACCCGGCATCAAAGATACGGAGAATGGTTGACCGCGGGGAGCTCATACCGATTATCCGGGGATTGTACGAAACCGACAGAAACACGCCCGGCCACTATCTTGCTTCAATTATCTACGGACCCTCCTAATTAAAGAAGTAGTCCAAGAAATCGTTTTGTCTGCACTCAGCAGAGCGGGGTTCTTTAAACACACAGCATTCTGCGACGGCACTGCCCTGCGCATATTTTATGGATTAGACAGGTTTTCAGAAGATTTGGACTTTTCGCTCAAAGCACTGGATGCATCTGAAGCCTGGACACCGCGCCGTCGCAGCATCATTCCATAGAATGCTTTTCCTTAAACTCTCTGACTCTGCGATAAAACGTGCTTTTGGATTGTATTCCTAATTCATTCATTGCCTCCTCTAACGTAAGTTCACCGCGATCACGCCGTTGGATGACTTCGTGCAGCAGCGGAATTGAAACATGTATTTTCTTACGGCCTGTATATTTTCCGGCCTTCTTCGCCTTGTTTATACCAATCTTTTGCGTTGCCTTTCTCTTCATAATTTCATTTTCGTACAGCGGATGAATCAGAGCAAATATCGTTTTGCGATTGTCATCGTCAATCGTAAAATCATCTGCTTCTAGGGTGGCGCCCTGTATCGTAACATCGTGCAGAAATTTGATTAACGCATAATTATCGGTGGAAATACTTTTGATGTCCTTAAGGATAAACCGATCGCCGCAATGCGCTGCAGCCGGACTCCGGTGGACCCGCGGCTTCTGATATGCTTCAGCAATCAAATGATCTCCGGTGTAGGTCTTATCCGTGCGGATCAGCCATTCCAGATGGTTGAAGGTATCCATACCCACTTCTTCGAGCAGTTCCCACAGATCCTCCCGGTTTTTCTGCGGAGTTCGCTCGTAAATAAAAGTCGGGATTCTATCTTTCCGAACGTAGCGCTCTTTTCTGAGCTCCAGATTAAGTCCGGGAATCCCCTGAAAGACTTCACTGGCAAGCAAACTAATGACGCTGTAGTTCGGTTTAAAAATGTATTCGAACGTATCGTCTTCATAATAAATTTGCTCAAGGCAGCAGACCGGATATTTATCGCTTAATTGATCAACCGCAAATATGGTCGCCTTCGTTACATGTTTTTTCACTTTCGATCAACCTTTCGTAAGATTCTTCGAGTATCAACTGAAAACGATACCGCAACATATGTTTGTAAAACTTCTTTTGGACATCGCTTATAAATTCCGTATTCTCGACGATGTTTTCAATTTTGTTGCGGTCAAAGCGCATATATATTCTCTTTAGCGCATGGTTGCATTCAGGATAAGCGAGGCTGTTGATTACATCGTAGTAGGAACTTTTCTTTCCATCCAACAGAATTTGAGAAGTGGGAAACGTATACACTCGTTCGTTGGTTTTCTCTTCGCTGTCCATGATTTTTTTCATCTCGTCCTCATCGGTCATATTTGGAAACAGGCAGGATCCATTGTCAAAAACCGGGGCAATCGTGTAAACATTATTCTCTTTTAGGAATCCCCAGTTGCCGCCGTGTCTGTCAAAGTTACCCAGAAGCGCGTCAAGGATATAAACATTCCAAAACTGACGAACCGTTTCTGTCGGATCGTTGAGCTTATTATTCGCGCGAAGTATTTCTGTAATATCATCGTAAGAGTATTGGAATCTGCTCCGATCCTCTTCAATGCTGCTCTCGCCGACATCATTGAACGCCACAAATTGCTGACCCTTATCGACAAAATCTTTTATGACAGCCACTTCTTCCCCGTTGTATGTTCCGAGGTAAACCTCTTGGACTTTCATGCCAAAACTTCCAATAATTCTGCAGCCTACATACTCAGAAATATGATTATTTCTCGTTCCAAATTCGGTTTTCCTTCTGAATTTAACAATGTAATCTTCACCTTCAATGGTAATCCCAATTTTTCGATCTGCACCGCTATAGATTCTATTACTTCGCGGATAGATATTATATTCCATAATTCACATTCTTCTCCGACGGCTGTCTCATTAGGGTATTAAATTAGTTTTGGCACATTCTATGTTTCATTATAGCGTGACAATAAACTGTGTCAATAGGGTATCCATATTATTTTGAGGCAACATTCGATACGCGCACGCATTCTATGCTGAGTCCGACAGATTTCTTAAAAGCAACTATTATA